>DGNJ01000124.1:24931-51582 GCA_002388905.1 Cellvibrionales bacterium UBA4495
AACCACCGGTGCAGCTTCTGTATTATCCCGTCCATTCGCGGCGACCTGGTAAGCCGGCCCATCGGCGATGTGCTCGACGAAGCGGAGCGCCTGGTCCAGGCCGGCACCCGGGAGCTGCTGGTGATCTCCCAGGATACCAGCGCCTATGGCATCGATACCAAATTCCGCACCGGCTTCTGGCAGGGACGGCCCGTCAAGACGCGTATGCAGGAACTCTGCGAAGCCCTGGGGGAACTGGGGGTCTGGGTACGCTTGCACTATGTCTATCCCTATCCCCACGTGGACAGGGTGCTGCCCCTGATGGCCGAAGGCAAGATCCTGCCCTACCTGGATATTCCCTTCCAGCACGCCCATCCGGACGTGCTGCGTGCCATGGCGCGGCCCGCCAACGAAGAAAAAGTACTGCGCCGCATCGGGCAATGGCGGGAAATCTGTCCTGACCTGACCATCCGCAGCACCTTTATCACCGGCTTTCCCGGCGAAACGGAATCACACTTCCAGTACCTGCTCGACTGGCTGGAGGAGGCCCAGCTCGACCGGGTCGGCTGTTTCCAGTACGAGCCGGTGGCGGGCGCCCCGGCCAACGACCTGCCCGGTGCCGTGCCGGAGGAGGTAAAGCAGGAGCGTTGGGAGCGTTTCATGGCCACCCAGCAGGCCATCAGCACCCGCAGGCTGGCCAACAAGATCGGCACCCGGGTCGATGTGATTATCGACGAGGTGGTGGCAGAGGGTGCTGTGGGCCGTACCCGGGCCGACGCCCCGGAAATCGACGGCAGCATTTTCCTGGACGACCAGACCCATCTGCGGCCGGGCGATATCGTCAGCGCCGTGGTCGAGGACGCCGACGAATACGACCTCTGGGGTCATCTGGCATCCTGAAGACAGGTCCCGCCACGGGTTCTTGCGGGGCAAGCGGTGTGTGGAACCGGTCGGGTTCAGGCCGGTCGTCAGTTCAGGCAACCCTGGCGCGTTGCCTCCAGCCTTCCTTTCCCGACGATATGACCCGGTGCTGAATCCCTGATCTGGCCTCTGGCTGCGGGCCAGCTTTCCATATGCCGCTCCGGGAGCGTCTGCGGCGCCAGCGGTCATGGCTGGTCCCGCCTGGCCCGAGAAGGCGCCCTTGAACAGCCCATATCCTGCTCTTTCCCTGTAATGGCCTGGCCTAGCCTGGCCAGGCCCGACCGACTCCAAAGCCTCCTCTTTGCGTACAAAGCGAGCCGTCAGCCGGGTGTGGCGATCCGCATTAATGGATAAGGCAGAAAGGGGTTGCATTCTTTTTCAGAATATGTACAAATACCTATACAGAATTGTATAGGTATATCCCATGGCCAATCAAAATACCGTTGTCGATGTCCGGGACAGCCAGGATCTGTTCCCCATCAGTGTGGTGGCCGAGGCCACGGGGGTGGCACCGGTGACCCTGCGGGCCTGGGAGCGCCGGTATGGCTTCCTGCGCCCCCATCGTACACCCAAGGGTCATCGTCTTTACAGCGTCGAGCACATTGCCCTGATACGGCGGGTACTGGCCCTGCTCGATTCCGGTATTCCCGTCAGCCGGGTCGGCGATGTCCTCGACGCCGGCCGCCCGCAGTCCGCTGCGGAGCCGGGCGAGGGCGGGACGTGGGAGCAACTTCGGCAGGCCATGGTCGAGGCCGTGGAGGCTTTCGACGAGGTCAGGTTGGACAACCTGTACAACGAGGCTCTTGCCAATTACCCCATAGGCCGGGTGACCGAGGAACTGATCATTCCCCTCCTGCGCGACATGGGCGAGCGCTGGGAGCGCGGCCATTCCGTGGTCGCCGAGGAACACTTTTTCAGCCTGTATATCCGCAACAAACTGGGTTCGCGCTGGCATCACGGGGAAGCGCCGGTGGGAGGACTGCGCGTGGTGGGCGCCTGCCTGCCCGGCGAACAGCACGAGTACGGCCTGCTTTTTTTCGCGCTGGTGGCCCGCGCCAGGGGACTCGACCCGGTTCTCCTGGGAGGCGATATGCCGCTATCGGAACTGCCCAAGGTGGTTTCCCGGACCCGGGCCCGGGGCATTGTCCTGTCGAGTACCGTAACACCGGGCTGGCAGGTGGTGGAGCGGGACGTGCGCCAGCTGGTGGCCGCCGTTTCAGTGCCGGTCCTGGTGGGTGGTCGCGGAGCCGTTGACAGTGGCGACGCGCTGGCGGCGGCCGGTGCAATTAGCGTGGGCAGCGAACTGGTCGCCGGCGTCGAAGCGGTGTACCGCCATATCAGTGAGGAGCGGTAATCATGGAAACTCCAATGGAACGGGTCATGCCCACATCGACGCTCATCGACCTGGCCGAGTCCGGCCGGGTTCCGGACCCCGTCCTGCGCTTCGGTATCCGGCAGTTGCTGCGCCAACGTTTGGCCTCCCTGGCGCCCGGAGACTGCGAGGCCCTGGCCGAACAGAAGCGTCAATTCCTGCGAGCCATGGACCTGTCGGCGGTGGCGGTGCAGCCGGAGGCCGCCAACCGGCAACACTACGAGGTGCCCGCCGATTTTTATCGGTGGGTGCTGGGTCCCCGCCAAAAGTACAGCGGCTCCTATTGGCCGGCTGGGGTCGAAACCCTTGAGGCGGCGGAAGAGGCGGCCCTGGCCATTACCTGCGAGCGGGCGGGCGTTGCCGACGGCCAGCATATTCTGGATATGGGCTGTGGCTGGGGGTCGCTCAGCCTCTGGCTGGCGGAACGGTACCCCGGGGCCCGCGTTACCGCGGTTTCCAACTCCCGCTCCCAGCGCCTCCATATCGAGGCCGAGGCGGCAAGGCTGGGCCTGGCCAATATCCAGGTACTCACTGCCGATATGAACACGTTCACCAGTCCGGTCCGCTACGACCGCATCCTGTCGGTGGAGATGTTCGAGCACATGCGCAACTGGCGCCAGTTGTTCCGGCGGGTATCCCGGTGGCTGGAGCCGGATGGACGCTTCTTTATGCATATCTTCTGTCATCGGTCCGCCCCCTATTTTTTCGAAACCGGGGACAGCGCCGACTGGATGGCCCGTTACTTCTTCACCGGCGGACTCATGCCCAGCGCCGACCTCCCTCTCCACTTTCAGGAGCACCTTAAACTGGAGAATCACTGGGCCTGGAACGGCAATCACTATGCCCGCTCCCTGGAAGCGTGGCTCCAGCGGATGGACAGCCGGCGCGATGCGGTGATGCCCATCTTCGACCGCGTCTACGGCAACGAGGCGGCCACCTGGTTCGTGCGCTGGCGCCTGTTTTTCCTGGCCTGTGCGGAATTGTTCCGTTTCGACGGCGGCAATACCTGGTATGTGGGGCATTACCTGTTCCGGCAGGGGCACGATACGGGTGACGCCGGGGAGGATCATCATGGCTAGTATCTGGAACTTTATCCAGTTCCAGGTGGGCTGGTTCGGTATTGTTCTCAATGTTGCCGCCGACCAGATGCTGTTCGCCTACCTGATAGCCATTGCCGTCTTTGCCCTGCACCTGATGTGGGTACGCAATCCCATCCCGGAGCTGCTCCTGCTGGCGGCTCTGGCCGTGGTTGGCTGGCTCTGGGAGACCCTTGTGCTGGCCACGGGCTGGATCGCCTACGGTGATGGCGGCGGGCAATGGGCGCCCCTGTGGCTGGCCTGTCTCTGGGCCAATTTTGCCACGACACTCAATCATTCCCTGCGTTGGCTCCAGGGTCGGTGGCTGCTGGCGGCACTGTTCGGCGCCGCCGGCGGGCCCCTTGCCTTTTTTGCCGGGGAGAAACTGGGTGCGGCGGTCTTTCTGGAGCCGGGGGCGATGCTGATCCTGCTGGCAGGTGGCTGGCTGGTATTGACACCTGCCAGTGTGTACACGGCACGCCGGCTTCGGGAGTTGGTGGAAGCCTGCCGGCACCACAAATCGGGGTACTCCCTATGATTGCTTTTCTCGAACCCCTGATTGCCAACCTGGTGGTGGCGACCCTGGTGTGGTTGCTCAGTGTCTATCGTCACAACGCCGGGCTCGTGGACATCGTCTGGCCGCTGCTGTTTTTGATGGCCGCGGTCATCTGGTTTCCGGTCACCGGGGCCGGTCCCGTCCAGTGGCTGGTGATGGTGCTGGTGGTGGCCTGGGCCCTGCGACTTGCCATCCATCTGGCGCGGCGCAACCTGGGCGCCCCGGAGGATCGCCGTTACCGGGCCATCCGGGCACGGAATTCACCGGGCTTCTGGTGGAAGAGTTTCTTCCTGGTTTTCGTTCTCCAGGCGGTGCTCGCCTGGGTTGCCAGCTGGGTGCTTTTCGGCGTCCTCCAGCCGGAGTCGCCGGGCTTGGGCGCCTTAAGCGTGGCGGGATGCCTCCTGGCCGCCCTGGGGTTTATCGTCGAAACCGTGGCCGACCGGCAGTTGGACCGGTTCAGCCGCAATCCCGATAACCGGGGTCGGGTGCTGGACACGGGGCTCTGGCGCTACAGCCGGCACCCCAATTATTTCGGCGAATGTTGTTTCTGGTGGGGCATATTCCTGGTGGCGGCGTCCGCCGGTGCCTGGTGGACACTGGTGTCGCCGCTGTTGATGACCGTACTTCTGCTCCGGGTGTCCGGCGTGGTGCTCCTGGAAAAGGACATTGCCGAACGGCGCCCGGGTTACCGCCGCTATATCCGGGAAACCCCGGCCTTTATTCCCGGCCCGCCCCGGAATTCCCCGGCAGGGGAGGAGGGTTAGACCATGATAAGGCAGATGATCGCCGCCCTGTTAGTGCTGGCGCCCCTGTACACCCTCGCTTCGGAAAGCGAGACCATGCATTTCAGGGTGTTCCTGGATGACCGGGAAATCGGTTACCACCGTTTTATCCTGACGCCCGGCGATGGCGGCAGCCACCGGGTGATCAGCGAGGCCAGTTACAAAGTGAGTTTCCTGTTCTTTACGGCCTATCGCTACCAGCACCGTTCCGAGGAACGCTGGCAGGGCGGTTGCCTGGTTGGCATCGATGCGCGAACAGACGACGACGGGGACATCTACCGGGTCACCGGTAGCAGCACCGGCGACGGCCTGCGGCTGATCGTCAACGACCGCTCGCGGGTGATCGAGCGGGACTGCGTTCGCAGTTTCGCCTACTGGCGCCCCCGTCTGCTCGACACCGATGCCCTGCTCAATGCCCAGACGGGGGAACTCCAGCCGGTGGATTACCGGCAACGGGGCCCGGATTCGCTGCCCTGGCGTGAAACCCCGGCCCGGGCTGTGCGGCTGCTCCTGCCCGACAGCCATATCGATCTGTGGTATGGCGGCAATGACGACTGGCTGGGCCTGCGTTCGCCGGTGGCGGGCGACAGGCTTCTTGTCTACCGGCGCGACGACAACGCCGCCAACCCGGAGGAAGGCCAGTGAAAATTGCCATTATCGGTACCGGCATTGCCGGCAACGTGGTCGCCCGGCGCCTGCACCGCGACCACGATATCACCGTCTTCGAGGCCAACGATTACGTGGGTGGCCATACCCACACCCACCGTATCGAGCGTCATGGCCGGGTCTTCAATGTCGACTCGGGGTTCATCGTCTTCAACGACAGGACCTACCCCCGCTTCACCGCATTGCTGCGCGAACTGGGGGTGGCCGCCCAACCCACCGAGATGAGTTTCAGCGTGCACTGCGAACGCACCGGCTTCGAGTACTGCGGCAGCAACCTGAACGGCCTCTTCGCCCAGCGCCGCAACCTGGTGAATCCCCGTTTCTATGGCCTGATCCGGGATATCCTGCGCTTCAACCGCGAATCCCGGCGGCTGCTCGATGGCGGAGAGGAAAGTATCACCCTCGGGGAATACTTGCGGGATGGCGGTTACGGCCGGTATTTCATCGACCGCTACCTGCTGCCCATGGGCGCCGCCATCTGGTCCACGGACGTGGCCGAAATGCTGGCTTTTCCGGCACGCTTTTTCGTGCGTTTTTTCGACAACCACGGTCTGCTCGACACTGCCGGTCGCCCCAACTGGTTCGTGGTTCCCGGCGGCTCCCGAACCTATGTGGACGCTTTGATCGCGCCCTTTCGGGAGCGGATCCGACTGGCCACCCCGGTCACACGGATACGCCGTTATCCCGACCGGGTGGAACTGGAATCCAGCGCCGGTCCGGAAAAGTTCGATGCGGTTGTTTTCGCCTGTCACAGCGATCAGGCCCTGGCCCTGCTCGATGATGCCGATGTCGCGGAAAAGTCGGTGCTGGGTGCCATTCCCTACCAGCGCAACAGCGCCGTGCTCCATGTCGGCGAGGACCGGCTTCCCCGCCGGCGCCGGGCCTGGTCGAGCTGGAATTTCCGGTTGTCCGCGGACGACACCGTCCGGCCCGCGGTCACCTACTACATGAACCGTCTCCAGTCTCTGGACAGCGATGAGGCGTTCTGCGTCACTCTCAACAGCGACCACCGCGTCCCGCCCGACCGGGTGCTGGCGGCCATGACCTACGATCATCCGCTTTTTACCCTTGCCGGGGTTGCCGCCCAGGGCCGGCAGGCGGAGATCAATGGTGTGAACCGGAGTTTTTTCTGTGGCGCCTACTGGCGCAATGGCTTCCATGAAGACGGTGTGGTCAGTGCCCTCGACGCCGTCGAGCACTTCCGGCAATGGGAGGAGCGCCATGAGCACCTGGCTGTACGCCGGGCGGGTTAGCCACCAGCGGCCGGGCCCCAGGCCCCATGCCTTCACCTATCGCGTGGTGATGGCGTGGCTCGATATCGCCGATATCGACAAGGCCCTGGCGGCGGTTCCCGGGGCCTCGCGGCGCTGGTTTTCCCCTTTCCGTTTTCGCCGTGGCGATCACCTCGGGCCGGCGGAACGCCCCCTGGACCAGTGTGTCCGGGACCTGGTTATGGCCCGCACGGGCGAATCCTGTGGCGGGCCCATCCGCCTGCTTACCGGGCTGGGTTTTATGGCCCATCGGTTCAATCCGGTGAGTTTCTATTTCTGTTACGACAGGGACGGTCGATACCCGGAATGGATCATTGCCGAGGTCAACAACACGCCCTGGGGCGAACAACACTGCTACCTGCTCGATGCCCGCGCCCAGGCGGGGCAATCCAGCCTGCATTTTCGCCACGGCAAGGACTTCCATGTCTCGCCGTTCCTGCCCATGGACACCGACTACCGTTGGACCATCCGGCCGCCGGGCGAGGAGCTGGCCATGGGCATCGTCAGCCACCGGGAGGGGCGGCCCGTGTTCCGGGCGGCCCTGAGGTTGCGCCGGCGCCGGCCGACAACCCGGGCCATGGCGGCCGCCTTTGCGGCCATGCCGTTTGCCAGCCTGAAGATCGTCGCCGCCATCCACTGGCAGGCCCTGCGTCTTTGGCTGAAGGGTGCCCCCTTTTATTCCCATCCCCGTACCGGAGAGCGATGAGATGAGCGATTCCGAAAATGTTTTGAACAGAATCGGCACCGGTCCCGCGCCGGCCGGCTGGCTGACCCGGCTCGCCCGCCGGTTGCTTTTCACCCGTCTGGCCGGTTTGGAAGCGGGCCAGCTGGACTGGGTGGAGGGCGGCACGACCCGGTGCTTCGGGCGGGCCAGCCCGGATTGCCCCCTGCGGGTTCGCCTGACCGTGGTGGATACCGACTGCTACCCGGAAGTGGCCTTCGGTGGCAGTCTGGGGGCGGCCGAGTCCTATATTCGCGGGCACTGGCGCTGTGACGACCTGACCGGCCTGATCCGGCTGATGCTGCTCAACCGGCACGTACTCGAGCAGATCGACAGCGGGACCGGGAGGGTAATGAATCCCGTGCGAAAGCTTTTTCACCGGATGCATCGTAACACCCGTCGGGGCAGCCGGCGCAATATCCGGGCCCACTATGACCTTGGCAACGATTTTTTCCGGCTCTTTCTGGACGAGACCCTGACCTACTCCTGCGGGATTTTCGAGCGCCCCGACAGCAGTTTGAGGGAGGCTTCGGAGGCGAAGCTCGATCGCATCTGCCGCAAGCTCGACCTGGGGCCGGAGGACCATGTCCTGGAGATCGGCACTGGCTGGGGCAGCTTCGCCATCCATGCCGCCGGCCGTTATGGTTGCCGGGTCACCACCACCACCATTTCCGACGCCCAGCACGAATTGGCCCGGGAACGCATCCGCGAGGCAGGACTCGACCACCGCATTGATGTACTGAAACGGGATTTCCGAGACCTGGAGGGCCGGTTCGACAAACTGGTATCCATCGAGATGATCGAGGCGGTGGGGGAGAATAACCTGGGCCGGTTTTTCCGGGTCTGCGCGGATCGGCTGCGGCCGGGCGGCAAAATGGTGCTGCAGTCCATTACCATTGCCGACGCGCTCTATGACGATTACCGGGGCTCCGTGGATTTTATCCAGCGCTATGTCTTTCCCGGCGGATTCCTGCCCTCGGTATCGGCCCTGTGCCAGAAAATGGCGGCCCATTCGGACCTGCGGCTTTTCCATCTGGAGGATATCGGACCCCACTACGCCGAGACCCTGCGCCGGTGGCGGCAGCGCTTCAACGACAACTACCGGGCCATCCGGGAACTGGGTTATCCGCCCGAGTTCATGCGCCTGTGGGAATTCTACCTGTGCTATTGCGAGGGCGGATTCATCGAGCGGGCCACCGGCGATGTTCAGTTGGTGCTGGTCAAGAGTCGCGACCGCTCACCCTCGCTTTTGACCGTCTGATATCCGCAAGCCTCAGGCAATGCGGCGGTAGCGGCCGCCATGGAAAACCAGGGGATCATTTTCGCGGGTGTCATAGTCGAGCACACGACCAACCAGGATAATATGGTCGCCCCCCTCGTAGCGATTGTAGATCGAGCACTGGAAGCGGGCGCAGTAATCGGTGAGCAGGGGCAGGCCGGCGATGCCTTCCTCGATGTCGAAACCCGCGAATTTATCGGTCAGGTCCTTGGAGGCGAACCGGTTGGACAACTCCTGCTGGTCTTCGCCCAGGACATGGATGGCGAAATGATCGCAGCCGTTAAATGCATCGAAGGAGCGGGAGTCCCGGCCGATGCTCCACAGCAGCAATGCCGGGTCCAGGGAAACGGAGGAAAAGCTGTTGGCGGTAATGGCTTCCCGGCGGCCCTCGGGCGTGGTGGTGGTGATAACGGTCACCCCCGTGGCAAAGGTCCCGTAGGCGTTACGCAGTTCCCGGGGATCGATTTGTTTCTCGTTTGACATGGTCTGGTCTTTCCTGTCCTGATTCGGTCTTGTCTTTTCGGTGGCATCGGCGTCGCGCCGGTGCGAAACGGTGGTTATTGAACTAGGAATGCGACTGTTTTGCAATTGCACCCGCGGGAAGCGATCCCCAGGCGGTCGATCCGATCCGGCCCATCCGGCCGGAAAGTGGCAGTTCAAGCGGGCCGGGAAGAAATGTCGCAGGGTTTTCGAACGGAGGGCCTTGATTGGTCACGGTTGATCGTTCAACCTTGGCGCCAGTTCAGTAAACTTTTGCCTGTTGCCGACAGGTCCTCCCGCCCGGGAGCCGTCGGCGCCCTGTCCGGAATCCACCTGACTAATTAGAAGACGGATCACTATGTCGATAGAAGCCCTGAAAACCTCGAAGAAAAACTCCTCTGTCAACATCCGACTCCAGCCCGCCTCCGAAGATATCTGGGACAAGAAATACCGCCTCAAGGACAAAAACGGCAATCCCATCGACGCGAGCATCGACGGCACCTACCAGCGGGTGGCCCGGTCGCTGTCGGAGGTGGAACCGGAGGATCGTCGGGAGCAGTGGTATGAGCGTTTCCTCTGGGCGCTGCGCAATGGCGCCATCCCCGCCGGCCGGATCATTTCCAATGCCGGGGCCTGGGAGCACAAGCCGGCTACGTCCACTATCAATTGCACCGTATCCGGCACCGTGCCGGACTCCATGCAGGGAATTCTGGACCGCAACCTGGAGGCGGGCCTGACCCTCAAGGCAGGCTGCGGCATCGGCTACGAATTTTCCACCCTGAGGCCCCGCGGCGCTTACGTATCCGGGGCCGGCGCCTACACGTCCGGTCCCCTGTCGTTCATGGATATCTTCGACCGCATGTGCTTCACCGTATCCTCCGCCGGCGGCCGCCGGGGTGCCCAGATGGGTACGTTCGACGTCAGCCACCCGGATGTGGTGGATTTTATCCGGGCCAAGCGGGAAGACGGCCGGCTGCGCCAGTTCAACCTGTCGCTGTTGATCACCGAGGAGTTCATGGAGGCGGTCAAGGGCGATACCGAATGGCCCCTGTGTTTCCCCATCACCGAGAAGGAGGCCGAGCAGAGCGACATCGATTTTCACGACCAGGGCCAGGTGGTGTGGAAGGACTTCCCCGGCGACAACGACTACGTCAAGGATGAAGAAGGGCGTGTGGCCTGCAAGATCTTCAAGACCGTCCAGGCGCGCAAGCTCTGGAACGTGATCATGACCTCCACCTACGACTACGCCGAGCCGGGCTTTATCCTCATCGACAAGGTCAACAAGGACAACAACAACTGGTTCTGCGAGAATATCCGCGCCACCAACCCCTGCGGAGAACAGCCGTTGCCCCCCTACGGCAGTTGCCTGCTGGGTTCCGTGAATCTCACCAAGTTCGTCATCGACCCCTTTACCGAGAACGCCCGGTTTGACTGGGACAATTACCGGGACGTGGTGGCCGTGTTTACCCGTATGCTCGACAACGTCGTGGAAATCAACGGCCTGCCCCTGGAGCAGCAACGCCGGGAGATCACCGACAAGCGCCGCCATGGCATGGGCTTCCTGGGGCTGGGCTCCACCATGACCATGTTGCGCATGGCCTATGGCAGCGCCGAATCCCTGGGCTTTACCGAGCGGGTGAGCCGGGAACTGGCGGTCACGGGCTGGCGGACCGGTCTTGAGCTGGCGAAGGAGAAAGGTCCCGCGCCAATCATGGAGGAAGAGTTCGATATCACCCCGGAGCTGATGCGCCTGCGTCCGGAAATGGCGGAAGACGGCATCAAGGTGGGCGACAGGGTCAAGGGCCGGGTCCTGCACGCCCGGTACAGCCATTATATGCAGCGGGTCGCCGAGGTGGCCCCCGAACTGGTGGATGAAATGGCCGAAAAGGGCTGCCGCTTCACCCACCATTCCTCCATCGCGCCCACCGGCACCATTTCATTGTCCCTGGCCAACAACGCCAGCAACGGTATCGAGCCGAGCTTTGCCCATCATTACGCCCGCAATGTCATCCGCGAAGGCCGCAAGAGCAAGGAGAAAGTGGACGTTTTTTCCTACGAGTTGCTCGCGTACCGGGAGCTCATCAACGCCCGTGCCATGCCGTACTCGGAGGAGACCGGCGAGCAACTCCCCGCCTACTTCGTGACCAGCGAGGATATCAAGCCCCTGGAGCACGTGGAGGTGCAGGCCGCCGCCCAGAAATGGGTGGACTCGTCCATTTCCAAAACCATCAACATTCCCACCGACTTCCCCTTCGACGACTTCAAGGACGTATATCTGCACGCCTACGAGAAGGGTCTCAAGGGCTGCACCACCTTCCGCTTCAATCCGGAAGCTTTCCAGGGTGTACTGGTCAAGGAGAAAGACCTGACCAATACCACCTACCAGTTCACCCTCGAAGATGGCAGCAAGGTGGAACTCAAGGGCAACGAGGAAGTGGAATACGACGGCGAGATGCACACCGCCGCGAATCTTTTTGATGCACTGAAAGAAGGTTACTACGGGAAATTCTGATATGGCCGTCAAAATCGAATCGAAGATCGTCGACTACAAGGTACTGAAACCCGTGGAGGAGGTTGACCCTGCCCGGGAATCCCTGGAGCGGGCCGTTGAGCAGATGGACGAGAATGTCGACCGTCCGGAGACGTTGCACGGCACCACCTACAAAATCAAGACTCCGCTGTCGGATCACGCCCTGTACATCACCATCAATGACATCATCCTCAACCAGGGCACCGATCACGAGCAACGGCGCCCTTTCGAGGTATTCATCAACTCCAAGAACATGGACCACTTTCAGTGGGTGGTGGCCCTGACGCGAGTGTTGTCGGCGGTGTTCCGCAAGGGTGGGGACTGCACCTTCCTGGTTGAGGAAATGAAGGCGGTGTTCGATCCCAAAGGCGGCTATTTCAAGAAGGGCGGCAAGTTCATGCCTTCCCTGGTGGCCGAGATCGGCGACTGCCTGGAAACCCATATGAAGAGTATTGGCCTGATCGAGGGGCCGGAAATCTCCGAGCACCAGCAGGCGATCATGGATGCCAAGCGCTCCGAGTTCGAATCCCGCGCGGTCAAGGCTCCGGCCGGGGAGAACCCGTTTCCGGCGGGCGCATCCCTGTGCAATAAGTGCATGACCAAGGCCATGATTCTCATGGACGGCTGCATGACCTGCCTGAACTGTGGCGAATCCAAGTGCGGTTGATGCCTGGTTTTCGGGCATAAAAAAAGGCCGCACCCGAGGGTGCGGCCTTTTTCGTTGCGGGCAGCCTGCTCAGGAAGCGGCGGCAGTGCTGCTGGCGGCTTTCTTCGGCGCCGGTTTTTTGGCCGGTGTCTTCGAGGAAGGCATTGCCGACTCCACCGCCTTGCGGGCGGAGGCAAACGTGTCCTCGGCGGTTTCCCTGATGCCGTTGAAGAAATCCTTGTCGAAGGGTATCAGTTCTTTCACTTCCTTCTGATAGTCACTCATCAACTGGGAGTTTTCCTGATACAGGCTCTTCATTTTTTCCCGGAAGGTTTCCTCGAAAGCGACATTGCTTTCGTAAAACTCGGAAAACGTCTTGGCGGTGGCGGTTTCCTGCAGGCTGCTGATCCTGGCATCGGTCAGCTCGGCCACAATCGCAGTATTGGACTTGAAGAAGGCTTCCATGTAACGGGTCTGCAGTTCGAAAGCTTTCTTGCCGGTGAACAGGCCGGTTTCCGCGAAATCCTTTATCTTGCCGGGTACGGTGTTGAGTTTCATGGTCATGGACCTCCATCAAAGAGTGGTTTTAAATTGTGCGATGCACAATAGCAACCAATTTAGTGTCTGCGAGGGTTCTTGTCAAGGATTTTTTTGCGCAGCGCACAAAAAATAATTTCTTTATAAATCAGTATATTGCGATTTTTCAGGGGCAGCGGAACAGCGGGACAGGGGGAAGGCGGAAGCCTGAGACCGGGCTCAGTCAGGGAAAAGACTTTCTCGCAGGTACACGAAGAGCCTGTTACTGGCGGGCGACGACTTGACTCCTTTCGCCTGCCGCATCAACTGCCTCAGGCGCTGGCGATCCAGCCCGGGGTGATCGACGATAAGGTCCTCAAAAGCTGCATCTCCCTCCTCCAGCAACCGATCCCGCCACTGTTGGGCGAGGGCGGCATATTGCCGGAACAGTCTGTCCTGTTGCTCCCGCATGGCCAGCGCCGCCCAGATCGCGTCCAGGTCCTCGCCGGCCAGGAGCTTGCCGATATAACGCAACTGTCGCCGCTTGGCCTCCCCCTGCTTCAGGCGCTTGTACAGGGCCAGTGAATCTTTGGTGGATTCGCCCAGGGGGATGCGACCAAAATGGGCGGCGGGCAGAGCCAGCAGGGTCTCGCCCAGCTCGCGCATGGCCGCCATTTCCCGTTTCCGGGCACTCTTGCTGGGGCGGCCCTCGGCGTCGTCCGGTGCAGTGTCTTCTCGATCGGTATTCATGCGTAAAAGAGAGTGGCCAGGCCCAGGAAAGATAAAAAGCCGACCACGTCGGTGACCGTGGTCAGCGCCATGCTGCCGGCCAGGGCCGGATCGATGCTCAGTTTCTTGAGCAGTACCGGCAGGGCCGCCCCGGCCAGGGCGGCGGTAACCAGGTTGATGGCCATGGCGGAGGCGATTATGACGCCGATGTGGTAATCAGAGAACCACCACGAGGCGATGGAGCCCATGACGATGGCCCAGAGCAGGGCATTCAGGGCCCCCACCGTGACTTCCTTACTGAGCAGCCAGCGCAGGTTGTCGCGGGTGATCTGGCCCAGGGCGATGCCGCGCACCACCACGGTCAGGGTCTGGTGACCGGCGACACCGCCCATGTTGGCGACAATGGGCATGAGCACCGCCAGGGCCACCACTTTCTCGATGGTCTCGGAAAAGAGGTTGACCACGGAAGCGGCGATAAGGGCGGCCACCAGGTTGACGGAGAGCCAGAGGGCGCGGCCCGGCGCCGCCCGGCGTACGGTGGTGAAGGTTTCCTCCTCGTCGCTGACACCGGCGAGGCCCAACAGGGAGTGATCGGCATCCTCGAGTATCACGTCCACCACGTCGTCGATGGTGATCCTGCCCAGCAATTTGCCGTGGTCGTCCACCACCGGCGCCGACACCCAGTCGTGGCGCTCGAACAGGTGAGCCACTTCAGAGTCGGCCATCGACGCGGGGATGGCCTGGACATCGGTAATCATCACTTCCCGGACGGTGATGTTGGGGCTGCTGGTGAGAATCTTGCGGATGGGCAGGATGCCCAGAAAGAGATCGGTCCGGTTGACCACAAAGAGGTTATCCGTGACTTCGGGTATCTGCTCGTGACGGCGCAGATAGCGCAACACCACCTCCATGGTCAGGTCGGGGCGCACGGTGATGGTGTCCGTGTTCATCAACCCGCCCGCGGTATCCTCCGGGTAGGGCAGGACGCTCTCGACCCGGTGCCGGTCTTGCTCGTCCATGGCCTGGAGGATTTCCGGGATGACCTGATCGGGCAGGTTCTGGAGGATATCGGCGATATCGTCCGCGTCCAGGTTCTCGAACAGCGATGCCACCTCGCTGCTCTCCATACCCTTGAGGAATTCCTGCTGGACCTGCTCGCTGAGCTCCCCGAGCACTTCCCCCTCGAACTCCTCGTCTACCAGCTCCCAGAGAATCTGCCGGGCCCGGGGCGGCGCCGACTCGATGTGGTGGGCGATATCGGGTATGGGCAAATTGTTGAGCATGTGCCCCAGGCGCTTTAAATCTGCGGGATCGATGACCTGGTCGATCCGCGACAGTAGTGAAAGCTGGCTTGCGTTTTTGGCCACCCATCTCTCCTTTAAAGCCGGTAACCGGGACACCGGTCCCACAGCCGGCGGGGCGCGGCATCCGGAAAAATACCTGAGAAAACTTCGAGCTAGTGTAATCGCAGAGTCTGACGGGGGCTACTGCTCCTCGCCGAATTTGTCGTTGATCAACGCCTGGATGGCATCGTGGGCCTTGCGTTCGTCGCGGCCGTCGAACAGGAATTCGAGGGTGGTGCCCTGGCTGGCCGCGAGCAGCATCAGGGACATGACGCTCTTGGCATCCACCAGTTTGCCGTTTTTCCCGGTGCGGATGGTACAGGCGAAATGGCCGGCGGTGGATGCCAGCTTGGCGGCTGCCCGGGCGTGGAGGCCCAGCTTGTTGGTTATTGTCATCTCTGTTTCGATCATTGGCACATAAAAGCCCGTGGCGATGTGACTGTCAAGGCGAATCCAGTTCCCGGTGCCGCACCTGGATTTCCGGGGATTGCTCGCGGAAGTGGTCGTAAAGGCGGTCCACCAGGTAGACGGAGCGGTGCTGGCCGCCGGTGCAACCCACGGCAATGTTCAGGTAGCTGCGATTGGTGGCGGCAAAGCGCGGCAGCCACCGGGAAAGGAAGCCGATGAGGTCGGCGAGCATGGCGGCAACCTCGGTCTGGGACTCGAGGAATTCCACCACCGGCTGGTCGTGACCGGTGAAGTTGCGAAGCTCTTGTATCCAGTAGGGATTGGGCAGGCAGCGCACGTCGAAGACGTAGTCCGCGTCCACCGGAACGCCGTGCTTGTAGCCGAAGGAGTGGAAGACGATGGTCATGGCACCGCCGCTGTCCGGAACCACCTGCTTGACGATCAGGTCGCGCAACTGGTGCAGGGTCATGTTGCTGGTGTCGATCTGCAGGTTGGCAATGGACGCAATGGGGTCCAGCACCTCGCGTTCCAGGGACAGGGCCTGCTTGAGATCCCGTTGTCGCGAACTCAGGGGGTGCCGGCGGCGTGTCTCGCTGTAGCGGCGGATGAGGATGGGGGTGCGGGCATCAAAGAAGACCACTTCGCAGGAGACACCGGCACGCTCCAGGTGCTCGAGGGTTTCCGGGAACTCGTCGAGCTTGCCCATGAGGTTGCGGGCATCGATACCGACGGCGAGGCGGTTGGCACCTTCCGGGTTATCCCTGAGTTGCTCTACCAGGGGGGGCAGGAGGCCGGCGGGCAGGTTGTCGATGCAGGTGAAGCCCAGGTCTTCCAGCACGTGCAGGGCGGTGCTCTTGCCGGAACCGGATCGCCCGCTGATGACGATCAGTCGCAGGGACTCCGATTCCACCGTCATGTGGGCTCCGCGGAAGTCGCCAGATCATAGAGTTCTTCGTCCGAGGTAGCCGCGCGCAGGCGTGCCCGGGTATCCGGGGATTCCAGGAGTTCGGCGATTGCCGACAGAGCCTGAAGGTGCTCATCGGTCTGCTCCTCGGGAACCACCAGGGCGAAGACAAGGTCCACGGGTTCGCCGTCGGTGGCGTCGAAATCAATGCTGTCGTTGAGCTTGAGTAAAACGCCGGTGATCTTGTTGCAGCCCGCCACCCGGCAATGGGGGATGGCGACCCCGGAACCGATACCCGTGGAGCCGAGCTTTTCCCGTTCGAGCAGCTTCTGGTAGATGGCATCGGTGTCGGTGGCGAAATCCTTGTCCTCGCTCAGGAACGATGCGAGATTTTCGAGGACCCGTTTCTTGCTAACCCCCGGCACATTGCAATAGGTATGGTCCGGTTCGAGTACGTCGGCGATTTTCATGGCGGACTATCAGTGCCCCCTCTGCTTTTCCTTGTGCTTGATCAGCTGCCGGTCCAGCTTGTCGGTGAGCGTATCAATGGCGGCGTAAAGATCCTCGTGAGTGGAATCGGCGAAAAATTCGCCCCCGCTGACGTGGACTGTGGCCTCGGCTTTCTGGACGAGCTTTTCCACGGAGAGGATGACGTTGGTGCTGGTGATCCCGTCGTGGTGGCGTTCGAGCCGGGAGAGCTTGTTGGTGACGTAATCGCGGATGGCGTCGGTGATGTCCAGGTGATGTCCGCTGATGTTGAGTTGCATGAAACTCTCCTTGGGCTGGGTATTTGATGAGGTTTTTAACAGGCGCCCTGCTTGAAGCGCTTGCGTTCACTGGAAGTCGGAATGCCCAGCCCCTCCCGGTATTTTGCCACGGTGCGGCGAGCGACCTGGATGCCTTTTTCGCTGAACAGGGCGGCTATCTTGTTGTCGCTGAGGGGCTTGGCGGGGCTTTCGCCGTCGATCATTTTCTTGAGCATGGCGCGGATGGCCGTCGACGAACACTCGCCGCCGGCGGCGGTACTGACGTGGCTTGAAAAGAAGTACTTGAGTTCGAAAACCCCCTGGGGGGTGGCCATATATTTCTGGGTTGTGACCCGCGAGATGGTTGATTCGTGCATGTCGAGCCGCTCGGCGACATCGGCCAGGACCATGGGGCGCATGGCTTCGGGGCCCCTGTCGAGGAAACCGCGCTGCATTTCCACGATGCAACTGGCCACCCGCAACAGGGTTTCGTTGCGGCTCTCGAGGCTGCGCAAAAACCAACGCGCTTCCTGGAGCTGGTTGCGCAGGAAGGTGTTATCGGCACTGTTGTCCGCCCGGCGCACCATGTCCGCATACTGTCGGTTGATGCAGATACGGGGTGCGATGTCGCCGTTGAGGGCAACCTCCCAGGTGCCGTCCTGCTTCTCCACGCGCACGTCCGGGATCACGTACTCCACCTCGCCGGTGCTGATCTGGTCCCCCGGGTGCGGCGCCAGGGTCTGTATCAGGCGAATGGCGTCCTGCAGGGTGGCGTCGTCATAGCCGGTCCGGCGCCGTAATTGCCCCAGATCCCGTTCGGCCACCAGCGGCAGATGTTTGTCCACCAGCGCCAGGGCCTCCGTGCGCCAGGGGGTTTCCGCCGGCAGTTGCCGGAGCTGGATGGCGAGGGATTCACGCAGGTCGCGCGCACCGACGCCGGGGGGGTCGAATTGCTGTATGCGGTGCAGTACCGCCAGGACCTCGTCGGGCTCAACTTCATGATCGGCGAGTGCCTCGTGGATTTCCTCCACATCGGCGATCAGGAAGCCGTCCTCGTCGATGGCATCGATAAGGGTTGCGGCGATCAGCTCATCCACTTCGGACATGGGCGTCAGGTTGAGTTGCCACAGCAGGTGATCGTGAAGTGTGTCGGTTACCGTATGGAAGCTTTCGAAATCCCGGCTATCGGTGTTGGGGGGCGGCGTGGGGCCCGCTGCGGGGGTGTAGATGTCGTCCCAGCGAGCGTCGACCGGGAGTTCGTCGGGGATGGGCTCTCCCTCTCCCCGTTCCTGCCAATCCCGTTCCTCGCCGGCGCCGGATGCGGGTTCCCGGGCATCCGCGCTCTGTTCGATTTCGTCGACAAGTTCGAGCAGGGGGTTGGAGTAGAGGGCTTGCTGGATTTCCTGTTGAAGGTCCAGGGACGAGAGCTGCAGGAGCTTGATGGCTTGTTGCAGCTGCGGCGTCATTGTCAGCTGCTGGCCAATTTTTAGTTGCAGGCTCTGTCTCATGAGGTAACGGTTAGTCGCATCGCGTAAAACACAATTACCGAGTTTAGCCCCTGGAGCCGGATTCAGGCAATCCCGGGAGTGAAAGCCAAGGCAAAAAATATGCCGTTTGCTCTGGCATTGTCCACAGGGAGCTTCAGAGGGTGAAATTCTCGCCCAGGTAGATTTCCCGGACCTTGGGGTCGGCCATGATCTGTTCGGCGTTGCCCTCGGCAATGACCCGGCCCTCGCCGACAATATAGGCTCGCTCGCAGATATCCAGGGTCTCGCGGACATTGTGATCGGTTATCAGAACACCGATGCCCTTGTCCCGCAGGTGGCGGATGATCATCTTGATGTCGTTAACGGAAATGGGGTCCACGCCGGCAAAGGGTTCGTCCAGCAGGATAAAGGCGGGCTCCGTGGCCAGGGCCCGGGCGATCTCCACTCGCCGGCGCTCGCCGCCGGACAGGCTCATGCCCACGGATTTGCGGATATGGGAGATATGGAATTCCTGGAGCAGTTGTTCGAGCCGATCCTTGCGCTGTTTCTTGTCGAGGTCCCGGCGGGTTTCCAGGATGGCGAGAATATTGTCCTGCACCGACAGCTTGCGGAATACCGAAGCCTCCTGGGGCAGGTAGCCGATACCCCGTCGGGCGCGGCCGTGCATGGACAGGGAGGTGACTTCATGGTTGTCGATAAAGACCCGCCCGCCGTCCTGGCCCACCAGGCCCACGATCATGTAGAAACAGGTGGTCTTGCCTGCGCCGTTGGGACCCAGCAGGCCGACGATCTGGCCACTGGTCACCTGCAGGGAAACATCGTTGATGACCGGCCGTTTCTTGTAGCGCTTGGCGAGATTCTCGACGCGCAATTGCGCCATTACTGGACCTCCTTTTGCTGGCTCGGGGGGATGACCATCCGGATTCGCTCCTTCCCCGAGGCGTCGCCCCGCGCTTTCACCACCTCTTCCTTGATGTCGTAGTCGATGCGGTCGCCGGTCAGGGTGGTGCCCTGCTGTTCCAGGCTGGCATCCTCGACCAGGTGTACCAGGTCGGTGGCGAGCATGTATTCGATGGTGCGGGCGCGGGCTACCACGGGTGGGTCCTCGGCGTTCGGTTTTTGCTCGTAGTAGGCGGGATCACCCACACAGACAATTCTCTCCACCTGGCGGTTGGCGGTGTAGACGGTGACCTTGTCGCCCTTGATCAGAATGCTGCCCTGCTCGATGGTGACATCGCCCTCGTAGACGGTAACGCCCTTTTTTTCCTCGCGCACGGCGGTGCGCGACTCGATGTAGATGGGCTTCTCCCGGTCTTCGGGCAGGGCCCGGGCCCCGCCGGCCGCCAGGACTGCCAGGAGAACGGGAAGCCAGTGATAAGGCTTACGGAACATTGTGCCGGCCTCTTACGTTGGACAGCAGTCGATAGACTTCGGTGTCGAAATTGGCTTCCATGCCCGTGCCGGTGGTGACGCTGCCGGGCGACTCAAGGGCCACCTTTCGATCGGTGCGGGCGATATTGGTCTCGGGCAGGAAGAGCAGGCGCGACGTGCGCATCTCGTTGATGCCCCGTGGCTGCTCCTGCCAGGCGTAGACGTCGCCGGTCAGGACGACTTCGCCGCCGCGCTTCTCCGTGTGCGCTTCGTCGGCCCGCAGCCGCCAGGGCGGATTCGAGCCGTTGTCCCGGTAGGCCACCAGCAGGGGCTCCTCGAGTTCGAAGCGGTCGCCCTTGCTGAAATAGAGCCCCGTGCTGGCCTTGAGGGTATAGGCGCGCTCGCCGTCCTTGTCGTACTTGGCGGTCAGGGTCTGGCGCATGTAGCTGTCGGCGGTGGGGATCTGCTCCACCCGGGTTCGTTTTTCACGCACGAAGATTTCCGGCGGAGAGTCCCAGAATACCACGAACACCGATGCCACGGTGAGGATGAGCAGGGTCATGAGGATGTTTTTCATTTAACGGTAGCTCTCCAGTACCGGCGCCAGTTTGCCCTGGGCATCGAGAATGAACTCCGCCGCCTCCCGGACCGCGCCCTCGCCGCCCTTGCGGGTGGCCTGCCAGCGGGCATGACGGGCCACCTCGGGGTTGCAGTCGGCGACGGTCATGCCCAGCCCGACCCGGCGGATCACCGCCAGGTCGGGCAGGTCGTCGCCCATGTAGGCAATCTGTTCCATGGGCACCGGGTGCCCGGCGCGGAGTTCCTCCAGTGCCCTGAGCTTGTCCTCGCGTCCCTGTATTAACCGGTCGATGCCCAGTTCCCGGGCGCGCCGCTCCAGCAGTGGGGACGTGCGGCCGGTGATGATGCCCACCTCGATGCCCTGGCGCTGGAGCAGCTTGATACCGAGGCCGTCGTGAATATGGAAAGCCTTGAGTTCGTCGCCCCCGGCGCTGTAGTAGATCCGGCCGTCGCTGAGGACACCGTCAACGTCGAGCAGCAAAAGGCGGATATGGCGGGCGGCTTCGGAAGCGGACGGGGGCATGGCTCAGACGATCCCGGCGCGGAGAATATCGTGCATGTGAACCACGCCCACCGGGTGGCGGGCACCGTCCTCCACCACCAGGGCGGTGATCTTGCCGGTTTCCATGATACGCAGGGCCTCGGCGGCCAGGATGTCCGCGGACACGGCCTTGCCCTTTGGGGTCATCACCTCGCCCACGGTGGCGGTATTGATATCCACGCGCTGGTCCACTGCCCGGCGCAGGTCGCCGTCGGTGAAAACACCGAGCAGTTCGTCCTGGTCGGAAACCACGGTGGTCAGCCCGAAGCCCTTTTCCGTCATTTCCAGCAGCGCATTTCGCAAGAGCGTATCCCGGCCTACCCGGGGCACCTCGCCACCCCCGTGCATGATGTCGGAAACCCGCAGCAGGAGCTTGCGGCCCAGGGCGCCGCCGGGATGGGAAAAGGCGAAATCCTCGGCGGTGAAGCCCCGGGCCTCCAGCAGGGCCACGGCCAGGGCGTCGCCCATGACCAGTGTGACCGTGGTGCTGGTGGTCGGCGCCAGGTCCAGGGGGCAGGCTTCCTTTTCGACACCGATATCCAGGCGCGCGTCGGCGGCTTTGGCCAGGGGCGAGTCCGGCTTGCCGGTCATGCTGATCAGGGGGGCACCCTTGCGTTTGATCAGGGGCAGCAGTGTCACAACCTCGTTGGTGGCGCCGGAACTGGAGATGGCGATAACCACGTCGTCCTGGGTGATCATGCCCAGGTCGCCATGGCTGGCCTCGGCCGGGTGGACAAAAAAAGCCGGCGAGCCGGTGCTTGCCAGGGTGGCGGCGATCTTGCGTCCCACGTGGCCGGATTTGCCCATGCCGCTGACAATGGTGCGCCCCCTGCAGGCCAGGATCAGTTCGCAGGCGCGGCGGAAATCGTCGCCAATACGCCGCTCGAGGCTGGCCACGGCTTCAGCCTCCAGTTGTATCGTCCTTCTTCCCGGTGTCAAAAAGTCGTAGTCGTTCATGTCGCATCCAGCTTTCGATGGGGCACAAGTATAACGGTCGGAGGGTTCCCGGTCAGCCTCCGTTTCCTGCGCCCTGGCCGGTTATTGCCAGCAGTCCGTAGTAGGCGATGTAGCCGGCCAGCAGGACGGCGCCGGCGCCCCGTGAAATGGTGTGTCCGGGCCGATGTGGGCGCCGGGCCAGGAGCACGGCGCCGAAGAGCAGTACGGTGAGCAGGGCAAGCATGGCAAAATCCCGGGTAAGGACAGCGGGCGCCAGCTCCAGCGGCGCGATGGCGCCGGCCACCGGCATGACTGCAAGCAGGTTGAATAAGTTGGAGCCGAAGATGTTGCCCACGGCGATATCATGATGGCCCTTGGCGGCACTCATTAAAGAGGCCGCCAGTTCGGGCAGGCTGGTACCCACTGCCACCAGTGTCAGGCCGATGACCAGTTGACTGACGCCGGCCTCCCGGGCGATGACGCCGGCGCTCCAGACCAGGGCCTCGGCGCCGGCAAGCATGGCGGCCAGGCCAACGGCGAACCAGAACAGGCCCCCGGCCAGTGTCAGTTGCGGAATGGCGCCGCTGCCGGCGAGGGCCGCTTCCGGCGGGTGCGTCTTCTTCAGGCGCAGGGTCAGCCACAACAGGCAGGGCAGCGCCATGAGCATGACCAGGCTCTCTGACCTCCCCAGGGTTGTGTCCGCCAGGCACAGGCCGGCGCCGGCGGTGACCGCCAGCAGCAGGGGCCCCTCGTGGACGAGCAGGTGGCGCTGGGTGGGCAGGGGGGCGATCAGCGCCGTGACGCCCAGGACCAGGCCGATATTGGCGAGGTTCGAACCCAGGGCGTTGCCCACCGCCAACTCCCCGACCCCGCGCAGCGAGGCATCGATCGCGACAATGATTTCCGGTGCCGATGTGCCCACCGAAACGAATGTCAGGCCGATGACCAGCCGGGATACGCCCAGGTTGCGAGCGGTGCCGGCGCTGCCGTGGACGAATTTGTCGGCGCCCCAGACCAGGCCCGCCAGACCCAGGAGCAGGGCTGCGATTGCCGGTAAAATGTCGCTATTCATAGGGATACAATGCCGCCGCACGGCGCCCGGGCGCGATTGCACCCCGCAGTGCCCTCCGGCGACCAGAGGTTCCTCAAAAAAGGGGGGAATGGTATAGTGCCCGACCCCGGTTGTCAGTAGTCTCCGGGTGGTGTGTCGGCTCCCCCGGCGTCGGTCAGTGCCGGCGGTTACGGCGGGCCGGGTCCAGCAGGAAGGAAAATACAGGAACCTGTGATGCGTTTGCGAATATTGCTGTTTATATTGGCGGCCCTGATGGCCAGCGCTTGGGCCCGGGCCTGCCCCGTCGACCCCGCCCGGGCCGAGCCCCACCAACTGGTGCAGGAAGTGACGGACTGCCTGCTCGCCGATATCGAGCGCTATCGTGGCAAGCTTGAAGAGGCGGGGAGCGAGACCCGAAAGCGGCAGCTCATGGAGGGTTTCCTGTCGGAATTGCGCGCCACTCTGGAACCGGTGGTGGATTTCGACTGGATCGCCCTCAATGTCATGGGCAGCTATCGTCGCGATGCGTCGGCCGGTCAGCGCGAGCGTTTTCAGGAAGTCTTTACCGAGAGCCTGGTGGAAACCTATGGACGCGGCCTGCTCTCCTACAGCGACCAGACCATCAAGGTATTTCCGCCGGAAGGCGATATCGGCGACCGCCGCCGGGTGACAGTGACCCAGGAGATACGCGGGCCCGAGAAAAACTATCCCCTCGTCTACAGCATGGGCAAAAATCGCCGGGGGCAGTGGAAAGTGATCAACGTGATCATCAACGGCATCAACCTGGGCAAGACCTTCCGCAGCCAGTTCGTCCAGGCCGCGGAGAAAAACGACGGCAACCTGGATGCGGTAATCGCCAACTGGACAACGAAAACCGAAATCGAGGAAACGGGAAAAGCATGAAACCGGAAGAAGTGAAGTCCCTGCTGGAGCAGGCGCTGCCCGACTGCGAAATCCAGGTCGCCGGTGGCGATCGCAATTTCGACCTGGTGCTGGTCGGCGACGTCTTCGAGGGCGTGCGGCCGGTCAAGCGCCAGCAACTGGTCTACGGCGCCCTCAACGAACAGATAGCAGCCGGCGATATCCACGCCATCAATATGCGTACCTTCACTCCCGAAGAGTGGCAATCCCGATCCGGAGCCTGAATGTGATGACGGCGACTCCTTTGCCGGTCCTGACCCCTGTCGCCGGTCATGCCGGCCCGGGCGGGCGCTGATGGACAAGCTGATGATCCGGGGCGGTGCGCCCCTGAAGGGCGAAATCCGTATTTCCGGAGCCAAGAATTCCGCCCTGCCCATTCTCGCGGCGACCCTGTTGTCGGATCGGCCGGTGACTCTGGCCAATATTCCCCACCTGCACGACATCACCACCATGATCGAACTGCTCGGGTGCCTGGGCGTGCGGGTGGTGGTGGACGAAAAGATGCGTGTCGAGGTGGATTCCGGGACCATAGAAAATTTCACGGCTCCCTACGACCTGGTCAAGACCATGCGCGCGTCGATACTGGTCCTGGGTCCCTTGCTCGCCCGTTTCGGCGAGGCCAACGTGTCCTTCCCGGGCGGTTGCGCCATTGGCAGCCGGCCCGTGGATTTGCACCTGCGCGGCCTGGAAATGCTCGGTGCCGACATCGATATCGAGGGCGGGTACATCCGCGCCCGGGCGCCCAACGGCCTGGTGGGTAGCCATATCTTTCTCGACACCGTTACCGTGGGTGGCACCGAGAACCTGATGATGGCGGCGGCCCTGGCCCGGGGCCGGACCGTGATAGAGAACGCTGCCCGGGAGCCGGAAATCGTGGACCTGGCCAACTGCATCAATGCCCTGGGCGGCCACGTGGAAGGGGCGGGCACCGACACGCTGCTGATCCACGGGGTCAAGCGCCTTGGCGGCGGTCACTACCGGATCATGCCGGATCGCATCGAGACGGGCACCTACCTGGCCGCGGCGGCGGCCACCCGGGGCCGGGTGACCCTCAAGAACACCGATGCCGCCCTGCTCGAATCCGTGTTGCTCAAGCTGGAGGAATCCGGTGCCGCCATCGATACCGGCAGAGACTGGATCCGCCTGGACATGAAGGGCAACCGGCCCCGGGCAGTGCATTTGCGCACCGCCCCCTATCCGGCATTCCCCACGGACATGCAGGCCCAGATCACCGCCGTCAATGCCGTGGCGGAGGGCGTGGGCATGGTCACCGAGACCATTTTCGAAAATCGCCTGATCCAGACCCATGAACTGAACCGCATGGGAGCGCGGATAACCCTGGAGGGCAACACCGCCATCGTTACCGGCGTCGAGAAACTCAAGGGCGCGCCGGTGATGGCCTCGGATCTGCGCGCTTCCGCGAGCCTGGTGATCGCCGGCCTGGTGGCTGGCGGTGAAACCCTGGTGGACCGGATCTACCACATCGACAGGGGCTACGAGTGTATCGAGGAAAAACTGCAGCAACTGGGCGCCGATATCCGGCGGATACCGTCATGAGCCAGCTCACCATCGCCCTCACCAAGGGCCGCATTCTCAGGGAAACCCTGCCGCTGTTGTCCGGGGCGGGCATCGAACCGGCCGAGGATATCGAGTCCAGCCGCAAGCTGATCTTCGACACCAGCCGCCCGGGCGTGCGACTGCTGATTCTGCGGGGCTCCGATGTGCCCACCTATGTCCAGTACGGCTCCGCCGATTTGGGGGTGTCGGGCAAGGATACCCTCATGGAGCACGGCGGCGACGGTTTCTACGAGCCCCTGGACCTGCGCATCGCCCGGTGCCGCCTGATGACCGCGGGCGTGGCCGGCGGCTCCCGCGCCCGGGGGCGGATCAAGGTGGCCACCAAGTATGTCAATGTGGCCCGTCGCTTCTATGCGGAGGAGGGCCGTCAGGCGGATATCATCAAGCTCTACGGGGCCATGGAACTGGCTCCCCTCATGGACCTGGCGGACGAAATCGTTGATATCGTCGACACCGGCAATACCTTGCGGGCCAACGGCCTCGAACCCCGACAAACCATCGCCGATATCAGTTCGCGCCTGATCGTCAACAAGGCGGCCATGAAAATGAAGCACAGCCTGATCCAGCCGCTGCTGGAGGAACTGGCGGGCGCCCTGGCGGAGCGACAAACCTGATGGCCCTGTCCGTGGCGAGACTGTCCACGGCCGCGCCGGAGTTCGAATCCCGGCTGGCCTCCCTGCTCGCCTGGGAAGAGGGCGACAGCGGCTCGGTGGCCGAGGCGGTGGCCGGCATCATTGCCGACGTACGCAAGCGCGGCGATGCCGCCCTGGTGGAGTACACCAACCGCTTTGACCGCCGGACCCTGGTGTCCGCCGGACAGCTGGAAATCGGCGCCGACGCCCTGCAGGCGGCTTTGTCTGAACTGCCCGCGGAGACCCGCCGGGCCCTGGAGTCGGCCGCGCAGCGCATTACCGCCTACCACTGGCACCAGAAACAGGAATCCTGGCAGTACCGGGAGGCGGACGGCACCGTTCTGGGCCAGAAAATCACGCCCTTGGACCGGGCCGGGGTTTACGTACCCGGCGGCAAGGCCAGCTATCCTTCCTCGGTGTTGATGAACGCGCTGCCGGCCCGCGTCGCCGGGGTCGGAGAAATTGTCATGACCGTGCCGGCACCGCAGGGGGAGCTCAATCCCCTGGTACTGGCCGCCGCCGCCCTGGCCGGTGTCGATCGTGTCTTTACCCTGGGCGGGGCACAGGCCATCGCGGCCCTGGCCTACGGCACCGAGACGGTGCCCGCAGTGGACAAGATCGTCGGCCCCG
>DGNJ01000124.1:51720-51999 GCA_002388905.1 Cellvibrionales bacterium UBA4495
TCTCCCAGGCCGAGCACGATGAGGACGCCCAGGCCATCCTGGTCAGCCCGGATGCGGAATTCCTCGATGCCGTGGCCGCCAGCATGGACAGGCTACTGCCTGACCTGGCGCGCAGGGATATTATCGAGGCCTCCATGAACCGGCGTGGCGCGCTGATCCAGGTGGCCGACCTGGCCGAAGCCTTGGACCTGATAAACCGCATTGCGCCGGAACACCTGGAATTGTCCGTGGCCGACCCCGATGCGCTGCTGCCGGCGGTTCGCCATGCAGGCGCCATAT
>DGNJ01000124.1:52017-65970 GCA_002388905.1 Cellvibrionales bacterium UBA4495
GTCCCAACCACGTGCTGCCCACGTCGGCCACCGCTCGTTTTTCCTCGCCCCTCGGGGTCTACGATTTCCAGAAACGGTCGTCGATCATCAACTGTTCCCCCGAGGGCGCGCGCACCCTGGGCGGGATCGCCGCGACCCTGGCGGAAGGGGAATCCCTGACCGCCCATGCCCGCTCGGCGGCCTACCGGCGGGAGGNNTACTGGAGCGAGCTGGTCCGGCGCCTGGAGCCTTATGTTCCCGGCGAGCAACCCCGTGAAGCGGGCCTGGTCAAGCTCAATACCAACGAAAACCCGTTCGGGCCTTCGCCAAGGGTGCTCGAAGCCATCCGTGACCGGGCCGGCGACAATCTCCGCCTGTACCCCCCGCCGGATGCGAGGCAGTTAAAGTGTGTCGTCGCCGCCTATCACGGTGTTTCGGAAAAGAACGTATTTGCCGGCAATGGCTCCGACGAGGTCCTGGCACATGCCTTTCAGGCCTTTTTCAGCGGTGTCGGGACAATCCGCTTTCCGGATATCACGTACAGTTTCTACCCGGTCTATTGCGGTCTCTACGATATCCCCTTCAGGGCCGTGCCCCTGAGGGAGGATTTCAGTGTCCGTCCCGCCGACTACCGGGGTGCCGCCGGTATCGTCCTGGCCAACCCCAACGCACCCACCGGGATAGTGCTCGACCCGGAAAGCGTGGAGAGCCTGGTGCGCGACAACCCGGATGCCGTGGTAATTGTCGACGAGGCCTATGTGGATTTCGGCGCCGAATCGGCGATCCCGCTGGTTCGCCGTTATCCCAACCTGCTGGTGGTCCAGACCCTGTCCAAGTCCCGGTCGCTGGCCGGGCTGCGGGTAGGGTTTGCCATCGGCGACGAGGCCCTGGTCGAGGCACTGGAGCGGGTCAAGAACAGCTTCAATTCCTATCCCCTGGACCAACTGGCCATTGCCGGCGCGGTGGCCTCGTTCGAGGACGAGAGCTATTTCCAGCAAACCCGGGGCGCGGTCATTGCCGAGCGGGAAAGCCTGTTTGCGGCCCTGGTGGAGCGGGGCTTCCGGGTGCTGCCGTCGGCGACAAATTTTCTGCTGGCGGAACACCCGCGGGTGCCCGGGGGCGATCTGGCCGCTGGACTGCGCCGGCGCGGCATCGTCGTGCGTCACTTCGGCAAGGCCCGCATCGAGAATTTCCTGCGCATCACCGTGGGCACCGCCGACCAGCACGGTCGCCTGCTGGAGGCCCTGGACGCGATCCTGCCCCGGTAGCCCGGGTTATTCCAGGGGCGGCCGGGTGCCGGCCACCGCCGTTACCGAAAGTCGTTCGCCATCGCGCAACAGGTCAATGTGGATGGGGTCACCGGGTTTGATATCGGCGACGATATTGGTGCCGTGCCGGCCGCCGCCCACCAGTTGACCATTGATATGGGTAATGACATCCCCGGGCCGCAGGCCCGCCCGCTGCGCGGGGCCGTCCCGGTGGATGTCGGTGACAATCATGCCCCGGGGCGGATCGAGGCCCATGCGCTTGGCGATGGCGGGCGCGAGCTGCTGGGCCTGTACCCCCAGCCAGCCGCGGATGACCCGGCCGTGCTCGACGATATCCTCCATAACCCGCACCGCCGTATCGGCGGGGATCGCGAAGGCGATACCCACCGAGCTGCTCTCGTTGACAATGGCGGAGTTGATGCCCAGCAGGTTGCCGTACACATCGATCAACGCGCCCCCGGAATTGCCGGGATTGACGGCGGCGTCGGTCTGCAGAAAATTTTCAAAGGTATTCAATCCCAGCCCCCGGCCGGTGGCGCTGACAATGCCCTGGGACACTGATTGGCCCACGCCAAAGGGGTTGCCGATGGCCAGGACCACGTCGCCCACCCGAACCTGTTCCGGATTGCCGATGTCGATAGCGTGCAGATTCCCCATATCCACCTTGAGCACGGCCAGGTCGGTGCCCGTGTCGGCCCCGACCACCTTGGCCTTCGACTCGCGGCCGTCGTGGAGGAGCACCACGATTTCATCGGCCTGTTCCACCACATGGCTGTTGGTGAGGATATAGCCCTCCTCGCTGAGGATGACTCCCGAGCCCAGGGATGACTCCATGCGTTGTTGCTGGGGCAGGTTGCTGCGGCTGAAAAAACGCCGGAAGAAAGGGTCGTCGAGCAGGGGATGTCTGGGCCGGGCCCGGGACTTGCTGGTGTAGATATTGACCACCGAGGGGGCCGCCCGGGCCACCGCCTCGGCATAGGAAACCGGGCCCTCCCAGGCGGTATCCGGCGCCAGTTCTCCGGTGTCCATACCCTCTCCGGGGGTGTGCAGGGAAGTGGTCAGGGAGGGGAAGAGCAGTATGGCCAGAGCGGCCATCGCCAGACCGGCGAGCACGGGCCAGGCGAGATAACGAAGTATGCGGATAAAAATCACGATTTAGTCATCGGTCCCATGGCAGGCGGTTGCGAACCCATCTTACACGGAATGGCGGATGCTGCCAGAAAGGCCCGCGCCTTTAGCTCACCTTGAGAGTGGGATCGTCTTCTTCCTTCTCGTCGCTGTCGTTGGCGACCCTGGACGGGCGGGTGGCGGTATCGCTGAAACCGTAGTTTTCGCTGAGAACGCCCCCCGGAACCCGGGGGGCATAGTCCTTGGGCGGTTCCGGGGGCACACTGGAAAGCGTCATGCCGCCGGCCCGGGGCAGGGCGGGGTTGGCGGCCTCCTGGAGCTGACGGCTGGTTTCGGTGTCGGCCAGCAACATGGCGCTGGCCGCCAGGTGCTCGTTGACATCCCGGTAGCTCTGGGCGAGGTTGCCCACCAGGGTCGCCGTTTTCTGGAAGTGCTCGGCGACGTCCCGCTGATAGAGCCGGTGCTCGTCCTCTGCTCGGCGCAACTGGGCTTCCAGCTCCCGGCGCTTCTTTTCCTGGGGAGCCAGTCTCTGGGTGAGCAGGGAGCCGATTGCCATGCCCAGGAGCAGGCAGACGATAGCGATCAGGATGGTGGCTGCAGTCACGTTGGTGTCCTTTGCAATAATAGGCCTGTTGAGCGGTGTCGCACAAAATGCGTGTGCGGGGGCCGAGAGATTGGACATAGTGTCCCGGATACGGCCCGATGAATCAATATGTTTGCCGGCGCATCGGGCTGGCTTGTCGTCAATTCATGCCGCTCAGTAGAATAGAAGGCCCTGCCAGACTGGATACCACTGATATGGTGATCGCATCCCGTGACGAGACAATGACAATCGAAGGTCCCGCAGGTCCCCTTGAGGTGGCGGTCCACCAGCCTCGCGGACGTGGTTTGCTGTCGGACAGTGGAGGCTGCGCTGTGGTCTGCCATCCCCATCCCCAGCACGGCGGCACCATGGATAACAAGGTGGTCACGACCCTGGTTCGTGCTTATGGAGAGCTTGGCCTGCCGGCTGTTCGTTTCAATTTTCGCGGCGTTGGCGCCAGTGCCGGCCACTATGACGACGGTCGTGGCGAGGTGGATGACCTGGTGGCGGTGGCCAACTGGTTTCGCGGCTATTGTGGAGCCGGCCGGCTGCTGCTGGCGGGGTTCTCGTTCGGATCCTCCGTCGCCGGCAACGGTGTTTTTCGCCTGGACGGGGTCGATCACCTGACCCTGGTGGCACCGCCGGTGGGTCGCTACGGCTTTGCCGAGGGTAACCGGTTCCCCTGTCCCGCCTGCGTGGTGATGGGCGAGCGGGACGAGTTGGTGGAGCCCGATGAGGTCTATCGCTGGACGGACGGGCTTCAATCACCGGTACGCCTGTTGCGCCTCCCTGAGGCGAGCCATTTTTTTCATGGCCAGCTGGTTGGCATGCGCAGGCAGCTGGTGGCCCTGATCGGCGAGCAGTTGCGGTAAGCGGTGGCCGGCGATAGAGTTGCCGGCTTTTCTCGCCAGTAATCCGTCTATCTATGTCGACTCCCCTTGAACGTTACCGCCGGGATTTGGAGACCGAGGGCTTTGTCCGGGACCCGGCCCAGGAAAACGCTGTTCGCCAGCTCCAGCACCTGTACGAGGAGCTCGTGGAGCGCGACGGCCGCCGCGGCCTGCTGGGGCGGCTCCTGCCGCGACGAACTCCCCGGGAGCCATTGACCGGCCTCTATTTCTGGGGCGGGGTAGGGCGCGGCAAGACCTACCTGATGGATAACTTCTACGAAAGCCTGCCGTTCCGGGACAAGATGCGGGCCCATTTCCACCGCTTTATGCGCCGGGTCCACCAGGAGCTGAAAGCCCTTAAGGGCGAGAAGAATCCGCTGGAAAAGGTGGCGGACCGTATCGCCGGCGAGGCCCGGGTGCTCTGTTTTGACGAATTCTTTGTCTCCGATATCGCCGATGCCATGATTCTGGGAACGTTGCTGGACCATCTTTTCAGCCGGGGTGTAACCCTGGTGGCCACGTCCAATATTGTCCCCGACGAACTTTACCGGGGCGGTCTGCAGCGGCAGCGTTTCCTGCCCGCCATCGACCTGCTGAACCGGCACTGCCGGGTCATCAATGTGGACGGCGGGGTCGATTACCGGCTCCGGGCGCTGGAAAAGGCGGAAATTTATCACGCGCCCCTGGACGAGGCTGCCGAAAAAGCCCTGAAATCGGCCTTCGAGGACCTGGTGCCGGCGGCCGAGGAAGTGCGGCGGGACGGCGCCGTGGAGGTCGAGGGCCGGGATATCCCCACCCGCTGGATCGGCGAGGACGTGGTCTGGTTCGATTTTCCGGCCCTGTGCGACGGTCCTCGCAGTCAGAACGATTACATCGAGATCGCCCGGGAATTCCATGCGGTGCTGGTCAGTAACGTGCCGGTCATGACCGGTGCCATGGAAGACCAGGCCCGGCGCTTTATCAACATGGTGGACGAATTCTACGATCGCGGGGTCAAGCTGATCCTTTCGGCGGAGGCGCCCCTGGAGTCTCTCTACTCGGGCTCGCGCCTGGCTTTCGAGTTTGAGCGCACCCGCAGCCGGTTGCTGGAAATGCAGTCTCACCAGTACCTGGCCCGACCGCATCAGCCGTGAAAGCGGGCCTTGCGGCGGTAATTGCCGGGCGGAGCCACCCGCGTTATCATGATCTGTTGCCTTGGGGCGTGCATCTGCGCCGTCGCGGCTTTATTGCGCTTGAAAAGCGCGGGCGGCGCCGGTAGAATTCGCGCTCTTTTTTAGGAACCCCCCTGACTTCAGGCAGGCTACGATGAAAACATACAGTGCAAAATCCGAAACCGTAAAGCGCGACTGGTTTGTCGTTGACGCCACCGACAAGGTGCTTGGCCGGGTCGCAGCGGATATTGCCCACAGGCTGCGTGGCAAGCACAAGCCCGAGTATACTCCCCACGTGGATACCGGTGATTATATTGTCGTCGTCAATGCCGAGAAGGTCCGCGTCACGGGGAAAAAAACCAGTGACAAAATGTACTACCGTCACACCGGCTACCCCGGCGGCATCAAAGCCATGAACTTCGGCGAGCTTATCGAGCGCACCCCCGAGCGCGCCATCGAAAGTGCGGTTAAGGGCATGCTCCCCAAGGGCCCCCTGGGTCGAAGCATGTTGAAAAAACTCAAGGTCTATGCGGGCGAGAACCATCCCCACAGCGCCCAGCAGCCCCTCGAACTGAATCTCTGACGGATAGCAGACAATGGCAGATACTCAATATTACGGCACCGGCCGCCGCAAAACATCCGCCGCGCGAGTGTTTCTGAAAAGCGGCAACGGCAGCATTACCATCAACAATCGTCCACTGGAGAACTACTTTGGTCGCGAGGTGGCCCGCATGATCGTGCGCCAGCCCTTCGAGGTCACCGACAATACCGAGCGGTTCGATGCCCACATCACCGTTGCCGGTGGCGGCAGCTTCGGCCAGGCGGGGGCAATTCGCCACGGCATCGCCCGGGCACTGGTCCAGTACGACGAAGGTCTGCGCTCGCCCCTGCGCAAGGCCGGCTACCTGACCCGCGATGCCCGCGCCGTGGAGCGTAAGAAGATCGGCCTGCACAAGGCCCGCAAGCGTCCCCAGTACTCCAAGCGCTGATCGCCTCGGGATGGTTCCCATTGCGCCCGGCCATCAAGCCGGGCGTTTTGCTTTTTGTTCCCGGGATTTGTGTTTTAAATCAATCGGTTGTGTTGCGCTGCGCGCTTTTTGTCTTGTAAAGACCCCCGCTTTTCTTTAACATTGCACGCCTTTTTGACCGGTACCAGAACAAGATCCCTTGCTGCTTACACGGAGAACTACATGAGCAATGACGGTGTCAATCGAGGGCGCCGCCGCTTCCTGACGGGTGCAACCTGCGTAGTGGGTGCAGCCGGTGTGGTGGGAGCCGCAGTCCCTTTTGTCGCATCCTGGAACCCGAGCGCCAAGGCGAAAGCCGCGGGGGCCCCGGTGAAGGCCAACATCGGCAAAATCGAGCCGGGCCAGATGATTACGGTGGAGTGGCGCGGCAAGCCCGTGTATGTTCTCAACCGAACCGAAGAGGGGCTGGATACCCTGGACGAAGTCACGGACATGCTCCGGGACCCGGATTCCAGTGCCTCCAAGCAGCCTTCCTACGTGGATCCCCGGTACCGTTCCATCAAGCCCAACTACCTTGTCATGGTGGGACTCTGCACCCACCTGGGGTGCGCCCCCATGTACCGGCCCGAAGTGGGCATCGATCCGGGCAGTGGCCAGGAAAACGAGAACTGGCTGGGCGGCTTCTTCTGTCCCTGCCACGGCTCCAAGTTCGACCTGGCCGGCCGCGTCTATCAAGGGGTCCCGGCGCCCACCAATCTGACGGTGCCGCCCTATCATTTCGTCAGCGACGATGTCATTGAAATTGGCGTAGATCCGGAGGATGCGGCATGAACTGGTTGACGGGAGTCTGGAACTGGGTAGACCAACGGTTGCCGGTGCAGCAGGCCTGGGACAAACACATGGGCAAGTACTACGCGCCCAAGAATTTCAATTTCTGGTACTTCTTTGGTGTGCTTTCCCTGGTAGTGCTGGTGATTCAGCTGATATCCGGCATCTGGTTGCTGATGAGCTACAACGGCACCGCCGAAGGGGCTTTCGCATCGGTCGAATACATTATGCGCGATGTCAACATGGGCTGGATGCTGCGCTATATCCACTCCACCGGCGCATCGGCGTTTTTTATCGTGGTTTATCTGCACATGTTCCGTGGGCTCCTTTACGGGTCCTACAAGGCGCCCCGGGAACTGGTCTGGCTGTTCGGCATGGCCATCTACCTGGCACTCATGGCCGAGGCCTTCCTGGGCTACGTGCTGCCCTGGGGGCAGATGTCCTACTGGGGCGCCCAGGTGATCATCTCCCTGTTCGGCGCCATTCCCTATATCGGTGAGGATATTGTCACCTGGGTGCGCGGCGACTATCTGATCTCGGGCATCACCCTGAACCGCTTCATGTCCCTGCACGTGGTGGCTCTCCCCATTGTCTTGCTGGCGCTGGTAGTACTGCATATCCTGGCCCTGCACGAAGTCGGTTCCAACAACCCGGACGGGGTCGAGATCAAGAAGAACAAGGATGCCAACGGCGTGCCCCGGGACGGCATTCCCTTCCATCCCTACTACACGGTCCACGACCTGGTGCCGGTGGTTGTCTTCCTGATGGTGTTTTCGTTCATCGTCTTCTTCGTACCGGAGATGGGTGGCTATTTCCTGGAGAAGGCCAACTTCGAGATCGCCAACCCCCTGAAGACACCGGCACACATTGCCCCGGTCTGGTACTTCACCCCCTTCTATTCCATGCTCCGGGCGGTGCCGGACAAGTTCCTGGGCTTCCTGACCATGGCCGCCGCCATCGCCATTCTGTTCATCCTGCCCTGGCTCGATCGCAGCCCGGTCAAATCGATACGCTACAAGGGCCAGTTCAGCCGGGTGGCCATCGTGGTCTTCGCGGCGTCGTTCGTGATCCTGGGTGTGCTGGGCGTCAAGGCACCGACACCGGAGCGGACCTTCCTGGCCCGGATTTGCACTGTTCTCTACTTCGGCTACTTCCTGGCCATGCCCATCTGGACCCGGATGGAGCGCACCAAGCCCCAGCCCGAACGCGTCACCACCGATGGCGGCATGGGCGGCCTCAGGGCACTTGGTGTTCTTGTAATCCTGGGCCTGCTGATCTTCCTGCCCCTCAAGGCGGTGGGGGCCGAGAGCGCCCACGAATGCGGCACCATTCCCTGCGAACCCATGGAGGTGGACCTGGGCGACAAGGAGTCCCTGCAGCGCGGTGCCAAACTCTTCACCAACTACTGCATGGGCTGTCACGAGGCCAAATATTCCCGCTGGGGGCGGGTGGCCGACGACCTGGAAATGCCTGCTCACATGGTCATGGAAAACCTGGTTTTCGCCGACCAGAAGATCGGTGCGCTGATGAAGAACGCCATGCCCGAGGACGAAGCCAAGCAGTGGTTCGGGGCCGCGCCGCCGGACCTTACCATGGTTACCCGGGTGCGCTCTCCCGAGTGGGTGTACACTTACCTGAAGAACTTCTACAAGGACCCCATGCGGCCCGTGGGTGTCAACAACAAGGTCTTTCCCGATGTGGCCATGCCCCACGCCATGGTGGAGCTGCAGGGCCTGCAGGAGTGCGCGCCCGGGCCGGTCAAGGCCGCCAATGGCGGCATCAAGGAGGATCCGCTCACCGGCGAACCCATTCTCGATGATCCCTGCGGCAGTTTTGACCTGGTCACCGAGGGTCGCATGACGCCGGAAGAATACGACGAGGCCGTCTACGATCTGGTCAATTTCATGGGCTACATGGCCAATCCCGTCGCCGACAAGAGCCGGCGCATCGGCATCTATGTATTGCTTTTCCTCGCCTTTCTGCTGGTCTGGGTGATGCTGCTCAACCGCGAGTACTGGAAAGACGTGCACTGACAGCGGGGGGCGGCCAGCCGGTCGCCTGGTTCCGATAACGATACTTAGAGGACATTGGAATGGGGGTTGTTGCCAGGCGTTCGACAATGACGTTCTTTTCGGATCCGGGCTGCCAATACAGCCACCGGGTGCGCATCGTACTGGCGGAAAAGGGCGTGGTCGTCGACATCGAGGATGTGGATCCCACGGCCATTCCGGAAGAGGTACTGGAATTCAACCCCTACGGTACACTGCCCACCCTGGTGGACCGGGACCTGACCCTCTACGAGTCCAAGGTAATGATGGAGTACCTGGACGAACGCTTTCCCCACCCGCCCCTTTTACCGGTGTATCCCGTGACCAGGGCCCTGAGCCGCCAGTATATGTACCGGATCGAAAAGGACTGGTGTGCTGCCGCCGACCAGATTCTCGCCCAGGGTGACACCAAGGCCTCCGACAAGGCGCGAAAGGAGTTGCGGGAAAGCCTTTCGGCCATTGCGCCCATTTTTACCGAGAACCCCTATTTCATGAACGAGGAGTTTACCCTCGTGGACTGCTGCCTGGCGCCCCTTCTATGGCGGCTGGAGCAGTTGGGTATCAGCCTGCCCAATCGCCGGCAGACCAAGCCGCTGCTGGCCTATATGCAACGGATCTTCGAGCGTCCATCCTTCCGGGAGAGTCTCACCGATCTGGAAAGGGAAATGCGCTAGCGTTTCCGGGACGGTGTCGCCGGAAACGGCCGCACGCAGCGACGGCTGACCGTAGCAAAATCGTTGGAAATGCTTTTGCCGGAGGGGGAACAACCTCTGCGACCCTGGAGACAAGTGAATTCCGATGACTACCATGACATCCAACCGCCCCTACCTGCTCCGGGCTTTCTACGACTGGATCGTCGACAACGACTGCACCCCCTATGTGGTGGTGGATGCCTATGCGGAGGGGGCGGAGGTGCCCCAGGGCTATGTCAACGATGGTCAGATCGTCCTCAATGTCGCGCCGCGGGCGGTGCGCGACTTCCATATGGACAATGAGTCGATCAGCTTCAATACCCGGTTCGGTGGTGTGCCCACGGATATCTTCTTCCCTGTCGAAGCGGTGATCGGCATCTACGCCCGGGAAAACGGCCAGGGCATGGTTTTCCAGATGGACGAAAAACCCGACCCCACGCCTCCCGACGGCGACGGTCCCCGGGAAAAAAGGGGCAAGCGGGACTCTGCCGATAAAGAGCCTGAAAAAGGTCGACCCAATTTGCGGGTTATCAAATAACGCATTGCAGGTTCGGCCTTCGGTCCGGAGGCCGGCTCCCGGACTCAGCGCTCCACCGCCAGGGCGGTGCCCATGCCGCCACCGATACACAGGGTCGCCAGTCCCTTGCGGCTGTTTCTGCGCCGCATTTCATGGATCAGCGTTACCAGGATCCGGCATCCCGAGGCGCCGATGGGGTGCCCCAGGGCGATGGCGCCGCCATTGACATTGACCCTGTCGGTATCCCATTCCAGTTCCCGGTTGACGGCGATGGCCTGGGCGGCAAACGCCTCATTGGCCTCGATCAGGTCGGGATCGTCCATCGTCCAGCCGGCCCGCTTGAGACAGTTCCTGACCGCCGCTATGGGGCCCGTGCCCATGATGGCCGGATCGACGCCGGCGTTGGCGTAGGCGTGGATGCGCGCCAGTGGCTCCAGGCCCAGGTCCTCGGCAATCTGTCCGCTGGTCAGTAACACGGCGGCAGCGCCGTCGCTGACGCCTGATGCATTGCCCGCTGTCACGGTGCCGTCCGCCTTGAAGGCCGGCTTGAGGCTTGCCAGGTCCGCCGGGGTGATGCCCTGTCGGGGCGATTCGTCCCGGTCGACCAAAAGGTGCTCCCCGCGATCACCCGACGCGCTCACGGGGACAATCTCGTCGTCGAAACGGCCGGCCCGCCGGGCGGCTTCGGCCCGCTGCTGTGAGACCGCGGCAAATTCGTCCTGGTCCTCGCGGCTGATACCGTAGCGCGCGACGATGTTTTCCGCGGTAATGCCCATAGGGTAATCGTGGAAGGCATCCATGAGGCCGTCCCTGAGCAGGGTGTCCATTGCCGCGCCGTCGCCCATCATGAGTCCGCGGCGCATGCCTGGCAGGGCGAAAGGCGCCCGGCTCATGGATTCCTGGCCACCGGCGATGATCATGTCGGCATCGCCGAGCATGATGGCCTGGGCAGCCAGTTGTACCGCCTTGAGCCCCGATCCGCAGACCTTGTTGATGGTCATCGCCGGGGTCGTCCGGGGAAGGCCTGCCCCGATGGCTGCCTGGCGGGCCGGGTTCTGGCCCTGGGCCGCGGTCAGCACCTGGCCCAGGATGACCTCGTCGACCCTGTCCAGGGGATTGTTGGCATGGGACAGGACGGAGTGGATCACCGCCGAGCCGAGCCGGTCGGCACTCATGCCCGATAATCCGCCCATGAAGTTGCCAATGGCGGTGCGTTGGGCCGCCACTATTACCACTTCGCGCATCCCGTTCTCCCTCTCGATAGCCGGTGCCTGGTGGAAGGTTAGTCCAGGGTCGGGCGCTAACCAAGAGGTCTGCTCCTCTGGTAAAGGCATCGATCCCGGTGTGCAGGTATGATATTGCCCCAACATGCCCCTGCGGGAGGAGACCGCCAAATTGATTACTGATCCATGGTTCTATGTACTGGCCGTGCCCGTCGTGCTCCTGATCGGCATATCCAAGGGCGGCTTCGCCGGGGGCCTGGGTACCATCGGGGTACCCCTGCTGGCCCTGGCCGTCGATCCCCGGGAGGCGGCGGGAGTGTTGCTGCCCATTCTCTGCACCATGGACCTTTTTTCCACCTGGAGCTTCCGCAAGTACTGGGATCGAAAAAACCTGGCCATCCTGTTGCCCGCCGGTGTCGCGGGCATCGCTGCCGGAGCCTGGCTTTTCCACTCCCTGAACGTCGACATGATCCGCCTGCTGGTGGGCATCCTGGCGCTTTACTTTGTCGGGCACTTCGTGGTCAATCTCCTGCGCCGCCGCTTGCCGGCTCCCCGGCCGGCACACCGCGGGCGGGGCTATTTCTGGGGAAGTCTTGCCGGCCTGACCAGTACCGTCGCCCATGCCGGCGGGCCGCCCCTGTCGCTTTATCTTCTGCCCCAGCGCCTGAACAAGACCTACCTGGTGGGCACCACCGTGATTTTCTTTGCCACCATCAATTACGTGAAGCTGGTGCCCTACGCCTGGCTCGGCCAGCTCAGCCCCGGCAACCTGTTGACGTCGCTGGTGCTTCTGCCCCTGGCGCCCATCGGCGTACGCCTCGGCGTCTTTTTGCATCATCGCGTTCCGGAAACGATTTTCTACTGGCTCTGTTATGGCCTTTTGCTGGTGGCGGGAATCCGGCTCTGTTACCAGGGTGCGGTTAACCTCGCTGTCTGAGGGGCAGGGCTGGGGCAGTCACTTGCGTTCGCCCGCTGGCAGCGCGATGGTGACGCAGAGGCCGCGGGCGTCAGTCCGGTTGGTGGCGTCAATGCGCCCGCCGTGCAACTCCACTGCCCGCCGGGCGATTGCCAGGCCCAGGCCATACCCCCCGGCGGGGCGTTCCCGGGAGGGGTCCGCGCGGACAAAGGGTTCGAAAAGTGTTGCCAGTGACGCCTCGTCGACACCGGGCCCCCGATCGCAGATGCGCAGCCGGATCTCCGGTCCGGTCTCCAGCTCGACCTGGATAGTGGTGTTATCCTCGGTATAGCGGATGGCGTTGCGTACCAGGTTCTCCACGGACCGGCGCAGGAGTTCGCCGTTGCCGATGAGGGTGGCCCGGCCCCGCGCGTGCCAGTCAATGGTGCAACCCTTCTGTTCCGCCTCCAGCTGATTGTCCGTAACCACCATGGTCACCAGTTCCACCAGGTCTACGGTCTCGTCGAGATCCTGCTCCGCCGTGCACTCCATGCGCGAAAGGGAAAGCACCTGACCCACCAGCTCTTCCAGGCGCTGGATATCGCGCTCGATGCGGTCCAGGGACGGGGCTTCTTTATCTCCGGCCTTGCGGCGCGCCAGAGCCACGGCCACCTGAAGCCTGGCCAGGGGCGAGCGCAGTTCGTGGGAGACGTCCCGGAGCAGTTGCTGCTGTGCCTGGAGCAGTTGCTGGATACGGTCCGCCATGGTGTCGAAGTCATAGGCCAGGTCGGCGATTTCGTCCTTTCTGCCGCGCAGATTGCCCACCCTTACGCCGAGTTCCCCGGCGGCGAGGCGGTGGGTGGCATCGCGCAGCCGGGTTACCGGCATCGACAGGTAGCGTGCCAGCCAGAGGCAGACCAGGGTACTGATGGCCAGGGTGATCGCCAGGGCAAGCCAGCGGCGGGGCCAGGCTGGACCGTGGTAGCCGGGCCTGCGGGGGGCGACCACCTGATAGCGGGCGCCCCCGGGGGCCCGGGCATCCCTGACCACCAGCAGGTCGTGGCGGATCGGTTGCCGGTCGGCGAGTTTTTTCAGAAACGGCGGCAGACTGCGCCCGAACAGGTCCTGCCCCCGGTCGTCGATGACAAAAATGGGATAGCGGCTCTCGTGGCTGAGATGGTCAAGGAGGTCCCTGGCCTTGTCAAAGCGTCCCTGTTCAATCGCCAGGGAGATCGCCGCCACCTGACCGCGGGGAAACTGCTCGCTGAACGGGTAGGCCTGCTCCATGTAGAACTTGACCCCCCAGCCCACGGCAAAGCTGATCAGTAGCAGCGCCAGCCAGAACCAGATGAAAATTTTCCAGTACAGGCGGGTCATCAGTTTTCCATCTGGTAACCGGCGCCGCGCACGGTATGGATCACCAGTCTGTCGTCCACCGCCGCGAGCTTGCGGCGCAGGTGGCTGATATGCATGTCGATGCTCCTGTCGTAGGGCGCCAGGGGCCGGCCCAGGACTTTTTCGTACAGGTCTTCCTTGGTTACCACCGAGCCGGCGTTACGTACCAGGACTTCCAGCAGCGAGAACTCGGTGCTGGTCAGTGCCAGGGGCGTTCCCCGGTATTCGGCACGCCTGGCGTTCGGGCGGACCACCAGGGAGTGGCAGGACAAGGGGGCGTCGTCGGCATCGGCTGGCGGTGCCTGGCGCCGCAGTACGGCCTTGAGCCGTGCCACCAGCTCCCGGGGATTAAAGGGTTTGGGCAGGTAGTCGTCGGCGCCCATTTCCA
>DGNJ01000124.1:65975-113082 GCA_002388905.1 Cellvibrionales bacterium UBA4495
CGTCGCCCTTGGCGGTGAGCATTATGACCGGTACCAGGGACCGGGAGCGGATCCGCCGCAGTACGTCGAAGCCGTTGAGGCCGGGCAGCATCACATCCAGTATTACCGCCACCAGTTCATCTGCCAGCGCCGCCTCGGCGCCATGGTCCCCGCGATGGACCACGGTGGCGTCGAAGCCCTCCGGTGCCAGGTACTCGGTGAGCATTTGTCCCAGTTCGACGTCGTCGTCAATGATAAGAACTCGGTGCATGGCGTTTTCAGTGTCACGGCTACGCGGGCATTTTCCCATAAGGTAACCGGCCCCGGGCCCGGTTTACAGAGATTTACACAGTCTTACCTGTGGACGACACATGAGCGCGCCGGGATTGGCTAGACTGTTTTGTACTGACACAGAGGAGGCAACACCCATGACAATACATAGACACTGGTTTCCGGCCGTGATTGCCGCCAGCGTTCTGCTGGTGAGCGGCGCATCCCTGGCGGGTGACGAGTCGCCCATGAACAGGCATGGTGATGGCCACGGTTATCACCACGGCAAAGAGTGCAACCATCGGGATCACCAGGGACACGGCCATTACAGGGACGGTAAAGTGCCGGGCGAGCGCTGGTTGTCCCGGATGAGCGAAAAACTCGAGCTTACCGACGATCAACGTCGGGATATCGAGACCCTGATGAAGGAGGCGCGCGATTCCGGGGTCTGGAAGCGCTTCCATGAAGCGAGCGTGGCGCTGCACGGGGCGATGCGCGAGGATGCCGGCGAGGAGAAACTGCGTGAACTCGCCCGTGCCAAAGCCGATGCCCGCGTGGACCTGATCCTTCAGCGCCGTCAGGTCCGCGAACGAATCCATGGTGTGTTGAGCGAGGAGCAGCGCCGGCAACTCGAAGCGATGAAGACGCGCAAGCACGAGATGTTCCACAAAAAAATGGACCGGAGCGAATCTTCAACCCAGTAGGTGTTTAGTGAATAGGCCCCGGCCGCCAGGCGGGCGGCCGGTGGTTGTTTGTGCTATCCCGGTATACGTATAAAAACACAAACGATAATGGTTTGCATTTAGATTTGCGATATTGTAGAGTGCTCCACTCATCGCACAATCCTGGGAAGGGGAGCAAGCCATGTACCGAGGTTTCACTGCCGGTCTCACCGGTATTCTTCTGGTCGGAACCATCGTTCCGGTCCAGTCCGTCATCGCCGACGGTCGTGACAATATCGAAACGATTGAAGTAACCGGCCGCAAGATCGGCTCTCTTCTGGAATCGGAGATCAGCACCGCCACCCGCCTGGGGCTCTCGGTGCTGGAAACCCCCCAGTCCATTTCGGTGATCAGCCGTGAACAAATGGATAATCTGGGTCTCGATTCCCTCAACGACGCCCTCCGGACCACCACCGGTGTCCAGGTGGAGGCGGTGGAGACGGACCGGACCTACTACACGGCCCGGGGCTTTGACGTTACCAACTTCCAGCTGGATGGCATCGGCATGCCCGCCGCCTACGGCAATATCAACGGCGATATAGACACTGCTGTCTACGAGCGTATCGAGGTGGTGCGCGGCGCCAACGGCCTGATGACCGGGGCGGGTAACCCCTCGGCCACCATCAACCGCATCCGCAAGCGGCCCACGCAAGACTTCCAGGCCTCGGTGTCCGCCACCGCCGGTTCCTGGGACAAGGCCCGGGTGGACGCGGATGTCTCCGGGCCCCTTACGGATGTCCTCGGCGGCCGGCTGGTGATTGCCCGGGAAGATCGCGAATCCTGGCTGGACTTGTACGCCCAGGAAAAAAACGTGGTCTACGGCGTCCTGGCCATGGACCTGGGCCCGGCCACCACCCTGACCGCCGGGGTGAATTATCAGGACACCAATACCGACAGTCCGCTCTGGGGTGCACTGCCGCTTTACTACACCGACGGCACCCAGACCGATTACGACGAGTCCGCCACCACTTCCGCGGACTGGGCCTACTGGGACAATACCCGCAACAATGCCTTTGCGGAGCTGGAGCACCGTTTCAACGAACGCTGGACAGTTCGTGCCGTCTACCAGCACAAACGCCACGAAGGCGACAGTGAAATGTTTTATATGTACAGCTCGCCGGATCCGGTCACTGACGTTGGCCTGATCGGCTACGCCAGCGCCTACGACGTGGAGAACAAGCGTGAGCTGTGGGACCTCTACCTGACCGGAGCGTTTGACTTCGCCGGGCGAGAGCACGAGCTGGTATTCGGTATCAACTGGACCGAGACCGAGTTGACCAACCAGTCTCTCTACGACTTCACCTCCGGCAACGGCTTCCCCTGGATCGGCGACTTCACCCAGTGGGACGGGAATACGCCATACCCGACCTTCGGCGGATCACCGACAGGCGCGGATTTCAGCGACGAGCAGAAGGCAATCTACGGGGCCGGCCGCTTCAAGCTGACCGAAAGATTGTCCCTGATTACCGGCGCCCGGGTGGTGGACTGGGATAGTGAAGGTGCGAGTTACGGGGTGGATCAGGCCACCGAGGCCAGCGGCAAGACGCTCCCCTACGCAGGTCTGGTTTACCAAATCCGGGAAGAACTCAACGCCTATGCCAGCTACACCGAAACCTTTATGCCCCAGAACGAGCTGGGCGCGGACCTGCGCCGCCTGGCACCCACCGAGGGCATCAATAGCGAGCTGGGCTTGAAGGGCGCGTTCCTTGACGGTCGTCTCAGCGCGACCCTCGCCGTCTTCAAAACCGAGCACGAAAACCTGGCGGAAGCCCGGGGCTTTGATCCCGATACCGGCGAACAGGTTTACATCGGCCGTGACTACGAAAGCGAGGGCTATGAAGTGGAGCTTGTCGCGGAACTGGCCGACGGGCTTAACGCCAGCCTTGGCTACACGGATCTGGAAATCGAGGACGACAATGGCGACGATGCCCGGACGTTTATTCCCCGCAAGGTGCTGAAAATGGCGGCCCGTTACCAGCCGCCGGCCCTGAAGCGTCTGTTGATGGGAGCGTCGGTTAACTGGCAGGACGACATTTACCGCGAGCAGGACAATGCTCCCGGCATTACCGAGCAGGAGAGCTATTCCCTGGTGAACGCCTTCGCCACGTACCGGTTCACCGAAAACTTCAGCGCCACGGTGAACGTCAACAACATCACCGACGAGAAATACATCAACAGCCTTTACTGGGACCAGGGCTACTACGGCGCCCCGCGAAACGTCAGTGTGTCCGTGGACTGGCGTTACTAAGCCAGTCCGTGGAATGAGGGGAACAGAGTAGGGCTGCGGCACAGGGATGTGCTGGTGACTTCCATTTCCAGGGCGTGATTTGGTGCCGACGTGAATAAATGGCTTTTCAAACTCCATAGCTGGCTGGCGCTGGCTGTTTTCCTCCCGCTGCTGGTCATTTGCGTGACCGGCAGCATTCTCGTTTTCAAGCACGAAATCGATGGGCTGCTGATGCCGGACAAGGTGCGGGTAGCGGAGGTTCGGTCGCAACGGCTGCCCCTCGACAGCCTCCTGGCCCGGGTCAACACCCGCTATCCCGGCCACGAGGCGGTGGGCTGGGCCCTGTTCCGGGACCCTGGGCGCTCGGACCTGGTCTACCTGATGGAGCGGGGGACCAGTGACTGGTCCTACACGCTGCTGGATCAATACACCGGCGATATACTGGCGCCGGTACGGAGCACCACCCACTACCTCACCGACTGGCTCCTGGAGTTGCACTTCACCTTCCTGCTGGCGGACGCCGGCCTGATCCCGGCGACGGTGGTGGCGGTGGTGCTGTGCCTGCTGGGTATCACCGGCCTGATCCTGCACCGGAAATTCTGGAAGAACTTCTTCACCCTGCGCTGGAAGAGCCGCCTGATTGTCTACTTCAGCGATTTGCACAAGATGGTGGGCGTGATTGCCTCGCCCATCCTGCTGGTGGCGGGTTTTACCGGCGCCTGGTGGAATGTGTCGGAAGTCCTCCACGAAATGGAGGCGCACGCGGACGGCGCCGGCCACTACGTGATGACCGGGCGGCTCTATAACGACGGGCTTTCCCTGTCGGCCCTGGCCGCCGACGCGCGCTCCCGTATCGACGGTTTCCAGCCCACCTATATCACCCTGCCCTATGAGCCCGGCGTCGATATCACCTTTTTCGGGGCGGTGCCCACCGGCAATCCACTGCTGAGCCAGTACGCCAGTTCGGTCAGCTACGACGCCCGGAGCGGCCAGTACCGGGGTGCCCTGGATATCCGCGAGGCGGGGTTCGGCGCCAAGGCCCTGGACAGCTACCGGCGCCTGCATTTCGGCAATTTCGCCGGTCTTGCCAGCCGGATACTCTGGTGCCTGGCGGGGCTTGCTCCCCTTCTGCTGGCGGGGACGGGACTGACGCTCTGGTGGCTGCGGCGGCCGAAAAGGCGGGCGGCGAAGGAAAAGGAAAAATTGCGCCAGCGGCAACTGCTGGCCAATTGACCGGCACTGGCCTAGTTACCGTAACTTGCGCATAATAGCGGCTTTTTGCGAGGCCGGTAGTGCGCATGACAGGGTGGCTTGAAGACATCTACGAGCGCGTGGTGCTCAATCATCCCCTGGCGACCATGGTGGCGGTGGCGATTCTTGCCCTGGCCATGGCGGCGGGGCTCGACAACTTCAGGATCGATGCCTCCGCCGACTCCCTGACCCTGGAACACGATCAGGACCTGGACTACTTCCGGGAGATCAACCAGCGCTACGGCAGCACCGATATCCTGGTGGTTACTTACAACCCGAAAAACGCCGAGTTGTTCTCGGACTCGTCCCTCAACACCCTTGATTCCTTAACCCGCGAACTGGCCGCCATTGACGGTGTCGCGGATGTGAAGTCCATCGTCAATGTTCCCCTGCTGTTCAGTCCCCGTGTCGAGATCAGCGACCTGGACGAGGAACCCCGGACGCTGACGAGCCCCGGCGTCGACAAGGCCGCGGCCAAGAGGGAGTTCAGGACCTCCCCCCTTTACCGCGACCTGATGCTTGGCCCGGACGGCCGGGTCACCGGGATCTTCGCCACCCTGGAGGGCGATCCCAGGTACCTGGAAATGGTCCGCCGCCGGGATGCCCTCCGTGAGAAGCGGGACGACGAGGGGCTGTCCCCGGAAGAGACGCGGGAACTGGAGCGGGTCAGCCGGCGCTTCCGGGACTACCGCACCGAACTGGCCGGGGAAGATCGCCAGCGTATTGCCGAAATACGCGCGCTGATGGGCAGATACCGGGATCGGGCCGAACTGCACCTGGGCGGCCCCAGCATGATCACCGCCGACATCGTCGATTATGTCAAGAGCGACATGACGGTGTTCGGCACCGGCGTGCTGGTCTTCATTATCGTCACCCTGACCCTGATTTTCCGCCAGTTGCGCTGGGTCGTGCTGCCCCTGGCCGCCTGCGGCCTGTCGGTGGTGGTGGTACTGGGCGGGCTTGCCTGGGTTGACTGGCGCCTGACGGTGATTTCTTCCAACTTCGTTTCCGTGTTGCTGATCATTGCCATGGCGCTGACCATCCACCTGGTGGTGCGCTACCGGGAGCTGCACTGGAAGAATCCGGACTGGGCCAATGTCGACCTGGTCCAGGAAACCGTGCGCAGCATGGCCAAGCCCTGCTTCTATACGGCGCTCACCACCATGGTGGCATTCGGATCCCTGGTGGTCAGCAATATCCGGCCGGTGATCGACTTTGGCTGGATGATGGTGATCGGCCTGTTCGTGGCCTTTGTCCTGGTTTTCGTGGTGATCCCCGCCGGCATCCTGCTTTGGGGCAAGCGCCCGGTGCGACATCGGCCCAGCGAGGACCGGCCCCTGACCCTGATTTTCTCGGGCTTTACCGAGCGCCACGGCAGTCTCGTGATGATTGTCGCCCTGGCGGCCACGGTCGCCGCCGCCGTGGGGGTCTCCCGCCTGCAGGTGGATAACCGCTTTATCGATTATTTCCGGGAAGACACGGCCATCCACCAGGGCCTGTCGGTAATCGACGCCAGACTGGGGGGTACCACACCCCTGGATATTGTCATTCGCAAACAGGACCGGGCGCCGGAAAAACCGGTCGATGCCGGCCAGGGGGAGGGCGACGGCTACGGCGACTTCGAGGACCCCTTTGCGGGACCCGCTGGCGATGCCGGCGACCCGTTCGCCTACGGGGACCAGGGTGATCCCTTCGCGACGGGCCAATCCGGTGCGGACGCGGTGAACAGCTACTGGTTTACCCGGGCGGGGCTGGATCGCCTGGAGAAACTTCATGAGCACCTGGAATCCATGCCCCAGATCGGCAAGGTCAATTCCCTGGTTACCGCCTTCCACGTGGCCAACCGGCTAACCGGGCACAGGCTCAATGACTTCGAACTGGCCTTTATGCGCAAGACCCTGTCGCCAGGACTGGAAGATTTCCTTATCGAGCCCTATATCGACGACCAGCTCAACGAGACCCGCCTGTCCATGCGCACCGTTGAAACCCGCCGGGACCTGACTTATGAGGAACTCCTCAACCAGCTGCACAGTTTCATGCAGGAGGAGATGAACCTGGACCGGGAGCAGTACCGGTTCACCGGCCTGCTGGTGCTCTACAACAATATGCTGCAGAGCCTCTACGATTCCCAGATACTGACCCTGGGCGCCGTTTTCCTGGGCATTATGGCCATGTTCCTGGTGCTGTTCCGCTCGCTGTTGGTCTCGGTCATCGCCATCGCTCCCAATATCCTCGCCGCCGGCGTGGTACTGGGGGGCATGGGCCTGTTCGGCCTGCCCCTGGATATGATGACCATTACCATCGCCGCCATCACCGTGGGCATTGGCGTTGACGATACCATTCATTACATTCATCGTTTCCGGCGGGAGTTTGCCCAGGATCGGAACTACCTGGCCACCATGCACCGGGCCCACGCCTCCATCGGCCGGGCCATGTACTACACGTCGGTGATCATCATCGCCGGCTTTTCCATCCTCACCCTGTCCAACTTTGTGCCCACCATTTACTTCGGCCTGTTGACCGGCGTGGCCATGCTGGCGGCGCTGCTGGGGGCGCTTGCGCTCCTGCCCAAGCTGATCCTGATGGTCAAGCCTTTCGGGCCGGAGGGCGATGCTTGAATCCGGCAATAAGCAGAATCAGAAGGTCTGTTGGAAAGCATCCTGGTGTCATGGTCCAGTCATGGTCGGGTCAATAGCACGGGGATTTCCTGCTATCGACTTTTTATTGCGGTGAATCCCTGAATCCAGGCTGGCGTCAAAATATTGGAACCGGCGAATGCCTCACGGGTCTTTGCTGTTATGTAGGGGTGGCCGTTGCCGAATCTGGCGCTATTGCAGGACTGGTGGGAGAAAAAAAGACCTCCCCGCGAGGGGGAGGTCCGGGAGGTCAAGGATGATGCGTTTTAGAAGTTGTATTCCAGTCCGACATAGGCGGTGCGTGGTTTATTGGGTCTGGCACCATCGGGTGTCCGGGAGATGATCGACTGTTCATCGAACAGATTGTCCACCTTGAGGAATACGACCGTTTTGGGATTCAGGTCATAACGACTGATAAAGTCCACGACGAACAGGGATTCCGTCTCGTCGAAACGGTCATTCGCCCGGTTGCAGCCGACGTTTACGCACATCTCGTCGATATACTTGGCCACGGCATAGTTGTTCCAGCCATTGGGCGCTTCCAGTCCCACACGCAGACTGAACGTGTTTTCGGGAATATCCGCGAGGGTGTCGCCGTCACGGAACCCGTTGGTGGGGTTGTCGTCGCTGATCTCCGCTTCGGTATACGTGTAGGCCAGGTTCACCGGGATGCTGTAATCGTTCCGGGTGAATACCTTGCCGGCCTGTACTTCGAGACCCGAGACGACGGCTTCCCCGGTGGTGAAGCTGCCGGATGTGTCCCCGTTGCTGCAGGGATTGGCCAGGGAGCAGTTTTCCGTCTTGTTGTCGAAGTCGCTGTAAAAACCGATGGCTTCGAGGAACAGCGTATCCCGGCTAAAGCGCACACCGGCCTCGTAGTTGATACTGGTTTCCGGCTCTTCGCTTTCTACCGCACCGCCGCCCAGGGGCGAGAAACCCTTGTGGACGCCGGCCAGTATCTGCCAGTCGCTGTTAAGGTCGTAGGTAAAGGAGGCCCCCGGCAGCCACTCGTCGGAATCGTTGGATCGCTCGCCGCCGAGGACGCTGCGGTCGGCGGTATCGAACTGTTCGCGGGAGGATTCCACATCCTCGTAGCGCAGGGCCAGGTTCACGCGCAGGGCATCGGTTACCTGCCAGGTGTCGGTCATCCAGAACGCCAGTGCGTCCGCTTCTTCGAGACGGTTGTTGCTTCCGGTGGGCTGTAAAAGGCCCTGGAACACGAGACTGCCGTTGACCTGGTCATAGAGTTCCACCGGCTGGAAGCGATCCATTTCGTCTTCATGACTGCGGGCGCCGATTTGCACCTGGTGGTCATCCAGGTCGATGGCGAAGTTCAGCTCCACGCCCTTGGATTCATAGGACCGGTTATTGTGCTTGTATTCCAGGCCGCTGATGTCGACCGTGCCGTCGAGAATGCCCTGGGCGGTGGCGTCGCCGTCATTGGCGGCGTCTATGACGCTGCCTCCGCCACCCAGCTTGAACCAGTCCCGGGTAAATTCGTTGTAATAACCGGTGGCTGTTGCCGTGATCCGGTCCGTCAGGTCGAGGCTGTATACCAGGCTGTAGCCTTCGTGCTTGTTGTCCATCTGATCGATTTCAGACAGCCCGTATCGGCGGTTTTCGTCCCGGTCGAAGTCGGCATCGGTGAGGCCGAGATAGGTTTCGTTGGAAACCTCTTCCGAGTATTGTGCCTTGAACAGCAGGCGCTGGTGTTCACCTTCCCAGCCCAGCTTGAGGACATAGTCCTCGATATCGAAACCGGCGTCCCGGCTGCTGCGGTCAATATCCTTGAAGCCGTCGGAATCCCTTTGCACGGTCTCCAGCAACCAGCCGAAATTGCCGGTACGACCTCCGTAGTTGACGTGCAGGTCGCGGCTGTTGTATTCGCCGGCAACGGCGGTGATGCTGCCCGCGTAGTCTTCGGGGATCGGCGTTGACACCAGATTGATAACACCGCCGGTGGTCTGGGGTCCGTGGCGCAGCAAAGGTGCGCCCTTGAGTACTTCCACCGACTGCATGCGCATGGTGGTGGGGAAGTAGTAAGCGGCGGGATTGGAATAAGGCGCCGGTGCGATCATCACGCCATCCTCCAACAGCGTTACCTTGCTGGAACGCTCCGAGCCGGCGGCCCGTATTCCGATGTTGGGACGGAGACCAAAACCGTCTTCTTCCCGGATATAGGTGCCGGGAATGGTTTTCATCACCTGGTTGATGTCGCTGGCCACTTCCTTGCGCAGCTGCTCTGCGTCGATTACCGCGCCCGAACCGGGAATATTCCGCGCCTGATCCCGGGTGCCGATGATGGTAATGGTTTCAATGGAAGGCACGCTGACCGTTCCCGTTTCTGAAACTGCTGCGGAAGCGAGGCCGAAGGAGGCTGCGGCAATCGCTACCTTCAAGCGATAGGTCTTCATGATAGGTTTCCTTCTTGGCTGATCGTTGCGAGGATGATTTTCACTGCCATGCTCTTGGAGGCATTCGGACAAAGAAAGATAATAGAAATGATAACCAATATCAATAGCAAATATTAAAATCTCCCACCTACATTTTTAGTTTGCCCCGGCGCGGACGCTGCGGCATTGATCCCGATCAATTTCGCCGGGCTGAAGGCGGCTTTTGGCAACCGCTCTCGGCCGGTATATACTCCCGGCCTTGCTGAGAACCGGCGGGGTCCGCTCCGCCTGCCACGCGCCAGTCTGGAGAACCCAATGCCCGAGAAAATTCTGCTGCTCCCCGGCGACGGCATCGGTCCCGAAGTGATCGACGAAGCCGCCAGGGTCCTGGACCGGGTCGGCGAAAAGTTCGACCTGGATCTTTCCGTGGATACGGCCCTGCTCGGCGGCCGGGCCCTGGACGAGACTGGCAGCCCGCTGCCGGAGGAAACCCTGGCCCGGGCCCGGATGGCGGATGCTATCCTGCTGGGGGCCGTGGGCGGGCCCAAATGGGACGGTGTCGAGCGGGAATTGCGCCCGGAGAAGGGGTTGCTGGGTATCCGTAAATCCCTGGACCTGTTCGCCAATCTGCGGCCGGCCATCCTCTATTCCCAGCTTGCCGGGGCCTCGACCCTGAAACCTGAAGTGGTCGCCGACCTGGATATCTTGATCGTCCGGGAACTGACCGGCGGGATTTATTTCGGCGAGCCCCGGGGTGTGCGCACCAATGAGCGGGGCGAGCGGGAAGGCTACAACACCTACGTCTACAGCGAGTCGGAGATCCGGCGCATCGCCCGCGTCGCCTTCGAGGCGGCACAAAAACGCGGGGGCAGGCTCTGTTCCGTGGACAAGTCCAATGTCCTGGAAGTCACTGCCCTGTGGAAGGAGGTGGTAACGGATATGGCCGCGGGCTACCCGGACGTGGAACTGAGCCATATGCTCGTGGATAACGCCGCCATGCAACTGGTGCGCGCACCCAAACAGTTCGACGTGATCGTTACCGGCAACATGTTCGGCGATATCCTCTCCGACGCCGCCTCCATGCTCACCGGCTCCATCGGCATGTTGCCGTCCGCCTCCCTCAATGCCGGCAATCAGGGCATGTACGAGCCCTGCCACGGCTCGGCCCCGGATATCGCCGGGCAGGGCGTGGCCAACCCCCTGGCCGCCATCCTGTCGGCGGCAATGATGTTCCGCTATACCTTCAACCGGGGCGATATTGCCGAGTGCATCGAACGGGCGGTTGTCGCAACCCTCGATCGCGGCCTGCGCACCGCCGATATTGCCGGCGAAGGGGAATCGGCGGTCTCGACACGGGAGATGGGCGAGGCCGTGGTGGCGGCCATCGGCTGAGTCTTTAGCGACAGCGACTCAGCGCCTTTTTTTCAACGGCATTACGCCCGTTTCCAGATAGTCGTACACCGAAAGTTGCGAGCGCAGCTTGCGGCGATTGCCCCTTTTTACATAGTCATTTTTGAGCCCGGCATCGATAATCCGCGCCTTCTGGTTATCGGCAAGCTGGATGTCGAGGATGTCCATCAGTTGTTTCTTGATGCCGTCATCGTAGATGGGGCAGGTCACCTCCACCCGCTGATCCAGGTTGCGCTCCATCCAGTCCGCCGACGAGATAAACACCTCGGGCTCGCCGTTGTTGGCGAACACCAGCAGCCGGGTATGTTCCAGGAAGCGGTCGACGATGCTGGTCACCCGGATATTCTCCGACAGGCCGGGAATGCCCGGCTTGAGCCCGCACATGCTGCGCACGATCAGTTCGATTTTTACCCCGGCGCGACTGGCGGTGTAGAGCAGGTCTATCAATTCCCCGTCCACCAGGTTGTTGAGCTTGGCTTTGATCATGCCCTTGCCGCCCGCCTTGACGTGCTCGATTTCCCGGCGGATGCGTTCCCGCAGACGGGTCCGGGTGTTGATGGGCGACAGCCACAGGTGGTGCAGTTGTGGCTGACGGTAGCTGGCCTCGATAAAGCGAAACACACTGTCAGCCTCGGCGCCGATCTCCTGTTCGGCGGTGAACAGGGAAAAATCCGTATAGACCCGGGCGGTGCTCTCGTTGAAATTGCCGGTGCCCAGCACGGCATAACGTTTGTCGCCGGCCTTCAATCGCCGGGTCACCACGCACAGCTTGGAGTGGACCTTGAGGCCCGGGATGCCGAGGGTGACCTTGATGTTGGCGTCCGAGAGCTTTTCCGTCATGGCCAGGTTGTGCTCCTCGTCGAAGCGGGCCCGCAGCTCGATATTGACGGTCACTTCCTTGCCGTTGCGGGCGGCGTCGATCAGGGATTCGATCACCCGGGACTGGTCGGCAACCCGGTAGATATTGATCTTGATGTGGCTGACCAGCGGGTCGAAGGACGCCTGGCGCACGAACTCGGTAAAGTAATTGAAGCGGTGGTAGGGATAGAAAAGCAGAATATCGCCGGCATCCAGCGCCTCGAAAACATTGCGGTGGGCATCGAAGGCCTCGCAGCGCAGTTCCGGCAGGGGGCGGCTTTCCAGCCATTTGCCGCCGGGGTTCTCGAAGCCGATAAAGTCGCGGAAGTTACGGTAGCGCCCACCCGGGATGACACTGTCCAGCCCTTCTATGCCCAACCTTTCGCACAGCAGACCCACCATTTCGCTGGGCATGGTCTTGTCGTAACTGAGGCGCACGGGCTCCGCCGTCAGGCGCTGCTTCATGCCCAGGGAAAGCTTTTCAACGAAGCTCATCTCAATATCGTCGTCCAGTTCGTATTCCGCGTCCCGGGAAAACTTCATGGACCAGGCGGCCACCGAGTCGTAATCGACAAAAGGGGAAAAAATCTGGCCCAGGCAATGGCGGATCACCTCGTCCATGACCATGAAGTAGTTCCGCGCGTGGCCGCGGTCGGGCGGAATATTGAGAAATCGCGGCACCCGCTCGGGAATATCGATGACGGCGTAGCGCCGGGCCTTGCCTTTCTTGAGCTGGACGATCAGGTAGGAAACGTCGTCGTCCAGCAGACGGTCCAGGTCGATCTCCTCGGTGAGCCAGATAGGCACCAGATGCTGGAGAATATGCTCGCGGAAGTGGCGGTCAAGCCACTGACTCTGTTTCGGGCTCAGTTCCGCCTCGATGATGAAGAAGATTTTCTTGGCAGCCAGTTGCTTGAGGACATCGGCGTAGATGCGGTCGAACTTGTCGCTGAGCTGGACGATCTTGTCCTGTATCCGGGCCAGAAGGCGGGAGGCCTCGCCAGTCCGTCCGCGGCGTTCCTCCCTCTTGGCTTCCCGCCGTACCTCGGCGACCCGGACCTTGAAAAATTCATCCTGGTTGTTTGAAAAAATTCCCAGGAATCGGACCCGCTCGATAATGGGGTTCCGGGTATCGGCGGCCTCCTGGAGAACCCGGTCGTTAAAGGCAAGCCAGCTGAGTTCTTTGGGCGTGTGTGTTTCGTTGGATGACATTCCGTATCCGTGATTGCGTTTACAGGCAGTTTACGGCAAAGCCCATGGTGGTTCAGGATTATGACGAAACGGTGACAGGCATCAACCGGCGCCGTCAGTGCTCGATTTTGAACATCAGGTCGATGCTCTGGGTCTCCCCGGAACGGGCTTCCAGGCCCAGGTTGTCGGTGAGATCGTATTCGAGCTCCACGGCTCCCTGGGGAGTGAACAGGTTCTGCACATAGCCGATAAAGAGCCGGGGAGTGAGATATTTGCCCACCAGCAGGGAGCTCTCGGTATAAGCCTCGCCACCCTGGAGGGTCAGGACATCGATGCCGAAACTGTCTCTCAGCTTGTTGGTGATCCAGGCGCTGCGGGAAATCCCCAGGGAGGCCGCGGCATTGGCGATCCGGTTGGCGTCGGACTGGGTCGCCGACGACAACGGCTTGCCGGTGATCAGCACCGCCATGGCCTCGGTGGGCGGCAGTTCCGGGTCCGAGAATATCTCGCTGTTCAGGTCGCCGGGCGTGCCCCCGATGACGACCCCGACGGTGGCATAGGGGGTGGAGCGCACCGCGGTGATATCGAGGCCGGGCTTGGTCACCGGGCCCTGGAAAACCAGCAGGCCCTCGCGGATTTCCAGCTTCTGCCCGTAGGCCTTGTAGACGCCGTCGTGAATTTCGATAGTGCCCAACGCCCGCGTCGGGCTATTGCCGCGCTGACTGACCTGCAAATCGCCCGCCAGGCGGCCGGTGAGCCCGTAACCGGAGAACCGGAAACTATCCCCGAGATGGAGGCCGATATCGACATTGATCTGGCGTCGGGAGCCGTTGGCCGGCCGCCTGTCGGCGGGGTAGATCTCCTCGTCTGGGGAGACGGCAATGGCCTGGGTGGAAGATTGCCTGATCTCCACTCGGCCCTCGTTTATCTCGAGTCGGCCGCCGATCTCGATGGCATCGGGGCGAATGCCGATATCGAGAGAGGGCGATACCCGGGCGTTCAGGTCCGGGCGGTCCAGAAGGCGGAAGTTGTTCCCGGTCAGTTCCAGCTCGCCTTCCAGGCGCGCCGGCAGGAAGTTGCGCCCGCTACCCGCCAGGTTGAGGGTGCCCTTGCCGGATTCACCCAAGCCGTGATCTCCCGAGCCAGAGCCACCTGAATGAGAGTCCACCGACAGGTCGAGCTGCCAGCTCCCGCCGGGGTCGAACGTGATGTTTCCCCGCCCGTTTTCCAACTGGATCCCGGCGGCGGGTATTTGCACCCCGGCGTCTCCCAGGGTCAGTCGCCCGGCCAGGGCCGGTGCCGAGGTGCGGCCGCTCAGGGTAAGGTCCACCGCCAGGGTGCCTTCCGGCTTGTCCAACTCGGCGAACAGCCCGTCCAGCCAGCGCAGCTGGTCGAATCCTCCCCGCAGGGATCCCGACAGGCGCGCGTCCACCAGGGGCTGGCCGGCCCGGAAGTCAAGGTCCAGGTGGCCTACATCCGCAATGCGGAAAACACCGCTGCCCGCCACGTCCCGGGGTGTCAGTGTCCCTTCAAGGGTCAGGGTGGCGGGCCGGGTGATCGGTGACTCGTCGCCCGCCGGCTGGAATTCGAGGACCAGGTCGCGGGTTGCCAACTGGAACCGGCCCTCGAGGTTTGTCAGGGGGCCGGAAAGCCGTGCCGAACCCTCTGCCAGCCCCTCCAGCCTGCTGCCCGGGGGCAACAGGGGATTGAGCCGGGCCAGGGGCAGGCCGGCAATCTCCGCCTGGGCCTCCAGCTCGCCGGCAACCAGTGTCGCCCGACCACAGAGGCTTCCCCCACCGTCGCTGCCGCTGGTCAGGCAGAAGGGCGCCAGGGCAAGCCGATCCGCGGCCAGTTCCAGCGCGGTGGCCTGCTCCAGCCGCCAGGTGCCGGCGGCGATATCCTCCACCTGGAGCGAAGCCAGGGTGCCCCGCCAGCGCTGGCCGCCGGTTAAACCGCCCTTCAATCCGGCATCGACGACGACCCCTTTGGCCGCCACCGCAAGATCCAGATGATGATCCTCCAGCGTACCCTTGCCGCGAAGCGCCAGTTCGGACGCTATCGGCCCCGCGCGCGCCAGATCCCGGCCATCGAGGGCAACCCGGTAATGGCCGCCCAGGTCCCGGTCAAGCGCCAGGTTCAGGTCGTCGGTCGACCATTCCGCCAGCCCGAGGCGGCGACCCTCCGCCCGCAGCCGTACTTCGAGGTCGGACCAGGTGCCCCCCAGGGTGCCACTGGCATGCAGTGATCCGGACAGGTCGCCGTGGAGCGCCGACAGGTTTGGCGCCGCCAGTTGCCATGTCAGTTCCTGGCCGTCCGCCACCGTACCGTCTACCTGAAGCCGGTTTTCGCCCACCCGCAACGTCAGGTCGTCGACCCGGCCGAGGCCCGTCGTCACCGTTATCAGGCCGCTGCCATCGATGGTCCGGTCGTGGATCCGGCCCTTAAGGTCAGCGAGCTGCAGGCGCACGCTGTATTTCCCCGGCTGCCAGGCGCCCTGGCTGGATAGCCGGCCGTTCAGGGTCGCCGGCCAACGGGGCAGATAATCGCCCAGCGCCAGGTCCTCGATGACGGCTCTCAGTTGCCAGTTTACCGGTATTTGCCAGTCGATCTCTCCCTCGCCGGTGACCTTGCCGCTGGCCAGGCGCAGTTCGAAAGCCTCCAGGAAAAGCTGCTGGCGTCGACCGGTGCCGCTGGCGCTGAGCAGCAGGGGCGGCTGACTGCCCGGTGTGCGGGTCAGGCGGTTATCCAGGGTGAAAGTGAAGTCCTGCCAACCGCCTTCCAGGGTGGCCCTGCCCGTTTCGGCCACCAGCACCGCGTCGCCGGCTCCGGGTGGCAGGGGTACATTCTGCCAGCTTGCTTCCAGGTCAGCACCCATGGCGGCGGGCAGGACTTCCATGGATGACGCCTTGAGCCGGGTCCGGAGCCGTCCCGATAGTTTCGCGGTGAACGGGCTTTCCAGTCGCTGATCCAGTCGCAGGATTTTCAGGTTGCCTGACAGGCGGCCGCCGCCGGTGTAGACGGTGGCGTCGGGTATCGCCAGCGACCAGTCCAGTTTCAGCTTGAGAGGGTAGGGGAAGCGGTTGCCGACCCGCCCGGAAATTTCGACCCGGCCCTCCGGAGCGGCCACCGCCAGCTTTTCCAGGCGCAGGTGCAGGGGGCCGGCACTGCCACGCAGTTCGAGACGGTCGACAACTCGCCGGTCATCGCCCAGGGTTATCGCCAGGCGGTCCACCAGGGCGCGCTCTATCCGTACCGGAAAGGGCAGGGCCAGGCTGGGCCAGGCCGATGCCGTTTCCGGGGCGGCATTGTCCTCGCCGGCCGGAATGACAATGGCGCCATTGGCCAGGACCAGTTCCTTCACCCGGAGCTGGCCGCCCAGCAGGTCCCAGAGATTCCAGGCGCCGTGGATCCTTTCGAAACGGATGCTTTGGCCGTTCCGGTGCCAGGCAATCTCGTGCACGGTGACGCCCCCGGCAAGCGTACCCTCCAGGCGACTGTAATCAACGGTTCCTCCGGCACGCGCCAGGGCCAGGTCGATAAGCCAGCGGGTGCCCCGCTCGGTGGTGACCAGGGTATAGGCACCCGCCAGCAGGCCGGCGACGAGCACTGTCGCCAGCGCGGTGGTCAACGCCGACCAGCGACCCAGGCGGCTCACAGGTCCGGTCCCATGGACAGGTGCAGGCGGAAGCCGCCATCAGCCAATGGAAAGGCGAAGTCGACCCGGATGGGGCCGATGGGGGAGCGCCAGCGCACCCCGAAGCCGGCGCTTCGATGCAGGTTAAACTGGTCGCTATCGAAGGCATTGCCGGCGTCGAAAAAGATGGCGGCACTGTACTTTTCCCATACCGGGTAGTCGTATTCGACGCTGCCGGTGAGCAGGTACTTGCCCCCCAGCACTTCGCCCGCGGCGTTTTCCGGGCCCAGGCTCTCGTAGGCGAAACCGCGGACACTGTTATCGCCGCCGGCAAAAAAGCGCAGGCTGGCGGGCAGTGCGGAGAAATCCGAGACGGCCGTGGCACCGCCCGCGGCACGGGTGATAAGACGGCCTCCGATCAGAGGCAGTATCAGCTTGCCGTCCAGGGCGGCCTGGCTGAAAGACGTATCCGAGATCAGTCCCTCGACGGCGCCGCGCAGGGAGGCGTTGATCCGCCAGCCCCGGGTGGGATAGCGCGAGTCATTGGCTTCGCTGCGGCTCCAGTTGATGCCGGGAACTAACAGCGTGGCGGTGCGGCTCTCGTCGGCGATACGGTAATTTTCCTGGATGAAACTCAGGCTCAGGGTCTGCAACCAGTCCTCCCCCTGTCGGGTCGTGCGCGACGCTTCCAGTTGGTAACTGGTGCTCTCCGCGGTGTCGGTTTCCTCCCGCTGGACACCCGCCCCAAGGATGATGCGCTCGTGCAGAGGATCTTCGCCTGGAATTCGGTACTGGAAGGATGCGTTGGACAAGACCGGCGACCATTGCCCGGACAGCTTATAGGTATGGCCGCGCCGGTTGACCCGCCGGTTGGCGAAACCGGTGCTTAAGCGAGGTCCGGTGTCGGTGGAGGCACCGACACCCAGCGTCGTCAGGAACTTGGAGCGGGGACTCAGTTCCACATGGATGGGGACTCTGTGGCTGCCTGCGTCGGGGTTGCCCTGGTCGACACTGGCCCGCTTGAAGTATTGGCTGTCATTCAGGGCGTGCTGCAGGGCAATCAGGGCGTCAGTACTGTAGGGGTCGCCGGGTGCGAACGGACTGAAGCGGCGCAGGAAGCTCGAATCAAGGGGATTGTCCCCGAAATCAATGGCGCCGAAACGGTAGCGGGGACCACTCTGGTAGCGCAGCCGTACCGTCGCCGTATTGGCCCGGGTGTCGACCTGGAGCCGGCGCTCGGTAAAGCGGCCGTCGAAATAGCCCCGGTTGCGGCCCAGTTCCTCGATGCTGACCCGGGCCTGGCGATAATTGTCGTGATTGAGGGGCATGCCCTCCCGTAAGGGCAGGTTGTCGAGGAGTCGGTTAAAGGCGGGATCCCCTGCCGCCTCACCCTCGATGTCCAGGCTCACGGAGGCCAGGGTGACCCGCTCGCCTGGATTCAGTTGCACCCGGATGCGCCAGCAGTCTTCCGTTCGCTCCCGGATCAAATGCCAATCGCCACGATAATAGCCCAGTGCCCGCAAAGCCCGGGAGATGGACTCGTCCGCGCTCCGCAGGCGGCTGCGCAGGCGCAGTTCGGCGATGTCACAGGGCAGTTCCTCCAGGGCAAGGTGAGCGCGGACGTTGTCGACAAGGGCGTCGGAGCCTCCCTGGATTTCAAGAAATACGCTCTGGTTCGCACCGGCGGCTTCCACCAGGGCCAAAAAAAACACCATAGCCGGCAACCGGCGAAAAACAAAGGGAAGCATAAAGAGAACTGCAACTCCGGGATCAGAGACAGGATAGTACTACTGATAGGGGATCCGCCAAATGGCCAAAATCCGGGCACTGCTATCGGGCGCCGGCTTGGGTTTATGGTGACACCGGAAATTTTACCGTACCGGCTCAGGACATCGCAGGCACCTGGACGCGGATCTCGAGCAGGCTGCCATCCCCCGGTAGCCGGGGTCCCGGTGCCGGCGCGGTACACAGGAAAAGGGATTTGCCGTCCCTGCCGCCCAGGGCACAGGCATAGACGCCGGTGTCCACCGTTATCCGGTCGACGATTTCGCCGCCCTCCCTGACCCGGACGACTTCGTTGAAGATGGTCGCCGCCCAGATGGCACCCTCGCGGTCGATGCAGATGCCGTCCGGCGGCAGGGAGCCCAGGTCGGCCCAGAGGCGCCGGTTGCTTAAACCACCCCGGCTGTCGATATCGAAAGCCGAGAGACGGCGGGCGAAGGTCTCGGCGATAATCAGGGTTCCGCCATCCGGCGTAATAACGGCGCCGTTGGGAAAGAGCAGATCTGAGGCAGCCTCCGATACCGAGCCGTCGGCATCGACCCTGGCGAGGCTGGCGGTGACCCGGGAGTCCAGGGATACGCTGTTTGCGCCGAAATTGCCCACATAGGCCCGGCCCGACGCGTCCACCACCATGTCGTTGCAGGGGCCGGTGGCGAGGGCGCTCAGGTCGGCGTGTTCCGCCAGGGTACCATCCTCCTCGAGCCGCAGGACCCGGTGGTCTAGCATGGAGACAATCAGCATCCGGCCGTCGGGCAGCCAGCCCAATCCCGATGGCTGGTTGGCTACCCGTGCCACCACCTCGAGCCGGTTGCCCGGTCCCAGGCAGTTGACCACCCGTCGGGAAAAATCCGAGAAATAAAGTCTGCCTTCGTGCCAGCGCGGCCCTTCGGGAAATCCCAGGCCGGTGGCGATTGTCTGCTGTTGTCTTTGCATTCTTTTTCTTTTTACCAATGGAGCTTCAGTGCCGGTAAGCGGGGTCGCCCCCACTGGCCGTATCCACAGAGCTCGCGCGAGGCCCAATAAAGACTTACCCGGACGGCATTGGAAGCCTGAGCAGCAGAACAAAACATGCCTATGAGCACTCAGCGGGGTATCCGGGCTAGAGCAGGCCACTGAGCATAGTGGCGATCCCCAGGAATGAGAAGAACCCGGCGATATCGGTTACCGTGGTCAGGATAATGGACGAAGCCTGTGCCGGATCCTGGCCCAGCCGCACCAGGGCGATGGGCACCACGGCGCCGGCGAAGCCGGCCATGACCATGGCCAGGATCATGGACGAGGCGATTACTATTACCAGTCCCGGCGAGCCGCTCCAGGCATAGACCCCCAAGCCGCAGGTTACGGCAATGCCGATACCGTTCATAAAACCCACCCGGATTTCCTTGAACATAACCTGCAACCAGTGTCGGGCGGTAATTTCCCGCAGGGCCAGGCCGCGCATGGTGACCGCCAGGGCCTGGGCACCGGCATTGCCGGACTGGCCCGCCACCACCGGCAGCAGCACCGCCAGGGCGGTGTACTGGGCGATGGTGTTCTCGAACAGGCCCACCACCGCGGCGGCCATAAAGGCGGTGACCAGGTTGATCTGCATCCAGGGCATGCGCTTTTTGACCGAGAAAAACGGTTTCGACAGGGCCCGCTCCTCGCGGCTGGCGCCCACCATGGCAAGGACATCCGAGGAGGCGTCCTCCTGGGACACCTGGACCAGGCTGCTGTGGTTGATCATGCCCAGCATCCGGCCCTGAATATCCACCACGGGCAGGTCCAGTAACTGGTGTTTCTCGAACAATTCCGAGACTTCCTCCCGGGGTGCGGTGCTCTGGACGGCGGCGGTCACCGGTTGCGATAGCTCCCGGAGGGGCGTTTCCGGTGCTGCAATGGCAATATCCTGGAGAAAGACCTTCGCGTTCAGCCGTCCTTCGTCGTCTATCAGGAACAGGCTCCGGCTGGTTTTCATCTTTTCCCGGCGCAGGCTGTCCAGGGCCTGGGCGGCGGTGAGCGTGCCCCGATAGGCGGGAACCCGGGGGTTCATCAGGCGCCCGGCGCTGTTTTCCGGGTACTCCATGAGTGTCGTCAGTTCCCGGTGTACGCTATTCGGCAGGCGTGCCAGCTGCGTCTGCCGCTCCTGCTCCGGCAACTGACCCAGCAGCCGCGCGGCGTCCTGGGGTTCCATCTCGCCGAGCAGGCCGCTTTGCAGGTCTTCCGGCAGGCGGGTCAGCAGTTCCGCGGCGGTGGCCGGTACCAGCCGGCGCCAAACCGGCAGGAGTACGTGCACCGGCTGCTCGGCCACGGCGTCCAGGAAATCTTTCGGGTCCAGGGTCTCGATCCGGTGGGCGGCCTCCCGGGGATAGTCGAGCAGGAAGCGACGGGTTAATGCCTGGTCGACGACCTGGGGTTCAAGTGTCATTGTTGTCTCCCGGTGGTCTGTCGTAATTACCATTGGCCCCCAGTTGGAAAAGGCCGGTGCAGGTTATTACCAGGGCACCGGCCAGGTGTGCGAACAGGGATCGGTTCACCGGGGCAGAGGGCGGCCGGGTACGCGCCAGGCCCCGGTTCAGGGCCTGCCGGCTGAGGGTGCCCAGGTGGGCCCGGTTGCGGCCGCGCACCGGCAACAGTGTATAGTGATTCCAGGAGGCGAGGGCCCCGGCTTGGCGCAGGCTCAGGTCGGCGGCAATGGCGGGAACCTCCGGGTCGGCGAGCTCCGCCAGGAGGCGGTCGGCAGGGCTGACCAGCAGGGCGTCGACGCCCACCAGGCCGACGTTACGGCGGCTTTCATCGACAACCACCAGGGCGGCGCCGAAAGGTTCGTTTTCCCTGGCCAGCAGTTCCAGGCAATCCCCGGCTGAAAGGTTGTCACGAAAATAGGGGGTGGACATGTCCATCCAGGCACCCACGGTGTTTTCCTGGTAGGAGAGGGTGCGCTTCAGGTTGTTTGCCAGCCGCCCGGGAAGATCCTCGAGCATGGCCCGCTGGCGAGCCGGTTCCTGCAGGCGCAGGAGCGCGGCGGTATCCCGGTAGGGCAGCCCCGCCAGCAGGGCGGCGGCCCTGTCCCCCGACATCTTCTGGAGGACCCGGGCCGCGGGCCAGGCGTCCATGGCGGTGAATACGGGCGCCAGCAGGCGGACCGGGATATCCTCCAGCCAGGCGCCGGCATCCGCCGGGTCCAGGCCCTGGATTACCGTCGCGGCGGCGGGCGCCCGGTGGGCGAGAAAATCCAGGCTCAGGGGATTATGGCTGGCCATCGGCGGTCTCCGGGTTAAGTACGGTGACGGACTCGTCCAGGCAGCGGGCCCCGGGCACCAGGGCCGTGCCCTCGGCTGTCTCCAGGACAACGCCGGTGGCGGTGAATTCGAGCACCCGGCCCTCCACTTCGCCTATTCGCGCCTGTTGGCCAGCGCGGATGAAAAGTTTGAGGTGGTGGGTGGCGATCAGGTTGCGGACCAGGTTCTGGGAGCCCAGGCCGAAGGCCAGGGCGAAGCCCGTGACCGCCGCCGCCAGGACAATGGCCAGGACCAGAATCAGGAAGGTGACGTCGATGCCCACTTGATCGAGGCCAATGACCAGGGCCACGGTCACCGTCGCTACCTGGGTGGCCTGGCCCAGCAGGGGTGCGCGCACCAGATTGGCGGAAGCGGCGGCGTGGGTCACCAGATTGCGCAGGATATTGCCCAGTATCAGGCCGGCGAGAATGACCACCACCCCGGCGGCGGCGGACGGCAGGTAGGTGACGATCCTCTCCAGCCACAGCGCCATGCCGGTCAGGCCCAGGATACGGATGGCGGCGGTGGCGAACAGCAAGATGGTTATCCAGAAAACCGCCAGCCCGAGCAGGCGCGCGGCGGTGGCGGGGATGCGCACCAGGCCCAGGGTGGCGCCGGGCAGGAGCCGGTCCAGCAGCCGGTTCAGTCCCCGGGCGGAACGTTCCGTGACCAGGCGCAGAATGCGTGCCAGGAGCCAGCCCGCCACCAGCAGGGTGAGGCCCGCAAGCAGGTCGGGCAGGTAAGCGATAAAAGCGGACGCACTGGCCGCCAATTGGGCCCGGATGTCATCAACCATGGCGTTCCTCTCCCCGTTGTTCTTGTTCCTGCAGTCTAGAGTGTTTTTACTCGGGAAAGAAGCTGCCGTCCGGTTGCCCGTGCCCGATTGCCAGAGTGCGGTGGCGGGACAAAACACAGTGGCTACAATGGGGATGACGGCAAACCGGCCCCCAGGCGGGGTGGCTATACTCTTCAATGGCGCAGGAGTCCCGGGAGTTCCTGAACGTCATGGAGCCGCGAACACTTCCGACAATCAGCAAAGGAAGCATCAATGCCTGACTTCGATGAAGACCTGTTTTTTCAGCGCCTGGCGACATTGGCGGAAGATTCGCCCGCGTCCCACAAGGCCGAGGAGCTGGTCCCATTCGGCAAGAAAGTCATCGAATACCTGCCCCGGGAGGAGCTGGCGGACGAACCCGTCAATGATGTCGCCGGCCGGGTCAACAGCCTCTGGGAATTCATGCAGCACCTGGAACCGCAGCGGCCCAAGATCCGGGTCTTCAACCCGATACTGGAAGAAGACGGCTGGGTCAGCGATTACACCAATATCTTCATCGTGCGCCGCAATATGCCTTTTCTGGTGGATTCCGTGCGTATCGAGCTCAACCGCCGGGGCCTCAATATCCATACCCTGAAAAGCACGATTCTGACCGTTTCCCGGGACAGTAACTGTCGCCTGCAGAGCGCCTTTGCCGATGCCGAAGCGGGGGACAGTCACCGGGAAGCGGCTATTTTGATCCAGGTGGACCTGCATTCCTCGCGGGAAGAGCATGAAGAGCTCGCCGCCGAAATCGCCGAGGTCCTCGCCGATGTGGAGGTGGTTACCGACGACCACGGTCCCATGATGGCCGCTACGGAAGAAATTATCGAGCATCTGCGCCCGGATCCCAGCGGCCTGGACGGCGAGGACCTGGAGGAGGTGCTGGCCTTTCTCCAGTGGCTTGTGGACGGCTATTTCACCTTTCTCGGTTATGCGGAGTACCAGCTCGAGGAGGACGATACCGGCCATTTGCTGGTGTCTCGTCCGGACCGGCGCCTGGGTGTGTTCCGGCGCCACCCGGATTCGCCGGATGCCCCCGGCGAGGAAAGACCGGGCTCGGGGCGGGAGGCATTCTACGGCAGCGCTGCACCGCTGGCATTCACCAAGTCCGCCGAGCGTTCCCGCGTACACCGCGATGCCTATTCCGATTACATCATCATCAAGCGTTACACTGACGACGGCGCCATCGTCGGCGAATACCGGATCCTGGGACTTTACACCTCGCCGGTCTATACCCGGAGCCCGTCGGCTATTCCCCTTATCCGCCTTAAGGTCAGGCAGGTGATCGAGCGCTTCGGGCTGCCGCCGGGCAGCCATGACGACAAATCCCTTCGCCAGCTGATTGAGGTGCATCCCCGGGATGAACTCTTCCACAGCTCCGGGGACGAGCTGTACCGCACCCTGATGGGTATCTGGCAGATCAACGAGCGGCGTATGGTGCGCCTGTTCATGCGGGTCGACCCTTTCGAGAAGTTCGTTAGTTGCATCGTCTATTTCCCCCGGGATATTTACCGGACCCAGGTTCGCCAGCAGGTGGAAGACCTGCTTAAACAGGCGCTGGATTCGAGGGAGTGCGATTTCACCACCTACTTCTCCGAATCGGTGCTGGCACGAACCCAGTATGTGCTGCGCATCGACTCGGATCGTTATCGGGATGTGGACCGGGACGAACTGGAGCAGCGCATCATCAGCCTGACGCGGGACTGGGGCGAGGAACTGATGAAGGCATCCATCGAGGCCTGGGGCGAAGAGCTGGGGCGGCGGCGGGCAAACCGCTACCGCCATGCCTTCCCCGCCAGTTACCGCGATCATTTCGAGCCCCGGGAGGCGATTCACGATATCGCCCTGTTCGAACCCCTGAGCGGAGAGGACGAGATCGCCATGGCCTTCTACCAGCCGGTCGGGGCCGAACACAACATCATGCGGTTCAAGCTTTTCCACCTCAACCGGCAACTGGAGCTTTCCGAACTGGTGCCCATGCTGGAAAACCTGGGTTTTCGGGTTCTCGGCGAGCATCCCTATCATCTCGATCCGGAACAGGGCGAGGATGTCTGGCTTCACGATTTCACGCTCAAGTTCGGACTCGATGTGGCTGTGGATGTCTCCGCCGTGCGCGGGCAATTCGAAACAGCTTTTTCCGCCATCTGGCACGGCGATACGGAGAACGACCTGTTCAACCGCCTGGTAATCGGTGCCCGCCTGGAATGGCGCAGCGTGGCGCTGCTTCGCCTCTACGCGCGCTACTTAAAGCAGCTCGCCGCGGCCACAAGCCACGAATTCATCGCCGAGACCCTGGCCAACAATCTGGAGATCACCCGCAATCTTATTGCCCTGTTCCACAGTACCTTCGACCCCCGGCTTTCCGGCCACGATACCGAGGGCGGCCGTGCCGAACGACTATCCCGCAAAATACGTGAAGGACTCGATGCCGTCGCCAACCTCAACGAGGACCAGGTGCTGCGAGGCTACCTGCAGCTTATCGAGGCGACGGTCCGTACCAACTACTTTCAGCAACGACCGGAGGGCGGGCACAAACCCTATATTTCCATCAAGCTCATGCCCCAACAGGTGGATATGGCGCCCCCGCCCCGTCCCCTCTACGAGATCTTCGTGTACTCGCCGCGTTTGGAAGGCGTGCATCTGCGGGCGGGCAAGGTGGCCCGGGGCGGCATACGATGGTCCGACCGTCCCGAGGATTACCGTACCGAGGTGCTGGGACTGGTCAAGGCCCAGCAGGTCAAGAATGCGGTGATCGTGCCCACCGGCGCCAAGGGCGGGTTCGTCGCCAAAAAGGCGGATCGCCGGGCCGGGCGGGAGGCATTCCAGGAGGAGGGTATCGCCGCTTACCGGCTGTTCATGCGCGGCATGCTCGATGTCACCGACAACCTGGTGGGCGGCGAGGTGGTACCACCCCCGGACGTGGTGCGGCGGGACGAGGACGATACCTATCTGGTGGTGGCGGCGGACAAGGGCACGGCCACCTTTTCGGATATCGCCAATGAAATTTCCGCACAATACAATCACTGGCTCGGGGATGCCTTCGCCTCCGGTGGCAGCCACGGTTACGATCACAAGAAAATGGGTATTACCGCCCGCGGTGCCTGGGTGGCGGTCCAGCGCCATTTCCGGGAGCTGGGTCTCAATACCCAGGAAGATCAATTTACGGCCATCGGCATCGGTGACATGGGCGGCGACGTGTTCGGCAACGGCATGCTGCAATCGGACAGGGTTCGCCTCCTGGCCGCTTTCAATCACCAGCATATTTTTATCGATCCGGACCCGGACCCCGGCGCTGCTTTCGCGGAGCGCCGCCGCCTGTTCGATCTGCCCCGGTCATCCTGGGAAGACTACGACCCGGAGCGCATATCCGAGGGCGGCGGCGTGTTTTCCCGCTCCGCCAAGTCCATCGAACTGTCGCGGCAGATTCGGGAGGCATTCGAGATCGAGGAGTCCCGGCTGGAACCGGACCAGCTTATCAACCGTTTGCTCAGGGCGCCCGTGGACCTGATCTGGAACGGTGGTATCGGCACTTACGTGAAAGCCTCGAACGAGAGCCACCAGGCGGTGGGGGATAAAATCAACGACAGCCTCAGGGTGGATGGACGCGACCTGCGCTGCCGGGTGTTCGGCGAGGGCGGCAACCTGGGCATGACCCAGCCGGGGCGTATCGAATACAGCCTGGCCGGCGGCCTGTGCAACACCGACTTTATCGACAATGCCGGCGGCGTGGACTGCTCTGACCACGAGGTCAATATCAAGATCCTTCTCAACGGACTGGTGGCTGACGAGGATCTCACCAACAAGCAGCGCAACGAATTTCTCGAGAAAATGACTGACGAGGTGGCCGACCTGGTGCTCCAGGATATCTACCGGCAGACCCAGTCCATTTCCATTGCCCGGCGCCGGTGCCGACAGAATTTCATGGAGTACTGGCAGTGTATCAGCGCCTGGGAGGGAGCCGGGCGCCTGGATCGTCGCCTGGAGTCCCTGCCCGACGACGAGGAGATGGCCGAGCGCGAGAAACGGGAACAGTGTCTGACCCGGCCGGAACTGGCAGTGCTGGTTTCCTACGCCAAGATCCTGCTCAAGGAGTCCATTGCCGCATCCGATCTGCCCGATCTCGCCTATAGTGCGCGCATGCTTACCGGCGCTTTTCCCGAACCCCTGGTGACACGCTTTGGCAGTGCCCTGGGCCGCCACGGCCTGCGCCGGGAAATTATCGTCAATCAGCTGGCCAATGAAGTCGTCGACCTCATGGGGCTGACCTTTTGTCAGTACCACGCCACCGCCACCGGTGCGCCGCTATCGGAAGTGGTGCGCGCCTTCTGCGTGGCCAGGGATATTTTCAGTCTGGAGCGGCGCTGGCACGAAGTGGAAAACCTGGATTACCGGATTTCCGCCGACCGCCAGTACCAGCTTTTCCAGCGCCTGATGCGGGTTACCCGGCGCGCATGCCGCTGGCTGTTGCGCAACCGGCCGCCGGGCGGGGACCCGGGCCGGGAATCGGGCCTCTATGCCGAACATATCGGTGAATTTCACGAGCTGATGCCGCAATTGCTCGACGAGGAGCTGCAATGCCGGGTCAAGGAGGAGTCCTCGGAACTGATGGAACTGGGGCTCAGCGAGGAAACCGCGGCCCTGCTGGCCTACCCGGATAATTTCTTTCTGGGTTTCGGTGCCTCGGAGATTGCCAGGCATACCGGCAAGGGCATGGCGCTGGTGGCCAGGCTCTATCACCGGGTCGGCGTCGAACTGGAGCTGGACTGGTTCGCCCGGCAACTGGTGGACCTGGAGACGGTGACCAAGTGGCAGGACTTTGCCCGGGAATCCCTGATTGACGACCTGGAACAGCAGCGACGTGCCCTGACCCGCCACCTGCTCGAGAGCGTTGAATCCGCTGACGATATCGCCCCCGTCTTTTCCCGCTGGCAGGAGGATCAGGCCGGTCTGCTTGAACGCTGGTTGCAGGTGGTGAAAGAATTGCGCCAGGCGCCGGCGATGGATTTCGCGATCTGTTCCTACGCGCTCAAGGAGTTTACCCAACTCGTGGCGGCCACGGGCCGGGTAAACGATGGCGACGAACGGGCCGATGCCGGCCCGGACGATCGCCGGTAGTCATTGTCTGGTGAGCAGTACTCAATGAATAAAATCCGCCACGCTGCGATTCGGCCGCTCAGTACCCTCAACCTGCTTTCCCAGCAGGAAATCCAGGGACTGGCCACCACCCGCCGGGATGTCTTCCGGCTCTTCCGCGACTGTGCCCTGGCTATCCTCAACACCGATAGCGCCAAGGACGATGCCACCCAGATCATGGAGGCCTACGCGGACTTCGACATCCGCCTGGTACCCCAGCCCCGGGGGCTCAAGATGGAGGTTTTCAACGCGCCGGCCCAGGCATTTGTCGATGGCGAGATGATCCGCGGCATCCAGGAACATTTGTTTTCGGCTCTGCGCGATATCGTCTACACCGACTACAAGATCGAGGGCTACCTGCAAAGCGAGCCACCCACCCCGGGAGAAGTCACCGATGCGGTTTTCCGAATCCTGCGCAATGCCCGGGTGGTGCGTCCCGGCCTGCCCCCGGACCTGGTTGTGTGCTGGGGCGGTCACGCCATCTCCCGGTACGAATACGACTATTCCAAGGAGGTGGGTTTCCAGTTGGGACTGAGGGGCCTGAATATCGTCACCGGTTGCGGCATCGGCGCCATGAAGGGGCCCATGAAGGGGGCCGCGGTGGGCCATGCCAAGCAGCAGAACAAGCAGGGGCGCTATATCGGGATCAGCGAACCGGGCATTATCGCGTCCGAGTCGCCCAATGCCATCGTCAACGAACTGGTGATCANNCGAGAAGCGCCTGGAGGCGTTCGTGCGCCTGGCCCACGCGGTGATCGTGTTTCCCGGCGGCGTGGGCACCGTGGAGGAAATCTTCTACCTGCTGAGCATTCTCCTGCATCCGGAAAACCGCTACAGCCTGCCCGTGATTTTTGCCGGCCCCGAGTCCTGCCGGCCCTATTTCGATCTGCTCGATGGTTTTATCGGCAAATGCCTGGGCGAGGAAGCCACGCAGCTTTACGACATAGTACTGGGCAGGCCCGACGACGTGGCCCGGCGGACCCGGGATTGCATCGATGATGTGCACCGGCGCCGGCGCAAGGAACAGGAGGCTTATTACTTCAACTGGAACCTCCATATCGACCCTATGCTCCAGGTACCCTTCGTGCCCACCCACGACAACATGGCCTCCCTGCGTCTGTACCCGGACCTGCCCGGTCACGAGTTGGCCTCGCAGCTGCGCTCGGCTTTTTCCGGACTGGTGGCGGGCAACGTCAAGGAGTTCGGTATTCGCCAGGTTGAAGAGCACGGCCCCTACCAGATAGCCGGGGATCCGCGCCTTATGGAAGCCATCGACGAACTGCTGCGAAGTTTCGTGGCGCACAAGCGTATGAAACTGGGGCAGGGCGTCGGCGAGTACCAGCCCTGCTATCAATTGACGGGTTGAACGATTCCCCGCGCCGGTTTTCAGCCGGTCATTTGAGCATTGCTGAGGAACCGACGGCTAAAAGCCGGCTCCACGGGCCATACGGCTGGCCATAACCACCATCGTTGGCGAGGTCGATGATCGGATCCCGGTGCCGGGATACCGCAAAGACATCAATGTTCCTTGCGGGTGAGCTTGTCGAGCATCCCCATCATGAAGGCGGAAACCACAAAGGTGAGATGGATGATCACGTACCAGAGGAGTTTGTCGTTGTTGATCTGGACGGCATTCATGAAGATCTTGAGCAGATGGATTGACGAAATGGCGACGATGGAAGCCGCGACCTTGTTCTTGAGACTGCTGGTGTCGAGCTTGCCAAGCCAGTTTAGCTTTTCGTCGCTTTCGTCGATATCCAGGCGCGAAACGAAATTTTCGTAGCTGGAAAACATCACCATGACCAGCAGGCCGCCGACCAGGGAAAGGTCCACCAGCGAGAGCACCACGAGGATCAGATCCATCTCGGACGTGGCGAAGATATGGGGCAGCAAGTGAAAAAGTTCCTGGAAGAACTTGATGCCCAGGGCCAGCAGCGCCAGGCTCAGGCCCAGGTAGATTGGTGCGAGCAACCACCGGGTGGCGTACATCAGGCGCTCGAAAATGCGTTCCAGCATGATTTCTTTTCTCCTTCACTCACGTTGGCTTTGAGATTCGGCGCGTATTTTATCAGGGCCGCCGAGCGGACGAGCGTCAAGCGTGAAAATTAGTGGTGAATCTGGATAATGTGCCGGTTCCGGTCCACCCTTGGGGTGTACCTTAGCACCAACTCCCGCTATCGAAATTTCGGATCGTCGCTCCATGAGACACTTGCTGGTACCCCTCGCCGCACTCCTGCTGTCCCAGGCGTTGCTGCTGGTCGGCCACGGCCTGCAGCTGACCCTGCTGCCGGTGCGCGCCCAGATCGAGGGTTTCACCGATGCCCAGATCGGCCTGACCGGTTCCGCTTACTTCCTCGGTTTCGTGGTGGGCTGCCTGGGCGCGCCCCATATTATCCGCCGGGTGGGCCACATCCGTTCGTTTGCAGTGCTCGGCTCGTCTTTTTCGGCGGTAGTGTTGCTCTTCCATGCCATCCCCGTCTTCTACCCCTGGTTGTTCCTGCGCTTACTGGTGGGTATCTGTATTTCCGGGCTCTACATGATTATCGAGAGCTGGCTCAACGACCGCGCCACCCGGGAAACCCGCGGCACACTCTTGTCCATCTACACCATTATCAACCTGACCATGATTATGGTGGGCCAGCAAATGCTCAACCTGGCCGAGCCGGAAAGCGATACCCTGTTCGCCATTGCCGCCGTGCTGCTGTCCGTGGCGATCATTCCCGTTTCCCTGACCCTGTCCCTGGCACCGGCCCCCCTCACCACCGTGCGGCTGGACCTGCGCAGGATATGGTCACTGTCCCGGGTGGGTATGGCGGGTTCCTTTGCCGCCGGGCTGGTCACCGGCGCCTTCTGGTCCCTGGGGCCCATCTATGCCCGTGGCCTGGAACTGGCCACCGCGCAACTGACCCTGTTCATGAGCGCCGCCGTTCTGGGCGGCGCCATTTTCCAGTTGCCCCTGGGCCGGCTTTCAGACCACTACGACCGCCGCCTGGTGATTTTGATCCTGTCCCTGGCGGGCGCCGGCGTTTCGGCGTCATTGATGCTGATACCGGGCACGGGCTGGTGGCTGCTGTTTCTCTCATTTCTCTGGGGGGGCACGGCCATGACCCTTTACGCCATTTGCCTCGCCCACACCACGGACCACGCCCAGCCGGACGATTTTGTCATGGTGGGCAGCGGCATCCTCCTGATTTTCGGTCTGGGTTCGGCCGTGGGCGGGCCCGCTGCCTCCCTGCTCATGAATGTGTCGGGACCTTCCGGGCTGTTTGCATTCTCGGCCCTGGCCATGCTGGTTTTCGCCGGTGGCATCGCGCGCCGTCGTCGCACGCACGTGGTGCCTCTACACGACGAGACCGAACCCTTCCGCCTGATGGTGGATTCGGCCACGCCGGTGGCCTTTGAAATGGACCCCCGCACCGAGGAGGGCCATCTGGCCGAGGCGGACTACGGGCAGGACAACAATCGGGACTGATGCCATGTCGTCGCTGCACTACCGCTTGCTGGCGGACCTGGTGCTCCTGGTCCACAGCGTCTTTGTTATCTTCGTGGTGGCCGGTCTCGTCCTGATTATCGCCGGTTACCGCCGCGGCTGGCGCTGGGTGAGAAACCCCTGGTTCCGGATCGGCCACCTGGGTGCCATCGTCGTGGTGGTCGCCCAGTCCTGGCTGGGTGTCCTTTGCCCCCTCACGGATCTGGAGATGGCCCTGCGCGAAAGGGCCGGTGACGTTACCTATACCGGGAGCTTCATCGCCCACTGGCTGGACCGGATACTCTATGTTCAGTGGCCGCCATGGCTGCTCAGCGTTATTTACAGCGTGTTTGCCCTGACCGTTATCTGGACCTGGGTCGGGGTGCCCCCGCGACCGTTTCGCCGACGCGGGCGGGGTCCGGCTTTTGATGCAAATCAGTCGCCGAGGCGATAGCCCGAGCGCCCGATACCGGCGCCCCAGGACCGATCTATAATCAGGGCACCACTGGATAAGACAAATCACACAGAGGTGCATTCTATGGATACCTTGACCCTTATGGGCTGGCTCAAATCTTCGGAGCAGGCTCAATCCCGGGAGTTGGGCAATATCCGCTTCCATATCGACAGCGACTATCACCAGAGGCTGGAGGACGCGGAAGAGCGCCTGCAGCAAACCGGGGAAACCGAAACCCTTCTTGAGGCCGACAAGGAAACGCTGGAAGTGGAGTTGCCGCCAGGTTGCGGCGCTCTGAGCGATTGCGCATTGCGGGTCTACCTCAACCCGGTGGACGAGCGGGGTCGCTTCCACCTGGTGGGGCACAGTGTCGCCGACGGCAGCCTGATCTATACCAATTCCGTGATGATCGATCAGTTGGGATAGGAAAGTCAGGCGTCGGACGCGGTATTGGTAGCCACCAGGGTGGGAATTCGTACCACGGCGCCCGGCTTTAGCCGCTCCGGATCCAGTTGGGGGTTGTAGTGACGCACCAGCCACAGGGGGACCTTGTAGCGCTGATTGCACACGGACCACAGGGACTCCCCGGGCTGGATAACGTGGCGACGGGTTTCCCGGACCCGGTAATTGGCAAAAAAAGCTTCGCGCACGCTCCTTTGATAGCCCAGTCGCCGGGTCAGGAATTCGTCCTTGGACGTTGCCGAGAAATCGAGCCGCAGGCTTTGGCCAAGCACCACACTCTGGCCGTAGCGCAGGCCGTTGAGCCGGCGCAGTGTCCGGGTCGGCAGACCCAGCCAGTCGGCGTAGTGTCCCAGGGTCTCCAGTGGCTGCACTTCAATGGTGTTGTTGGCGGCCACCGCAAAAGGCGCCCTGGGCACCGACAGATCGGCGTCCGCTATCGAGGGGGAAGTCTCGACAATCCCGGTTTCATCGAACGCGGGGAAGGGGTTGCGGGGCGCGACGCGGACCAGGGCCGGCGGCCCGTCCGGCGCGGGGCCGGCGCCGGGCAGGCGCAAACGGGCGCCGGCCCGGATAAAGTGGCGGCTGTCCAGCCCGTTCAGGGCCAGCAGGGTGGAAACGCTGGTGTCGTAGCGGGCGGCGATGGTGGAAAGGGTGTCGCCGCGCCGGACATGGTGAAAACGGTCGGGTAACTGTTCCCGGCGCCAGGCCTCGGCCGGCACCGAGGCCAGGTCCGCTGCCAGATTGCCCGGCAGTCGCAGGGCAAAAGCTCGGGGAATATGTTTGTCGCCGCGCCACACTGTTTCCCGCAGGGCCGGGTTGTGCCGGCGTAAGGTGTCCGTTGTCATGCCCAGGGCATCGGCCAGTTCGGCGGCGGGGATATAGGCGGGCATCTCCAGGCGGTCGTAGTAGTCCGGACCCTTCGGTTTCAGGTCTCCGAAATAGCGGGAGGGATTGCGGTCGATCTCCAGGGCGGCAAGGAATGACGGGTAGAAATTGCGCGAGGCAAAGCCGAAGTAGGGGCCCTGGTATTCCCGGAGAATGGGCACAATGTCGGTGCCGCCCATGGCCGCCACGGCCCGCCTCATGCCACTGGCGCCGTGGTTGTAGGCGATCAGGGCCAGCGGCCAGCTGTCCAGGCTCTGATAGTTGTCGGCGAGAAGGCTCGCGGCCGCCTCGGTGGCCGCCAGGGGATCGAGGCGCTGATCGACGATGTGATCGATTTCCAGGTAGCGCCGGCCCGTGCGCCGCGTAAATTGCCACAGGCCGGCGGCGCCGACCCGGGAGTAGGCATTGGGGTTGAAGGAGGATTCCACATGGGGCAGGGCCGCCAGCTCCAGTGGCAGGTTCCTGGCCGCCAGCGTTTCGATGATATGTTCCCGCCAGAGCCCGGAGCGGATAAGCCCCGAGCGGAAGCGGTCCGCCTGGCCCAGTTGGAAGCGTAGCGAGGAGGCTGCCCGGCGCAGCCGCTCATTGGTGGTTCCCGGTGGCCACAGGGCCAGTACCCGCTTTTCCTCGTCACTTAGGCCGGTGCGAGCGCCGGATGCCAGTTTGAGGAGAATAGCCCGGTAACGGGCCTTGGTTTCCCGGATTGTCGCCGTGCGGCCGCGGCTGTAGGGGGGTGCATCGAATTCCAGACTCTGGTAGACAACCGTAAGATTGTCGCTGTCGTGGATAAAACCGCCGTCGGTATCGATTTCCGTATAGACGCGCAACCAGAACCGGATATCGGGCTCCAGGGCCGCGGGCCTGGGAAAAAGGGCGTCGGAGCCGGACGTGGCAAAAGCGCCGTTTGCCGCCAGAAGGAAAAGGAGGACCGACAGGGTTTTCATGGTGGCTGGCTCCCCGGTGTTGCCCTTTGTTGATAAATCATAACCCGAAACCGCCGAAATTGCCGCATGGGTGTGCCGAACGGCGACGGAATGTCAGGGGCCCTGCCGGATGGTCTTTAGAGTATCCCGGTACTGTTCGGCGTGAGGCCCCCCCAGGGCCACTGCCCGCCGGGCGTGGATGAGTGCGTCGTCGTCCCCCAGTTCATGGAGCACCTGGGCCAGATTGTTGTGGGCCGGGGCATAGTCGTTATTGGCGGTCAAGACCCGTCGGTAGGCGCGGGCGGCGGAGGCCAGGTCGTTGCGGTGATAGTGCAGGTTGCCCACCGCCATGCCCAGGGCCTCGCTTTCCGGCCAGCGCCCGGCGCCGGCGGCATAAGCGGTCAGGGCCTGGTCCGCGGGGTTGCTGGCGGCAAAGTCGGACACGGCCAGGAAGTAGTCCCTGGGGTTGCCGGTAGCGGGCAATTCGCCGGGCCGCAGGAGGATTACCCCCCAGAAACTGCTGCGCCGCCAGGTGTTCTCGAATGCGCGCAAGGGAGTCAGCCGGCGCGGGACGGTGCCCGAACGCAGGACCACATGGGCATCCTTCAGGTGGTAACCCACCGCCACCGCGTAGTGCCAGGTGGGCAGCCAGGAAAGGCCCAGGTTCTGGAGGACCAGGACCGGGTGGCCTCCCTGTATCTCCCGCAGCAGTGCGTTCAGCGAGGGTGCAATGGGGTAGGCGATGCGGCCGGCCTGCCGTGCCGCCGCGACCATCTCCACCTGCAGGCTGCCCTGGCGCTCGGGAAGATAGACCCGGGGGACGAGTTCCTCCGGGGTTATCTCGACGCCGCTGTGCCGGAGTACCGTCGCCAGTGCCGCCGGGCCGCACTGATAGCGCTCCTGTGGGAAGAAAGGGACCTCTTTCAGTTCCCGTTCCCGGGCAAGCTCCTCGGGCTCGGCCGCCAGTATCCTTTCCGCCTGGGGAGCGCCTGCGCACCCCCCAAGCAATAGTGCAGCGATCAGGAAAAGATACGGGCCATACTTGCAGGCCGGCTCCTTCGGGACAGACACGGGTCGCTTCAGACGCCGGGGAAAATGTCGGTGGCCCCCGCCACGTCGAGGAGAATGAGGATCAGCAGAACCAGGGCAACTGTGCCTAGGGCACTGCCGCCGGCGGGCAGGTCGCCGACCTGCTGATAGAGACTCCGGACTTCGCTGTCGGTGAGGCTGGCGATTCTGTCCTGGGCATCGCCCGGGTCCACGCCCAGGGTCGTGAGTTGCGCCCGTACATCGTTGCGCTGCAGAAAATTTCGCAGTTCCTGCCGTTGCTGTTCACCGGTTACCTCGGCGGCAATCTGGTCAGTGCCCACCATGGCGGCAACCGCCTGGCCCTGAATGCCTGCCGTGGTGAAAAGCAGCAGCAGGAAATAGCACGTGTAGCGGCTGATGACATGATTTTTCACGGTTTGCCTCCTTGGGTTTTGCCGGATTACGGGGATTCGAAAAAATTGTTGGTCTGAAATAACGGTGCGTACCGTCCCGGCCTGCTTTCGTCAGTATAGGCAAAATCGCGATGTTGGCCGGGAATCACTTCACCGTTTCAGTGCCAGGGTAAGGCCGTCGCCCACGGGCACGATGGCCAGGTCGATGCGCTCGTCACCGTGCCTGTCCCTGTTGAAACGGCGGATCGCTGCCGTATCTTCATCCAGGTTGTCGGGGTCGATGACCGAACCGCCCCATAGCACGTTGTCCACGGCTATAAGTCCCCCCGGGCGCAACAGGCGCAGACTGCGTTCGAAATATTCCGGGTAATTCTCCTTGTCGGCATCGATAAAAGCGAAATCGTAACTGCCGTTTTCGCCCTTTTCCTGGAGCTCGTCGAGGGTTTCCAGTGCGGGCCGCAGGTGCAGTTCGAAACGTTCCTCGATACCGCTGCGCCGCCAGTAGCGGCGGGCGATATCCGTCCATTCCCGGGAAACATCGCAACAGACTACCCGGCCGTCGGCGGGCAGCGCCAGCCCCACAGCCAGGGCGCTGTAGCCCGTATAGGTGCCGACTTCCAGGGTCTTTCTGGCGCCCATCAGTTTTACCAGCAGCGCCATGAACTGGCCCTGGTCGGGGGCAATCTGCATTCTTGCGCTGGGCAGGGCCGCGGTTTCCTGGCGCAACTCCCTGAGCAGATCCGGCTCCCGGTCGGTGACGGCGAGCAGGTATTCGTAGAGCGCACTGTCGAGATTGAGGGTTTCTCTGGACATCGAGGTTTCCCCTGTTGAAATTGCCTTCCCTCAGTATAGGGTTTCCTGTCTTTCAGTATAGAAACTCGGTTCCCTTTGTCAGCAGATTATCGGTCGCCGGGTCCCGATCCAGGGGCAGTCCCGGAAAAACCCTGGAAATTGCTATGATGTTCTTTCCTTCACACTCCGCTATACCGGACACGCCATGGCGTCTATGCGTATACACTCTATTCCGGGACTGATCCTGCTGGCCTTCGGCCTGGCAATCATTCCCCTGGTGGCGGCCCTGGTGACGGCCACCTTCTACGTGGACCGGGTCACGGTTCAGGGCCAGCGCGCCATTGCCGAGGCGACCCGCAGTGCCAACGCCACGCAGAAACTGGCGGAAGCCGTTACCGCCATGGAACGCAGTGCCCGCCAGTACAACATTCTGGGCGAAAAAGACTTTTACCGGCTCTACCTGAGCTGGCGGGAGGATTATCGGACGTCCCTGGCTAACCTCATGGCTCTGGACTTGAACCGGGATCTGGCGGCGAGTCTGAGGGCGCTTTCCGACCAGGAACGGCAACTTCAGCGGGAACTTGAACAGACGCCGCCGGAGAGTCAGGCCATGAGCGATGTGCTGAGCCGTTTCGGCGATCTGGTCGCGCGCGCCCGGACTATCGAATCGCAGAGTGGTGGCCTGGTGCGGGAGGCCACGGGGCAGTTGCGGGATTCCGCCCGGCGGGCCAAGGATATTCTGGCCTGGCAGACAGTGGCGCTGGTGCCGCTCGTGCTGCTCGTGACCGGGATGTTAATCGTCACCGTGATCAGGCCCATGCGCCACCTGAACGGCGCGATCCGGCGCCTGGGTCGCGGCGATTTCGAGCAACCGGTAGTCGTGCGCGGGACCCGGGACCTCGAGGACCTTGGCCATAATCTCGACCGGATGCGCCGGTTGATACTGGAGCTCGAGGGCCAGAAAGTCACTTTCCTGCGCCATATGTCCCACGAGCTCAAGACTCCCCTGGCCAGTATCCGCGAGGGTTCGGAGCTTCTTGCCGAGGAACTGGTGGGCACACTCAATGGCGAACAACGGGAGATCGCCGGTTTGCTCAGGGAGAATTCATTGCGGCTTCAGTACCAGATAGAGGACCTGCTCCAGTTCAACCTGGCCCGGGATCGCCAGGAAACGCTACACCTGTCCCGGATCGATCTCCATGACAAGCTCGGCAGGGTTCTCGATGACCACCGGATCCGGATCAAAAGCAAATCCCTGCGGGTGACCGACGACCTGGAGCCGGTGACCATTGTCGGCGACGGCGAGAAGTTGCGCATGGTCTTCGACAACCTGATGTCCAACGCGGTGAAATTCTCGCCGCACGGGGCTCGGCTGACGATCCGTCTTCGTCGCGAGGGGGACCTGGCGCGCATCGAGGTGATCGATGAGGGGCCGGGTATTCCCGCCGACGAACGTGCTAAAGTATTCGAGGCCTTTTTCCAGGGAGCGAACCAGCGGACCGAGCACGTGGCCGGTACCGGGCTGGGACTTTCCATTGCCCGCGCCTATGTGGAATTGCACGACGGAAGGATTGCCATTGGCGATACCGAAACGGGTACCCGGGTTATCGTCGAACTGCCGATTGTTCAGGGAGAGAAAGAAGGGAGATAGTTCATGTTCCGCCGGCTTTTCCATTACTTTGCTTTTTTTGGCTGTTGCTTTCTGGCGACAGTTTTATCCGGTTGCCAGCACCTCCCGGGCGAGTTTCCTCCGTCGTCAGTACCGGCGAAGGAAAGTGAGGCTCCCGTCATGCCGCCGCAAACCCCATCGGGCCTGCCGGAGACACCCGATATCCGGGCGTTGGCGGCCTTTGTCCACTGGCTTTATCAACAACCGGTACGGAACTTGCAACCACTCCATGAACGAGCCGAATCGCAGGTGGCGGCGGAAGCGAGCTCCCTGAACAAGGTCAACCTGGCCCTGTTGCTGAGCGTTCGGGAAATGCCCTTTTACGACCATGAAAAGGCCCTGGCACTTTTTGCCAGTGTCGAGTCCGAAGCCGGCGCCGGCGATGACCTGAAAACCTTTGCGCAACTCGAGAAAACACACCTGCTCGACAGGCTCGCCCTCGATCGCCACTGGCGGCTAGAGGTGGCTGAAGAGCGGCAGCGGCGCCTGGTCACGGAAAAGAAACTCGAGGAACTGAAATCAATCGATCTGGATCGACGCCAGCAATGACGGGATAGGTGACCACATGGATAGAACCCATGCCAAGGTACTGGTGGTCGACGACGACCCCAGCCTCTGCAAGCTCTTGTCCATGCGGCTCAAGACTGCGGGCTATGCGGTGGAAACCGCTGCCAGCGGGGAAGAGGCCCTGGGCAAGCTGGCCAGGGTACACCCCCATGCGGTAATCACGGATCTGCGCATGGGCGGCATGGACGGTATGTCCCTCTTCGAGAGTATCAACCACCGCAACCCGGCATTGCCGGTCATCATTCTTACCGCCCACGGCACCATTCCGGACGCCGTCGATGCCACCAATCGCGGCGTCTTTGGCTATTTCACCAAACCTTTCGACAGCAAGGAGTTGTTGCTTCACCTGGAAAAGGCCATCGGCGTTGCCAACCCCCAGGGGGCCGAGGAAAACGGCAAGGCCGACTGGTGCGAAGAGATCGTCAGTTGCAGCCGGATCATGGATGATGTCCTGGAGCACGCCTGGCGGGCGGCGGCATCCGGCACCAGCATCCTTATCCAGAGCGAAAGCGGCACCGGCAAGGAGCTACTGGCCCGGGCCATACACAAGGCCAGCGACAGGCACGCCGGCGCTTTCGTGGCGGTCAATTGCAGTGCCATCCCGGAACAGCTACTGGAATCCGAGTTGTTCGGGCACGTCAAGGGAGCCTTTACCGGCGCCTCGGAAAATCGCCGGGGCCTGTTTGAAGAGGCAGATGGTGGGACCCTCTTTCTGGACGAGATCGGCGATATGCCCCTGACTTTCCAGGGGAAACTCCTGCGAGTCCTTCAGGAGCGGGAGGTCAGGCCGGTGGGCGCCAACCGCACTATTCCCGTGGACACCCGCATTATTTCCGCCACCCACCGCAACCTGGAGGAATACGTAGCCGACGGGCAGTTCCGCGAGGATCTCTTCTACCGCCTCAATGTCATCATGCTGGAACTGCCGCCCCTGCGCGAGCGCCGGGAGGATATTCCCCTGCTTGCCAACCGCTTCCTGCGCGGACTGGCGGAGGGGGCCGGCGTGCCCCGAAAACACTTTTCCCCCGAAGCCCTGGAGATACTGGTCGCCGCGCCCTGGCCGGGCAATATCCGCCAGTTGAGTAATGTGGTGGAGCAAACCTTCATACTGTCCTCGAGCCGCATGATTTCCGCGGCCCAGGTGACCAAGGCGCTGCGCCAGGAGCCCGAGGAATTACTCACCTTCAGCGATGCCCGGGATCGCTTCGAGCGGGATTACCTGGTTAAGCTTTTGCAGATCACCGAGGGCAACGTTACCCAGGCGGCCCGGATCGCCGGCCGCAACCGCACGGAATTTTACAAACTTCTCAACAAGCACTACCTGAACCCGGGTCTATTCCGGGGTTGATCCTTTCCCAGTAAGGGGCTTCTGCCCGCCAGGAATGGCGACTGTTGCCTATCGGCGACGGGGGTGATCCCGCCATCCGAGCCATATCTTCAAAAATTGTCCGTTTAGGCGTTGCCTATAGGCGACAGAAGCCGTCTCGCAGGTCCCGCTTATCCATGCCTATCTGCAATCCGGCCAGCCATCTTATTGATTCTGGGGTTTATTTTTTTGATTGGCACGGAAGTTGACTGCCAGGAATGTAAAAGTCGCATTGTCGGCCGTCGGGCCGGCGATTCGCGGAAGGGAAGGAGGTCTGGCGATGAAAATGATGACGATACAGGCAAACAGGCGACTGGGGGTCTCCGGACTCCGGGCCGGGATAGCGGCTTGCGGGCTGGTTGTCGCACTCGCCGCTACCGCTGAAACGCCGAACGAGGATCAGGGCAAGACCTTCCGCGATGGCTGGCGTGAAGGCAGGCTGGAAGCCGCTTATCTGCTCAGTCCCCATTTGAACAATTTCCGGCTGGACGCCGATGTCCGGGGTAACCAGGTGGTGCTCAGGGGCCAGGTGAGCGAAGGCATCGATGCGGAACTGGCGGAGGCTATCGCCCAGGGTATGGACGGCATCGAGACGGTGGACAACCGGATAAAAGTGGTAGCGGGCGAATGGTCCCGGGATGAACCGGGCGGCGGGGAAACGAAGGCGGCCGGCGAACGGACTTTCGGTCAGGTTGTCCGGGATGCCACGGTCACGGCCCGGATCAAATCCGGCTATTTTATCAATGACCATCTGAAGGGTATGGACCTGAATGTGGATACGCGCAACGGACGGGTCACACTCATGGGAAAAGTGACGTCCGAGGCGCAAAAGGAACTGGCCAGGCGGCTGGCCGCCAATACGGAAAACGTCGTGGAGGTGGTCAACGAGATTGAAGTTGTGGAGGACGATGGACCTCAGGAGGACGCTCCTTCACTGCCGGGGGCGGGGTAGAACCGGCCGGCGAAATTGACATCAACAAAGAAGGAGAGACTACATGATGACCGCACACGCAAAACAATTTCTTGTCTATTGCCTTGTGTTCGCATTTATTGGTGGAGGCGTTCAGCTTCGCGCCAATGCCGCCCTGATCGAGACTCAGCAGGTGGCTGGGGACGTGGTCAGCGAGCAAAAACGCGATGAACTCAAGACCCTGGTGTCCCGGACCGATGTCAAGAGACAGCTGGTTGCCATGGGCGTGGACCCGGCGCGGGCTGTCGACCGGGTGGACAGCCTGTCGGATCGGGAGGTAGACAACCTCTATGGCCAGGTCGGGGAGTTACCTGCCGGTGGTGATGCCCTGGGTACCATAGCCATTGTCCTGGTGATCCTGATTTTGCTGGACCTGACCGGCATTACCGATATTTTCCCCCGGGTCTGATTAGAGGAACCGGAACGATTTCCAGCCCCGACCCCAGGAGGCTTTGCACGCGGCTTGCCCGCGTGCTTTTTTTTTATCAAAGAGGGAGGTCCGCCATGAATTATCGTTTAGAAATCCTTCGGCCATTGTTCATCGTCGCCCTGCTTACTCTGCATGCCGGTTTGTCCCAGGCCGGTGACGACACTATCGATGCGCCCCTGGGCGGGGCATTGGGGGGAGCCCTGGGCGCAGCGATAGGCAATGAGGTGGGAGGTCGCGAAGGCGCCATTATCGGCGGGGCTGCCGGGGGAGCCCTGGGTGCCGCGGCGGTTACGGACGATGGCCGCGACCGGGAGCGGCGCGGCCACCGCCGTTTCCGGAAAGCCGGACGCAATGATAAAAGCTGTCCGCCGGGCCTGGCCATGCAAAACCGCTGTCACTGGCATTAATCGCCGGGGCAACGGCACTAACCGGGCCGATAGCCGACCCGACTCCCGTTGCAGCCGGCGCGAAAACGTTGGATAGGTGCGGACAAGGCAGTGCGGGCCCGGGTCAGGCCCGCCCTGCTATGATGCTTGTTGGTCCGGCCCCGGCCAGGGGCCGCCCGCCGGGGATCGCTACTGATCATCGCTCCCGGTTCAGCGGACCCGCAAATCGTTGCCGACAATCTCCACTTCCGTGCCCACGCTGATTCCCCGGGGGCTCGCGACATTGACGGTTTCGCGGCCGCCATTGTCCAGATTGACCGCAACCTCGTAGTAAGTCCGGGCGTTTTTCCGCTCCTCGATCTCCTTGCCGGCCACGGCCCCGCCGATGGCGCCGACGGCGGTGGCGGCGTCGCGGCCGGAGCCGCCGCCCACCTGATTGCCAAGCAGGCCGCCCACCACGGCGCCGATAACGGCGCCGGCTCCGGAACTTTCTCCCTCAACGGTCACCGGCGTGATGGCCGCCACCGTGCCGCAATTGGGGCAGCTCTGGGCAGCCTGGGGCTGGGAAGTCGTCGCCGTTTCCTCCGATGCCGTCGGATTGCTGTCGGGATTGCAGGCGGTCAGTAGCAGGGAAACCAGGACGATAAAACTGGCATAAATAGACTGTCTCATTGTCAGCTCTCCTGTCTATTATCGGGATGGTTTTCGATGCCCCCGAGTATAGTCGATATGGCCGGACCCGGGTCCGGCAAGGGGCCAGGCAAAACCCCGGCGCTGGTGCCAAGCCCCAAAAATTCCAGTAAGATCGCCTTCTTGTCGGACCAGGGCCCGGATTAGCCGGGCTTGTCCAGCGGTCCGCGTTCAAGCAGGAGAAGGATCGATCGATGAAAACCTTTGAAACCCTGAAAGACGTCCTGGAAAATGCCATCGAGGTCCATACCCGGGCGGCCGAACTCTACGGCGACCTGGCCCGGCGCCAGGTCGACGGGCGGGGTCAGTTGCTTCTGGAAAGCATGATCGACCACGACCGACACATGGCGAGGATGCTCAGGGCCTTCACGGAGCGCGCCGGGGCCGGTGCGCTGGGCACTTACCTCCAATATACGCTGGAAGAGCCACCGGAGGCGTTTCTCGGGAACCTGGCCCCCGGCAGGGATCAATTGACGGTGGACGATCTCAGCGCTCTGGGGCAGGCGGTCCATCATTATCTGGTGGATCTTGTCGAGGAAGCCCGGCGGGAGACGGCCTCGGCCGAAGCCCGCGAACTGTTGGGGGATATCCTGCAACTGGAAACCGCCGAGCGACAAAACTTCACCCGCGCCACCATCGCCATCCTGGAAATGTAGTCACCGTGATCAATTCGAGCGTCTGGTCCGGTAACCCTGGCCGTCAAACCGGTCAAAGAAACGACCAAGGGCCGGGTGTTCAATCTGTTCGCCGGTGGTATCTTCCGCCAGATGTCGCTCGGCCACATAGGTGACATGGTCGCGACCGTCCACCAGGACGGTATACCAGGGCGCATTCCGGGGCGGGCGGCTCCTGGCCATGATCTCGTACCATTCATCGGTGCCGGAGAATACCGGATCCACATCCGCCACCACGCCCCGATAGCCGAATTTTTTGTGCTGGACGATCTGGCCGATTGAAAATCTGCAGGTCTGCACGTGCTTGCCTTCCAGTGTTCGGGTTTTATCAGAAAAAAGTTCCTGAAAAGGCAGTATAGACGGCGGAGTGCCGGGTTATGAAGCCAGCGACGACCTCCACTGCCGCTGCAGAGATCGGTCAGGGCGTCTACACTTGAGACTGTCAACTTAATCGGACTGAGGAGTGTTATGACCACCGAGCGACTGCGAGACCACAAGAGCAACCGCAACAAAAACCCGGAAAAGGGCTTTGTCGCTATCCTGGGATGGAGTCTCAATGCCATGGATGCCATTGATCGTTTTGACCGTCCCTATGTCATTGTCGCGCCCTATTGGGCGGAGGACTTTGCCCGGGAAAACGATATTCCCTTTATCCCCTGGAATTTCGAGCGGTTGAACGACCGGTCCATGGAAATCGCCCAGACCCTGAAAGACGAAGGTGTCAACGTGGCGATTCCCCTGTACGAGGAGACCGTGGAATGGGCCGGTGCCATCAATTCCGTGTTGCTGGATCAGCCCAGGCTTTACGGCCAGGCATTGCTGTTCCGGGACAAGGCCCTGATGAAGCGCCGGGCTCAACTCGGCGGTATCAGGGTGGGTATCTTCGAGGAAGCCCATGATCGGGACGACGTCATCCGCTTCCTCAAGCGGGTCAACCAGACGCTCCTCAAACTGGAGGGGGATCCCAACGACCCCATCCACATGAAGGCCTTCGACAAGGCCGGGTGCCTGGGCCACAGGGTGATTCGTACGCCGGAGGACGTGGCCAACATTCCCGACCAGGAATTTCCCGCCCTGTTGGAAAGTCACCTGGACGGCTGGGAGTTCGCCGTCGAGGCCTGGATTCACAATGGCAAGATCCGCTTCCTCAACATCTCCGAGTACGTGACCCTGGGCTACTCGGTGTTCGTGCCCGCCACGCCCGAGCTTGAGAGCTGGCGCGAGGCTATCACCAAACAGATCGAGAAGCTGATAAAAACCTTCGATATCGACTTCGGCTTTATCCATCCCGAATACTTCGTCACCAGCGACGGTGAAATGTACTTCGGCGAGGTGGCCTACCGTCCCCCCGGGTTCAATGCCTTCGAGCTGATGGAGCGGGCCTATGGCTTTAACGCCTATCAGGGCATGGTACTGGCCTTCGACCCGAAAACCACGGAGGAGGAAATCGAGGCGTTCTTCCCGGTTCCGGTGGAAGGTGCGAAAGGCTATGCCGGTTGTTTCGGCGTTTACCNNTCTTCCCCAAGGAAGTGGTCGATGCCAAAGGGCACGCCGGTTGCTTCGGCGTTTACCCCCGCCGCCGGGTTATCAGCGAGCTGAGAATTCCCGAGGAGACCGAGCAGCACCCGTACTTCGACTTCCACGAGCTGCAGGAGCCTGTGGAACATAAAGTGACCAAGCGCACGGCCTTTGGCACCCACTGGGGGCTGGTCTATTTCTTTGGCGATGATCCCCATAAAATGAGAGACTTGCTAAAACACCAGGAAGAACTCGATTTTTATGTGTGATTCGCACGCAGTGACGACTTGCAGCCGGAGTACTGATTTTCGGTGCCCGGCATGGTAGAGCCGAGGCCGGCTGTGCAGGAAACCGATTTCAATCAACGGCTCGTCCAGCAGCTTGACGACGGGGTTAGCAAACTCAAAGAGACCCGGCCCTTCGCCAAGGGCAAGATGACCGGCCGGGTCCTGGACCCGGCGCGGCGCTTGCTGTTGTCCCCGGCTACCGTGCCCATGGTCTATGACCGTATCGGTGATCTGGAGCGTAGCGGTATCTTTACCGGATCCGACTGGTCGACGCCGGAGATCCTCCAGCCTCTGCTGGCCGCCAATCACCTGCGCCACGGTGATCGCCAGACGGTGGTCATGGAGTCGTTGAGCCTGCTCCGTTTCCTGGCGGTGGCCAACGGCGACTATTACCACGCCGGCCTCACCGCCGAGCATGCCCGGCATTTTGTCGCCCAGGTACTGGCCCTCAACCTGAATATTCTCTTCGATGCCGTCGGTGGCGAGGCGGAACGGGGACGGGATCCCCAGCTGACCGAACTGGTCAACACGGTCTACCACTATCTTGTCGACCATATCGGTTTCGAGAATATCCTCGACCAGGTTATCGAAGAGGTGTGGCGCACCCTTTCCCAGCGCCCCATCCAGGTGGATGCCGCCAAGACCATGATCACCCAGATTGCCCTGTGCATGGCCAACCCGGAAATTTCCGGCGGCGGGCGCGGCGGCGACCAGATAGCGGCCCTGATCCTCGCCGAACCAGAACGCGGCGCGGCGCGCCTTCACCGGCGTGGTAAGGTTGAGGCCCCGCCCGGCGGCGAGCGCCATTTCCGCCGCGGCGACAATCAGCCCGCCGTCGGCGACGTCGTGACAGGCGGTCACAAGCCCCTCGTCGATCAGCTTACGGATGAGTTCGCCGGTTTTGCGCTCGCCTTCCAGATTGACCGGTGGCGGCGCGCCCTCAACGATGCCGAAAAGATCGCGCATATATAATGACTGACCGAGATGCCCGCGTGTCACGCCAATGGCGATCAATTCCTCGCCCGCCTCGGCGCCGCCGACGCGCACGGCTTTGGTGACGTCTTCAAGAACGCCAACGCCGCCGATAGCCGGTGTCGGCGGGATCGCAGCGCCGTTGGTTTCATTGTAAAGCGAGACATTGCCGGAAATGACGGGATAGTTCAGCGCTTCGCAGGCTTCTGCGATACCCTCAATGGCGCCGACAAACTGCGCCATGATTTCAGGGCGTTCCGGATTGCCAAAATTCAGACAGTTGGTGATGGCGAGCGGCGCGGCGCCGATCGCGCAGATATTGCGGTACGTCTCCGCCACCGCCTGTTTGCCGCCCTCATGCGGATCGGCCTTCACATAGCGCGGCGTTACATCGGTGGAGATTGCAAGCGCGCGGTTCGTACCGTGCACCCGCACCAGCGCGGCGTCGCCGCCCGGATGAATAATCGTGTCGCCCATGACCGTGTGGTCGTATTGCGACCAGATCCACGCACGCGAGCAAAGGTCCGGCGTTGCCATGAGACGCGCCAGCGCCGTCAGCATGGTGTCGCCGCCCGGCGCTTCGGCGAGGGACAGCTGCTCCTCGCGCTGTTCGACTTCCGCGGTTTCGACCACGCCGCCGGTGGCGAGATTGCGCGCCGCCTCCTCAAACCCGCCGAAGCTGACGCCCTCAGGCTTGGAGCGCACATAGACGCGCGCGACGCCCGCCGAAGCGGTCATCCCCACGGCGTCCACAAGGTCTGCATCCGACAACCGATCCGAAATCAGCGTTTCCGCAATGGTGCGCATCTCCGCTTCGGACTTGCCCGGCGCCCGCAAGATCGCTTCCGCCTCGCGATAGGTCACGGCAGGGTCGGCGAGCGGCGCCGGTTTTTCGAGTGTCGCAAAGGGCCGGTCGTAATTCGGCGCGTCGTCGGCGAGCGGCGGCACCGGCATGTCGGCGACGGTCTCACCCTGATGTTTGATCACCAGACGGCCCGTATCGGTGGTGACGCCGATGACCGCGAAATCGACGCCCCACTTGTCGAAGATCGCCCGCGCCGCATCTTCACGCCCCGGCTTCAAGACCATGAGCATGCGTTCCTGGGACTCCGACAGCATCATCTCATACGCCGTCATGTTCTCTTCGCGCTGGGGCACATGGTCGAGATCGAGTTCAAACCCGCCCCCGCCTTTCGCCGCCATTTCAACCGACGACGAGGTCAGGCCCGCGGCGCCCATATCCTGAATGGCGACAATGGCGTCGGACGCCATCAGTTCGAGACAGGCTTCGAGCAGCAGTTTTTCCGTAAACGGATCGCCGACCTGAACGGTCGGGCGTTTTTCGTCCGACGCATCGTCAAATTCCGCCGACGCCATAGTGGCGCCGTGAATGCCGTCGCGTCCGGTTTTGGAGCCGACATAAACAACCGGGTTTCCGGCGCCGCGCGCAGCCGAATAAAAAATCCTGGCTTTTTCCGCGACGCCGACCGTCATGGCGTTCACGAGAATGTTGCCATTGTAACCGGCGTCGAAATTTGTCTCGCCGCCCACGGTCGGCACGCCCATGCAGTTGCCATAGCCGCCGATG
>DGNJ01000122.1 GCA_002388905.1 Cellvibrionales bacterium UBA4495
TCAACTGCAACCCGGAGACCGTGTCCACCGACTACGATACCTCGGACCGGCTCTATTTTGAGCCCATTACGCTGGAAGACGTGCTGGAAATCGTCGACAAGGAGAAGCCCGTGGGGGTGATCGTCCAGTTCGGCGGCCAGACACCCCTGAAGATCGCCCGGGCACTGGAGGCCGCCGGTGTGCCCATTATCGGCACCACCCCGGACGCCATCGACCGGGCCGAGGACCGGGAGCGTTTCCAGCAGATGATCCAGAAGCTGGACCTGCTGCAGCCCGCCAACGCCACGGTGCGCTCCGAGGAGGGTGCCATCGAGAAGGCCCGGGAAATCGGTTATCCACTGGTGGTGCGGCCTTCCTACGTACTGGGCGGGCGGGCCATGGAGATCGTCTATGCCGAAGAGGAGTTGCAGCGCTACCTGCGCGAAGCCGTGCAGGTGTCCGAGGATTCCCCGGTGCTATTGGATCACTTCCTGTCCTCGGCGATCGAGACCGATATCGACGCCGTCTCCGACGGCAGGGACGTGGTGATCGGTTCCATTATGCAGCACATCGAACAGGCCGGTATTCACTCCGGGGATTCCGCCTGCTCGCTGCCCCCCTACAGCCTGCCCGCGGACGTCCAGGACGAAATGCGCGAGATCGTCAAGGCCATGGCCGTCGAGCTGGGGGTCAAGGGCTTGATGAACGTCCAACTGGCGTGGCAGGATGGCAAAGTATACGTGATCGAGGTCAACCCCCGCGCTTCCCGCACGGTGCCTTTCGTCTCCAAGTGTATCGGTGTCTCCCTGGCCAAGGTGGCGGCCCGGTGCATGGCGGGAACGACGCTGGCGGAACAGGGTTTCACCCGGGAAATCGTGCCCCGCTATTTCAGCGTCAAGGAAGCGGTATTTCCCTTTAACAAGTTCCCCGGTATCGACCCGATCCTGGGGCCGGAAATGAAGTCCACCGGCGAGGTCATGGGTGTCGGCGATACCTTCGCCGAGGCATACGCCAAGGCCCAGCTTGGCGCCAGTGACGAGATTCCCGCCCGGGGCACCGCCTTTATCAGCGTTCGGGAGCCGGACAAGGCGGGCGTGGTCGAGGTGGCCAGGTCCCTTTGGGAACGCGGCTTCAAGATCGTAGCCACCCGGGGCACGGCAGCGGTAATCCGGACGGCGGGGATCGACGTGGAGCCGGTCAATAAAGTCAAGGAAGGTCGACCGCATATTGTCGACATGATTAAAAACGGCAAGGTGCACCTGATCATCAATACCACGGAGGGGCGCCAGGCCATCGCCGATTCCTCCACCATCCGCTCGACCGCCGAGTCGAACGGGGTGTATTACACGACGACCCTGGCCGGAGGGCACGCCGTTTGCGAGGCACTTGCCTACGGCAACGAATACAGGGTGCGCAAACTCCAGGAATTGCACGAGGCAGTGGAATCATGAGCAAAATTCCCATGACCGTCGAAGGTGCCGACAGGCTGCGCGAGGAATTGCAGCGCCTCAAGAAGGTCGAGCGCCCGCGCATCGTGCAGGCCATTGCCGAAGCCCGCGCCCACGGCGATCTCAAAGAGAACGCCGAGTATCACGCGGCCCGGGAACAGCAGAGCTTCGTCGAGGGCCGTATCCAGGAAATCGAGAGCAAGCTCGGCAACGCCCAGATCATCGACATCACCCGGATCCCGGAAAACGATAAGGTGATTTTCGGCGCCACCATCGACATCATCAATGTCGATACGGATGAAACCCGAACCTACCGTATCGTCGGTGACGACGAAGCCGATATCAAGGCCGGCAAGATTTCCTACCAGTCTCCCATCGCCCGGGCCCTGATCGGCAAGGAGGTGGGCGAGGTGGTTAATGTCACCACCCCTTCTGGGCAAGTCCAGTACGAGATCGACGAAGTCCGGCACGTGTGACGATGAGGGGCGGGCAGGCTTCCTGTTTTGCATATTTGCCCGACGTGAGCCCCGTACCCTCTTTGTGTATACTAGCGCGCCCTGAATGAACGACCCGGAAACAAGCGCCCGTGGATTTTTTTGTATTTATCAGTGAACAGTGGGTACTCGTCAGTATCCTCGTGGTTTTGGTCTGGGCGCTGGCTTTCAGTGAGCGCCTTAAGGGCGGAAAGCCTGTTTCCGCCCACGAGGTGACGCGCCTGGTCAACAGCGGCGACGGTGTGGTGGTGGATCTTCGCGACGGCAAGGAATTCAGTGCCGGGCATATTGCCGGCGCCTTGCACATCCCCCAGAGCAAGGTCAACGACAGCGAAAAGGATCTGGAACAGTACCGGGACCGTACCCTGGTACTGGTGGACAAGATGGGACAACACGCGGGCCGCGTCGGCAAGAAACTCCGGGAAGCCGGGTTCGAGGTGCGCCGCCTGCAGGGGGGCATGGCGGAATGGTCGGGCCAGGGCCTGCCTCTGGTAAAGAAGAAGTAATCGCGCCGGCCAACAGAACGATCAGTTATCGACGGAAAAACAGGGTTCGATCATGACAGAAGAGAACAAAACCGGTACCGAGGGTGCTGCCCAGGAAAACCAGCAGGTCAAATTCAACCTCCAGCGCATCTACCTCAAGGATCTTTCCTACGAGGCGCCGCTCGGTGCCAAGGCCTTCCAGAAGCAGTGGAAGCCCAAGGTCAATCAGGACCTGTCCACCAAGATCAATCGCCTCGACGATACCCACTTCGAGGTGGTACTGAGCCTCACTATTACGGTGAAGGACGACGAGGACACCATCTACCTGGTGGAAATCCAGCAAGCGGGTATATTCCTGGTGGAGGGATTGCAGGGCCAGCAGCTGACCGCGATTCTCAACACCCACTGTCCGCAAATACTCTTCCCCTACGCGCGGGAAACCGTCGACAGCGTTGTCACCCGGGGCAGCTTCCCGGCACTGTTGCTGCCGCCGGTAAATTTCGATGCCCTGTTCCAGCAGGCGGTTGCCCAGGCCCAGAGTCAGTCGCCCCAGGACGAGGAGAGTGGCGGCGCCACCCACTGAGCCCTGGTTGCGGGAGCCGGTCCTTCGGCTATGTCCCTGCCCGGTCCGGTGATCGGTCAGGGGCACTACCCGGGCAGCAGGATCGCCGGGTTGTGATTGATAATCAGTGCTCGCCGGCGCCCGGCATGCCCAATTCCTTGAGTTTGCGCGTCAGTGTGTTGCGCCCCCAACCCAGTAATTCGGCAGCCTCCTTCTTGCGGCCCCCGGTTTTTTCCAGGGCCGCTTCTATCATGGTCCGCTCGAAGGCCGGCAGGGCGGTGTCCAGTATCTTGTCGGCGCCACTGTCCAGTTGACGCCTTGCCCAGCGCAACAGGCCCGCTTCCCAGTCCTCGCCGGACGCCTCGGCCTGATCCGGATCTGACACCAGTTCCGGGGGCAGGTCGGACATGAGTATTTCCCGCCCGGACGCCATTACCGTCAGCCAGCGACAGGTATTCTGCAGCTGTCGGACATTGCCGGGCCAGGGCAAGTTGGTCAGGTAACGCTCCACGTCCCTTGAGGCGACCTTGGGTTCCACCTCCAGTTCTTCGGCGGACTGGTTGAGGAAAAACTGTATCAGCTTGGGAATGTCCTCCTTGCGTTCCGCCAGTCGGGGCAGGTGGACCCGGATTACATTCAGTCGGTGGAAGAGGTCCTCCCGGAACCGGTGGTCGGCCACCAGTTCCTCCAGGTTCTGGTGGGTGGCGGCGATAATGCGCACGTTGACCCTGACCGGTGTATGGCCGCCGACGCGATAGAACTCCCCGTCTGCGAGGACCCGTAACAAGCGGGTCTGGGCTTCCGGGGGCATATCACCGATTTCGTCGAGAAAGAGGGTGCCGCCATTGGCCTGTTCAAAGCGTCCGGCCCGCCGGGCGGCGGCGCCGGTAAATGCGCCCTTTTCGTGGCCGAACAGTTCCGATTCGATGAGGTCGTGGGGGATAGCCGCCATATTGAGGGCGATAAAGGGGGAATCCGCCCGGGGGCTGTGGCGGTGCAGGGCCCGGGCCACCAGTTCCTTGCCCGTTCCCGACTCGCCGTTGATAAGCACGGTGATATTGGATTTGGAGAGGCGGCCGATGGCCCGGAAGACCTCCTGCATGGCCGGCGCCTCGCCGATGATGTCGGTGTTCGCCAAGCCTGTTTCCGTGTCCGGTGGTTCTTCCTGTTCCCGCGTGAAAGTGATCGCCCGTTGGGTGACCGAGACCAGTTCGTCGATGTCGAAGGGCTTGGGCAGGTACTCGAAGGCGCCGCCCTGGTAGGCGGCCACGGCACTGTCCAGGTCCGAGTGGGCAGTGGTGATGATCACCGGGATATTGGGACTTTCCCTGTGAATCCTTTCCAGGAGTTCCAGGCCGCTGATTCCCGGCATGCGTATGTCGCTGATAATGGTGTCGGGTTTGTCGCGCTCCAGTGCATCCAGCAGGGGGCGGGCCTCCTCGAAGGTTCTGATCTCGAAATCGTGCCGGGTCAGCGCCTTTTCCATGACCCAGCGGATGGAGCGGTCGTCGTCCACGATCCAGATTATTGGTCTGTCAGTCATCGTCACATTCTATGGGTAGAAAAATAGTAAATCGGGTATGGCCGGGGCGACTGTCGCACTCCACCAGGCCGTTGTGGGTATTAATGGTCGACTGGGCGATGGGCAGGCCCAGACCGCTGCCTTCCGGGCGACCGCTGATCATGGGAAAGAAAATCCGTTCGCTGATTTCCGCCGGAATCCCGGGGCCGTTGTCGATGATATCCAGGCGGCATACCACCCGGTGGTTGACTTTGCCGATAGTGAAGTGGCGCTGGATCCGGGTGCGCAGGCGAATAGTGCCACCCTTGCCGAGCATATCGGCGCTTTTCAGGGATTGCATGGCGTTGCGGACAATATTGAGGATTGCCTGGATCAGCTGCTCCCGGTTTCCCTGGACTTCGGGAATGCTGGGGTCGTAATCCCGAAGGATGACCAGTTCTCCCCGGGTCTCGGCCTCCACCAGGGATGCCACATGCTCGGTGACCTCGTGGATATTGACGGCGCTGAAGGGCGCCGGCTTATTGGGCCCCAGCAGGCGGTCCACCAGCCGGCACAGCCGCTCCACCTCGTTGGCGATAATATCCGTGTACTCGCGCAGTTCAGCGTCTTTCAGTTCGGCGGACAGGAGCTGGGCGGCGCCGCGAATGCCGCCGAGCGGGTTCTTGATTTCATGGGCCAGCCCCTTGACCAGGTTGCGCGAAGTGTCATGGGCGGTTATCAGGGCCTCCTCGCGATCGATGCGGAGAATCCTGTCCATGGCCTGCATTTCCACTAGCAGGAAACGGGAAGCGCCACTGACAAGCGGTGTTACCGTGTAGTCAACGGCGGTCTGTCCCTGATCTTTCAGGTTGAGAAAGGCCCGCCGTTCGGTAAAGGGATCACCGGTGTCCAGTGCGTTCTGGAGGGCGTCGAGACGGTTTTCGGAACCGGCAAAAAAGGTCGAGGCCCGGCTGCCCAGTACCCGGGTAGCGCTGGCGGCAAGCAGGGTTTCAGCGGACGGGTTGACATACTGCACCGTCAGTTCGCCATCGAGTAACAGCACTGCGGTACTGAGATTCTCGAGGAGAAGGTGATCGAGGCTGTTGGTATCCATCCGTAGTTCCGTGATAAGAAGGCCGTAACAATTTGGTGCACGTCGGGAGGCTGGCTAACCCGGTTGCAAAGACGAACGTAAATATCAGTGCAAATACCGGGCCAAGCGGGGGCTCCCTGAAAGACAGGGTTTAGAAGGGAAGTGTAGTGAAAACGGTGTTTCTGTGCACTATTATGGTGCAGCCAGTTTCCCGTCAGTTGGCGCCCGGGTAGGGAGCGGGGTTGGGATGCTGGATGGAGTGGCGTTTCACATAAATAGTCACCGGCTCGGTGCTGGCCACGACCCTGTTATCGGCATCGATAATCTGTGCGCGAATCTGGTGCGTGCCCCGGTACAGCTCGCTCAGGACGACGCTGGTGGTGGCAGCCGGTGGGGCATAGGGTTCGCCGTCGTAGAACACCTGCACCCGGTGATTGGGCTTCAGCGCCGGATCGGTAACGACCTGGACCACCACATCCAACTGCCCGGGAGGAACCGTGCTTTCATGGGCCGGCTGGGTGATATACACATCCCGGTAGCCGCCGGCTCCTTTGTTCGCCGTGGCCTGGCTGTCCTGGTCGGGGCGGGGTTTGACCGCGGGCTGGGTGTTCACTTCGGGGACCTGCACGGATTCTCCGGCTTCCTCGTCGGCGGGGGGCGAGTCGGTATAAGTGACCCGGCCTTCTTCATCGACCACCTTATAGACCTGTCCCGACGCCTGGGCGCTGCCTATCAGCAGGACCGCGATCAAAGCGATGATGGTTTGCACAATGAGGCCTCCCGGCGGATTTCCTCTGTCATGGTTAAAGATAATACCCTTTGGCAAAAAGAAAAAGCCCGCCATCATCTGATAGCGGGCTTTCGTCGGTAAAGGCCGGCCATCACCGGCCGGCGGAGGCGTCGCTTAAACGCTGTAGTAGAGGTCGAACTCCACCGGGTGGGTGGTGTGCTCCACGCGGTAGACCTCCTCCATTTTCAGGTCGATGTAGGCATCGATCGTGTCATCGGTAAAGACGCCCCCCTGGGTCAGGAAAGCGCGGTCCTGATCGAGATTGCTCAGGGCTTCGCGCAGGCTGCCGGCAACCTGGGGAATGGCGGCCGCTTCCTCGGCGGGCAGGTCATAGAGGTCCTTGTCCATTGCATCGCCGGGGTGAATCTTGTTCTGGACACCGTCGATACCGGCCATGAGCATGGCGGCGAAGGCCAGGTAAGGGTTGGCGATGGGGTCCGGAAAACGCACCTCGACACGCTTGGCCTTGGGGGAGGTGACGAAGGGAATCCGGATGGACGCGGAACGGTTGCGGGCGGAATAGGCCAGCATTACCGGTGCTTCGAAGCCGGGAATCAATCGCTTGTAGGAGTTGGTACCCGGGTTGGTGAAGGCATTGAGGGCCTTGGCGTGCTTGATGATGCCACCGATATAGTAAAGAGCGGTCTCGGAGAGGCCCGAGTAACCGTCGCCGGCAAACTGGTTCACGCCATCCTTCCAGAAGGACTGGTGACAGTGCATGCCCGAACCGTTGTCGCCGACAATGGGCTTGGGCATAAAGGTCGCGGTCTTGCCGTAGGCGTGGGCGACGTTGTGGACGCAGTATTTGAGAATCTGGACTTCGTCCGCCTTTTTAACCAGGGTGTTGAACTTGACGCCGATCTCGTTCTGGCCGGCACCGCCCACCTCATGGTGATGAACTTCCACGTCCAGGCCCATCTGCTCCATGGCGGCGCACATAGCGGCGCGCAGGTCGTGCAGGGAGTCGACCGGCGGGACCGGGAAGTAGCCACCCTTGACCCGGGGCCGGTGGCCCAGATTGCCCTCGACAAATTTTTCGCCGGAGGACCAGGAGGCTTCCTCCGAGGTGATTTTTACGAAGCTGCCGGACATGTCGGCGCCAAAGTGGATTTCGTCGAAGACGAAGAACTCGGGCTCGGGGCCGAAGAAGCAGGTGTCGCCGAGACCGGAGGAGTTCAGGTATTCCTCGGCGCGCTGGGCGATGGAGCGGGGGTCGCGCTCGTAACCCTGCATGGTGGAGGGTTCGACAATGTTGCAGCGCAGGATGACGGTGGGTTCGTCGGTGAACGGGTCCAGCGTGGCGCTGTCATCGTCGGGCATCAGTATCATGTCGGACTCGTTGATGCCTTTCCAGCCGGCGATGGACGAACCGTCGAACATCTGGCCGTTCTCGAAGTATTCTTCATCCACGGCCTTGGCGGGGATGGAAACGTGCTGCTCCTTGCCCTTGGTATCGGTGAAGCGCAGGTCCACCCAGCGGGCTTCGCTTTCTTTAATCAGGTTCAAAGTCTTCTCGGACATTGTTTCCTCCAGGATCGGGTTCCGGTTTGTGTATTCTTTCGGCTGCTTGAGGTAGCAGGGCCGTGTAAAGCGGTTTTGTGGCGCTCGGTTAAAAAATAGCAATATGTGTGCCACATTATTGGGCGCGGCTTCAAGCAGCCCCGAAGCGGCTGGCCGCCGGCATCAAGAGGGGCTTTTGCATCATTTTAGTGCAAATAATTTCGAGAGTGCGCACATTTGGTGCGGTTCTGGTGTTTTGACCCAGAGCCGGAACCATTTTGCCTGAACCGGGAGGGAACGTATAGCGCGCCGCATTTAATCGCCCGGTCGGCAGGGCTATAATGCGCGGCCCCGGAAACCGAGTGCCTTCTTTCCCGTCATGCACTACATAGTCAAGATTTCCCCCGAAATCACCATCAAGAGTTCCCCCGTGCGCAAGCGGCTTACCAAGCAGCTGCGGGACAATCTGCGGCGCCTGCTGAAGGCGCTGGACCGCCGTATCGATGTGCAGCGGGACTGGGAAAAGCTCGACGTGGTGATCCCCGGGGATGCCGGCAGTCTCCGGGAACCGGTGGAAACGGTGCTGGCGTCGACGCCGGGTATCAACCAGTTCTCCCGGGTGGACAGCCATCCGCTTGGCGATCTGGACGATATCCTCGACAAGGCGCGCGGCGCCTGGGCCCAGGCCCTGGCCGGGAAGACCTTCTGTGTGCGCGTCAAGCGCAGCGGGCGTCACGACTTCCGTTCCGTGGACGTGGAGCGCTATGTGGGCGGCGGGCTCCTGAAATACACCGACGCGGCCGGGGTCAAGCTGGTGAACCCCGACGTCACCGTGCCTCTGGAGGTTCGCGGCGATAAATTCTTTCTCGTGCACGAAACCCGCCGCGGTCTGGGCGGTTTTCCCATCGGCAGCCGGGATAATGTCCTCTCCCTTGTTTCCGGCGGTTTCGACTCCACGGTAGCCAGTTATCTGACCATGCGGCGGGGGCTGCGCACCCATTTTTGTTTTTTCAATCTCGGTGGTCGTGCCCATGAACTGGGAGTCAAGGAGGTGTCATCCTATCTGTGGCGGCGCTTCGGTGCCTCCCATCGGGTCAAGTTCGTTACCGTGCCCTTCGAGGGGGTGGTAACGGAAATCCTCACCCGCGTCGGTAACGCCTACATGGGGGTCGTGCTCAAGCGGATGATGCTGCGAGCCGCGACACGCATTGCCGGGCAGATGGAGGTCGAGACCCTGGTCACCGGCGAGAGCGTCTCCCAGGTCTCGAGCCAGACCCTGCACAACCTGGCGGTGATCGACCAGGTGTCGGAAAAGCTGATTTTCCGCCCCCTCTCGGTGATGGACAAGGAGGAAATTATCAAAATCGCCCGCACCATCGGTACCGAGGAGTACGCCGCCAACATGCCCGAATACTGTGGTGTTATCTCTGTCAGGCCCACTACCAGGGCCAAGCCCGAGCGGGTGATCAGCGAGGAAGCGGGTTTCGATTTCGGCGTGCTGGACAGGGCCGTGGCCGAAGCTCGATACGAGGCCATTGACGATCTCCAGATGGACGCCGGGGCCGCCACCGGCGTGGAGATCTTCAGCACGCCCCAGCCGGGCTCGGTGATCCTCGATATCCGCCACCCCGACGAAATTGCCGGTCGGTCGCTCAAGGCCGGCAACGTCCCCGTGAAGGAAATCCCCTTCTTTACCCTGGCCCGGGAATTTCCCAATCTGGAGCCGGCGACCACTTACCTCCTGTATTGTGATCGGGGTGTCATGAGTCGACTGCACGCCGAGATGTTGCGCGAGGAAGGCTATGAAAATGTCGGCGTTTATCGGCCGGGCTGATACGGCAATTCGCGTATCGGTCGCCAGCCATCCGGCGCAATGGTTCACAAAAGCGCCCAAGATCCCCATCTTAATGTGAAGTGGTTCACAGTTTTTTAGGAGGCTGCCGCCACGGCAACCGTTTATCAGCGAAATCGACCGCGCTCCGCCACCCGGGCTTTTCGTTGAGCCACCATTGCCGCTAAAGAAAGCCAAGAGGCCAATGACGTGGACGCACTGACCCTGCAGCTGGAGGAAAAATTCCGTCACGATATCGGTGGCCTGGCCCTGCGCCTGCTGACTCTGGGGACGATAATCACCGCTATCTTCGCGGGCTTGCTGGTCGCCCTGTCCATGGCCCATATCGGCAACCCCTTTTTGTGGCTGTGGAGCGGTGCCATTGTCCTGATCGCCGCCGTGCAGGGTGCTGCCGTCCTGCTGCTCAACCGGGAAGCCGGCCGGGAGGGTATTGATGCGAATATCTCCGGCAAGGTGGACCGCCTGTCGCTTGTGTCCGGGGTCTGCGACGGCGTTATCTGGGCCTCGGCAAGCTGGATCTTCCTGAGCAACCATTTTGCCGACAAGCACCTGATCCTGGCGCTCACCGTGGGCGCCGCCGCCACGTACGCGGTGGTTTACCTGTTCCAGACCCGGGCGGCCATTATCGCCGCCTGCCTGACCGTGGTTCCGTCCCTGATTCTTTCCCACATTTACGCGGACATCGCCCTGTGGCAACTGGTGCTGTTCGGGGCCGTTTTCTTCACCGCCATCGGTTACGGTGCTTTCGAGCTGAGGCAACTGATCTTCAAGAATCTGCGCCAGACTTTTGAGCATGAGCAGCAGGCCAAGCGGGAGGTGGAGGCAAACTTCATATTCACCCAGCACTGGCGCAATACGCCGCTGGCGGCCATCGAGTGGGACCGCCGTTTCCGGATCTGCAGCTGGAACCCCAGCGCGGAGAGTATTTTCGGCTACAGGGCCGAGGAGGCCCTGGGGCAGCCCCTCAACCTCATTTTTTCCGACGATGACGTGGAAAAGGTCAAGCGCAAGTGGCGGACCCTGTGGCGCAGCCACAAGGGCCTGCGAACCATTCACGTGTGCACTAACAAGGACGGCGAGCCAGTCCATTGCGAGTGGCACGATTCCGCCCTGACCCGCGATGACGAAGCCATTGGCATTGCCTCTTTCGTCGAGGATGTGACCTCCCAGGTCAAGGCCGAGGAAATCATCAAGAACCAGGCCAATTACGACGCCCTGACCGGCCTGCCGAACCGCCGGCAGATGATGAATGAAATCAACCGCGCCATTGTCCGCAGCCGGGAGACCAGTGAATTTGCCGCCCTGGTGTTTCTCGATCTGGACCATTTCAAGGATATCAACGATACCCAGGGCCACGATGTCGGCGATATTGTCCTCAAGGAATTTGCCAAGAAAGTGCGCTCGCTCCTTCGCCACGAAGACATGGTGGCCCGGTTCGGCGGCGACGAGTTCGTGGTGTTGCTGGAGCGGCTGGGTCCCACCCGCAAGGAAGCAACGGACAATGTCAAAGCCGTCACCGACAAGCTTCTCGGTGCCGGAGTCGGCCTGTGCCGGATCGGCGGCATCGATTACGACCTGGACCTGAGCGGCGGCGTCGTGCTCTTCGATGGCAACTGGGGCACCGCCAACGAACTACTCAAAAACGCCGACCTGGCCATGTACCGGGTCAAGCAGGGCGGGCGCAAGGGCATTTGCTTTTACGACGACTCCCTGAGCATCGAGGCCGAGTACCGCGTGGAACTGGTTCGCGGCCTGCGCCACGGGCTGGAGAACGAGGAGTTCGATATCCACTTCCAGCCCATTGTCGACGCCCGGGGCAAGACCTGCTTCTCCGAGGGCCTGTTGCGCTGGATTAGGGGTAACAACAACGTGGTGCCGGCAGGGCATTTTATCGAAATAATGTCCAACTCGCCGATGATGACAGCCGTAGGCTACTGGAGTTTCGATCGCGTGTGCCGGAACATCAACAGCCTGCGCGACCAGGGTCTGTGGAAGGACGACGCCGCCTTTTTCGTTAATGTCAGCCCCAAACAACTCACCGACGGCATGTTCGCCAGCCGCTTTTTAGGCATCCTCGAGGCCAACGGAATCGACCCCCGCTGGATTGTCATGGAAATTACCGAAGACAGCCTGATCCACAATTACGATGAAGTCATGGACCAGCTCAAGGAACTGATCGATGCCGGCATCCGCATCGCCCTGGACGACTTCGGTACCGGCTACTCGTCCCTGGCCATGCTCAAGGACCTGCCCGTGCACTACCTCAAGCTGGACAAGGAGTTTATCCGGACCCTGCTCGAGAACAAGAATAACAACCGGATCGTCCAGGCCATTATCAAACTGTGCGAAGTGCTTTCCCTGAAAGTAATCGCCGAGGGTGTCGAGGACGAGGACCAGTTCGAGGCCCTCAGGGCCATGGGGTGCGACTATTTCCAGGGTTATTATTTCCACAAGCCCATGAGCTTCCAGGATCTTTCCACGACCCTGGCGCCCGGGGACGGGAACCGCGTGACCGATATCCGCCAGTACGAGCCCCTTCGGGTCGTGACCTGAACGCCGAAGGGGATGCCGGTCGCCGTGCAAAGCGGAATGATGTGACTTCCCGCCTCCCTGTCACTATAATGCGCCCCCTCTTTTCACCATCCCCGCATTAATCCCTTTTATGAGCATCGAAAATCTACGCAATATTGCCATTATCGCCCACGTGGACCATGGCAAGACCACTCTCGTCGACAAGCTGCTTCAGCAATCCGGCACCCTGGGTCGCAAGGACCAGGGCGCCGAACGGGTGATGGACTCCAACGACCAGGAAAAGGAGCGGGGCATTACCATCCTCGCCAAGAATACCGCCATCGAGTGGCGGGGTTACCGTATCAATATTGTCGACACGCCGGGCCACGCCGACTTCGGAGGCGAGGTGGAGCGGGTGATGTCCATGGTGGATTCCGTGCTGCTGCTGGTGGACGCGGTCGACGGTCCCATGCCCCAGACCCGTTTCGTGACCCAGAAGGCCTTCGAGCGTGGCTTGAAGCCCATCGTCGTGATCAACAAGGTGGATCGTCCCGGGGCCCGGCCGCACTGGGTCATGGACCAGGTCTTCGACCTCTTCGACAGTCTCGGCGCCAGCGATGACCAGTTGGACTTTCCCGTGGTCTACGCCTCGGCCCTCAACGGCATTGCCGGTTACGAAGTGGAGGAGATGGCGGAGGACATGACGCCCCTGCTGCAAATGATCGTCGATCGGGTGGCGCCTCCGGATGTGGATCCGGGCCAGCCTTTCCAGATGCAGATCAGCGCCTTGGATTACAGCAGTTATGTGGGGGTGATCGGTATCGGCCGCATCACCCGGGGTTCCCTGGGACCCAACGATAATGTCGTGGTACTCAGTACCGACGATGCCAGGCGCCGGGCCCGGGTGCTGCAGGTGATGAGCCACCAGGGCCTGGAGCGGGTGGAGGTGGAGCGCGCCGAAGCCGGCGACATCGTCTGCATCACCGGCGTCGATGGCCTCAATATCTCCGATACCCTCTGCGATCCCGGGCATGTGGAGGCGTTGCCCGCCCTGACTGTCGATGAACCCACGGTCACCATGACTTTCCAGGTCAACGATTCGCCTTTTGCCGGCCAGGATGGCAAGTTCATCACCTCCCGCAATATCCGAGAGCGCCTCGAACAGGAGTTGATCCATAACGTGGCGTTGCGTGTCCGCCAGGGCGACTCCCCGGAGAAGTTTGTGGTGTCCGGTCGCGGCGAACTGCACCTGTCCGTGCTTATCGAGACCATGCGCCGGGAAGGCTATGAACTGGGCGTGTCGCGCCCGGAAGTGGTCCAGCGCGAGGTCGACGGCCAGGTACAGGAACCCTTCGAGCGTGTTGTCGTGGATGTGGAAGAGCAGCACCAGGGCGCGGTGATGGAGGAACTGGGCAACCGGAAGGCGGAGATGACCAACATGCAGCCGGACGGCAAGGGCCGGATCCGTATCGACTTTACGGTGCCGTCCCGGGGTCTGATCGGATTCCGCTCCCTGTTCCTGACCCTGACCGCCGGTTCCGGTGTCATGACCAGTACCTTTGACAGCTACGGTCCGGTCAAGCCCGGTATCATCGGCAAGCGCCAGAACGGGGTCCTGGTCTCCATGATCAAGGGCAAGACACTGGCCTATGCCCTGTTCAACCTTCAGGAGCGCGGTCGTCTTTTCGTGGGTCACGGCGAAAACGTCTATGAGGGCCAGATCATCGGCCTGCATTCCCGCAGCAATGATCTGCCCGTGAACCCCACCAAGGCCAAGCAGCTCACCAATATCCGCGCCGCCGGCACTGACGAGAACCTGGTGCTGACGCCGCCTGTACGCCATACCCTGGAGCAGGCCCTGGAGTTCGTGGAGTCCGATGAACTGGTTGAAGTCACGCCCAAGCACATTCGCCTGCGCAAGAAGCTGCTGACCGAAACCGAGCGCAAACGGAGCCAGAAAAACGCCGCCTGAGGCGACGGGAGGCGGGTTTTGGCACCTCCCTGGTGTCGATTCCGGCTTTGGTCGTCGCCGGAAACGTGTAAAATCCATTGCCAACACGTCCCGAAGGGACCTGACGGCGGGGGAATGCAGCCCCGCGGGACTTGGGTAAAAGGCAATGATCGACTCCGACCAGGAAAGCATACCGGCATCTGTCAGCTGGCATCACAGCCGGCTGATTATCTACACGATGATTCTGTTCGGTGTGTTCGGCACCTTTTTCGCCCTGCTTGCCTTTGCGGTTGGCGATGTCCGCTCCATGCTCGTTTTCGCCACCACCGCCGGCGCCGTGTTCCTGGGTTTGCTGGTGCACATGATTGCCGGCCTCAATACCGGCACCCGCATCTACTACGCCTGTTGCGGTGTCGCTGCGTTTCTCTACCTGATCACAGAGGGCGGGCCCAACAAGACCGGCTTGTTCGGTTGCCTGGCCATCACGCCGGGGTTCGTCGCGGTGCTGGGTTTTCGTCTGGGAGCGGCCGGCCTGGCCATTCTCAACCTGATCGTCGGCGCGGTTTTCTACTGGGATCTTTACCTGCCCCCGGGACCGGGTTATCCGGTGCTCACCGAAATCAAGTTTTTCCTCACACTGGTGGGGCTGTCCCTGTTTTCGGTGGCCATGGATTACTCCCGCTACGCCAACGAACGGGGACTGATCGAAATGAACCGGCGGGTCCACGAACTGGCGCTGCGGGATCAGTTGACCGGCCTCGCCAATCGCCGCTACATGGACGGTATTCTGGAGACGCGCTGGGAAGAGTACAAACGCAGCGGCCATATCTACGCCATCCTGCTGGCGGACATCGACAACTTCAAGTCCTTCAATGACCGCTATGGCCATGAATTCGGGGACCAGGTGTTGACCAAGGTGGGCAGGGCGCTGGGTCGCGGCTTGCGCAATCAGGACGTGGTGGCGCGCTGGGGTGGCGACGAGTTCCTGATCCTGATGCCGGGACAGACCGGCTTTTCGGCGGTCCAGGCCGGCGAGCGACTGCGCAAGCGCATCGAGGAGATGACCATCGCCCACGACGGCGACAAAGTGTCCGTGACCATCAGCATCGGCATTGCCAGTGTCGACAAATCCCTCGATAACAACGATATGCTCAGCATTGCCGACGGCGGTCTTTACCAGGCCAAGCACATGGGCCGCAATCAGGTGGTCCTCGGTTAGGGCTTCCATCGCGGCCACGGGCCGCTCCCACACCACCGGCACGCTGCACGCACCCAAAGACAGTAGTGTTGATGGTGGGAGCGGACCAAGCCCGCGATCAAGCCTTCGTCAGGGGCTGGTCGATGCGCACTCGCTATGCCGGAAACAGCTCACCAGGTGATCGTTGACGAGCCCCGTGGCCTGCATATGGGCATAGCAGATGGTGGATCCGAAAAAGCGGAAACCTTTTTGTTTCATGTCCCGGCTGATGGCGTCGGAAAGGGGTGTCATGGACGGAACCTCCCCGAGGCGGCGCCAATGATTGATGCGGGGCTCGCCATCGGTGAAACCCCAAAAATAATCGGCAAAACTGCCGTGGCTTTCGACCACCTCGAGAAAAGCCCGGGCGTTGCCGATGGCCGCCTCGATTTTCAGCCGATTGCGGACAATGCCGCTGTCCCGCAGCAGGCGCTCGACACTGCGCCGGTTGAAGCGTGCGACCCGCTCCGGATCGAAGCCGGCGAAGGCACGCCGGTAGTTTTCCCGCTTGCGCAGGATGGTGAGCCAGGACAGGCCCGCCTGGGCGCTTTCCAGAACCAGGAATTCGAAGAGCTTGCCGTCGTCCCGGCAGGGCACGCCCCATTCCCGGTCATGGTATTCGGTGTACAGGGCGTTGCCCCGGCACCAGGGGCAGCGATCGGGATCGTCGTTCATACCTACAGTTTACCCATGATCGGCTGTTACTATAAACGGCAGTCTTTGCTATCGCCGTAACGGCGCTTCGGGGTCCCCATGCGAGTTCACTACCCGGCCATCAAACCCTATGCCACGCACCGTGTTGAGGTGGAAGCGCCCCATCGTCTTTATTTGGAGGAGTGCGGCAACCCCGACGGGGTGCCGGTGGTTTTCCTGCACGGTGGTCCCGGTGCCGGCTGCCGGGAGCAGGATCGCTGCTTTTTCGACCCGCAGCGCTATCGGATCGTGCTTTTCGATCAGCGGGGTTGCGGCCGCTCCACGCCCCATGCCTCTCTCGAAAAGAACGACACTGCGCGGCTATTGGCGGATATCGAAACCGTGCGCCGGCAGCTGGGGATCGACAGGTGGGTGGTCTTCGGCGGTTCCTGGGGGGCAACGCTGGCGCTGCTCTATGCCCAGGCTTATCCGGAGCGGGTCCAGGCGCTGATCCTGCGGGGCATTTTTCTGTGCCGCCAGGGGGATATCGACTGGTTCTACCGGCAGGGGGCCCATCGCATTTTCCCCGACTACTGGCGGGATTTCATCGAGCCTGTTTCCCGGCACCGGCGGGATGACTTGCTAACGGCCTACCACCAACTGCTCACCGGTGACAACGAACTGGAGCGCATGGCAGCCGCCAAGGCATGGTCCATCTGGGAAGGACGCTGCGCCACCCTGGATCCCCGGCCGGCGGTGGTGAACCATTTCGGCAACCCCCATTTTGCCACTGCCCTGGCCCGAATCGAGGCCCATTATTTTGTCAATGGTGCCTTTATCGAGCCCGACCAGATTATCGGGAATGCCGGGCAACTGAGGGGAATCCCGGGCGTTATCGTCCATGGCCGCTACGACATGGTCTGTCCGGTGGAGCAGGCTTTCGCCCTGGCCGAGGCCTGGCCGGAAGCGCAACTTGAGATCGTTCGGGATGCCGGCCATGCGTCGGGCGAGCCCGGCACCGTCCACGCGCTGGTGTCCGCCACCGATGCCATGGCGGACAGGCTGGAGAGCGAATAGTGCGGGCGTTGCTGCAGCGGGTCAGCGGGGCTTCGGTGGCGGTTGACGGCGAGGTCGCCGGCCGCATTGATCGGGGCCTGCTGGTCTTTTTGGCGGTCCAGGCGGGGGACGGCGAAACGCAGTGCCGGAAGCTGGCGGACAAGGTCGCCCGCTACCGGGTTTTCCCTGACAGCAGCGAGCGGATGAACCGCAGTGTCCTGGACGTAACCGGAAGCGTTCTGGTGATTTCCCAGTTCACCCTGGCGGCGGATACCCGCAAGGGCCTGCGCCCCAGTTTCTCTTCCGCGGCGGAGCCGGGGCGGGCCGAGGCGCTTTACGAGCGTTTTATCGACAATCTGGAGGCGGCGGGAGTGCCCGTGGCGACGGGACGGTTCGGTGCCGATATGCAGGTATCCCTGTGCAACGACGGGCCTGTGACCTTTTTACTGGAAACCTGATATGACAGGGTCGATCAATGCGGCGATCGCCCCCGAGAGACCGCGCTTCTAAATCTCGAATCCCGTTTTGAGTTTTTTCGGCACCATCACCATCTTCAGTTTGCCGTAGGCGGGTATGCCGTTTTTGTAGGGTGGGTAGTCCTCGCCCCGAATCAGCGGCGCCAGGTATTGCCGGCCCCTGGGGGTGATGCCGAAACCGTCCCGGCTGATATAGCTGCGCGGCATCATTTTTTCCACGTTGGCCACTTTGGTCAGCGGTGCCTCCCCCAGCTTCCAGGTGTAGCGCTTGCCCTTGCCCCGCTCGATGGTGACCATCACCGCGTTCTTGCCCGACGCGGCGTACTCGACGGCGGCCCGGCCCACGGCATAGGCCTGTTCCACGTCCGTGGCGGAGGCGATGTGCCGGGCCGAACGCTGCAGGTAATCCGCCAGTGCCCAGTGGTACTTGTAGCCCAGTTCGTCCTTGATCAGGCCGGCCAGGGTGGGAGCGACTCCCCCGAGTTGCTTGTGGCCGAAGGCATCGGTGTGTTCGGACGCGGCCACCAGTGAACCGTCCGCGTAACGGGTGCCCTCGGAGGCGACGATTACGCAGTAGCCCTTTTCCCTGACCGTATCGTTCACCTTTTTCAGGAACCTGTCCCGTTCGAAGGCCACCTCCGGCATCAGCACGATATGCGGCGGGTCACCTTTCTCCTCCCCCGCCAGGGCCCCGGCGGCGGCAATCCAGCCTGCGTGGCGACCCATGACTTCGAGGATGAACACCTTGGTGGAAGTCTCGCACATGGAGGCCACGT
>DGNJ01000035.1:0-3530 GCA_002388905.1 Cellvibrionales bacterium UBA4495
GCGCGCTACCAGACTGCGCTATTCCCCGGGGTCCTCACATCGCGAACGCTGGCGACCCGATTCAGTGAGCGCGAATCATACAGCCGCGTGGACGGGGGGTCAATTGCCGGGCAGGGATTTTGCCGCCCCTCTACCCGCACCCCGGGTCCGGCAGCATTGGCTGTCTGAAGGCTCTCGACAGAAACCCGGGAAGTGCTAGGATAGATTCCACCAACCGATGACAAGGAACAACAATGTCTCCAGCAAAGCTGGTTCTTGCGAGCATCGCCCTCCTCCTGCTAAACGCCTGCTCTCCCGAGGTGGGCAGCCCCGAGTGGTGCAACGATATGAAGGAAAAACCCCGGGGTGACTGGACCATGAACGAAGCCGGCGACTTCGCTCAGCAGTGCCTCTTTCCCGAATAAGCGGGAGCCCCTCGCCCTTTATCACTGGTCCGGGCGGTGGCGGAACCTGTCCCGGCGTTGTGCACGCGCCTCGCGGATACGGTTCCGGCGATTGCGCAGCCTCTCGCGGGCACGCCGGGTCAGGAACCGGGCATGCAGCCAGGAGGGGACATTGTCCTGTTTTCGCTTCAGCGTCAGGGTAATCAAAACTTCTTCAACCGCCACCCAGACATGGAAAACGATCACCACCCGGAACGGCAGCGACAGGTCCCAGAGAGTAAGCAGGTAATAGGCCGGCGCCAGTAACAGGGCGGCGGCCTTCGCCGCCCAGGTGTGATAGCGGGGCAGATCCCGGAACTTGTAGAGGCTGGCGAAGGTGGGCAACAGATAAAAGGCAACCCCCATGGCCAGGAACCAGGATTCCCTGTCGAAAGTGCCCGGCCAGAGCAGGTAAAGGCCGACCACCATGACGCCATAGGTGAGCAGGTCCCCCCAACTATCCAGTTTGACGCCCAGTTCCGTGCTCTGATCGAGCCGGCGGGCCAGATAGCCATCGAAAAAGTCCGTGCTCAGGGAAACCGCCAGCAACAAAAGGAAGGCCGATGCATGACCGAGCCAGGCGAGGCCGAGCAGGACCGGCACCAGCAGGATCCGCAACCCGCTGAGCATATTGGGCAGAGTCAGGTTTGTCGTGGCCATCGCTGATCGGCGTTCCGAACCCTGGCTGATTGCCTAATGATCCAAAGCGGCCAAGGCGTTGGCAAGCCCGATGCAACCGTCTTCGGTGACCGGTCCGGTGCGACGTCAACCATTGCTAGCTGACCCCAGCCGGCGCTGCCGACACGCCTCATAGAGGCAGACGCCGGCGGCGACGGAAACATTGAGGCTGGAAACCGTGCCGGCCATGGGTAGCTTCACCAGCAAATCGCAATTCTCCCGGGTCAAGCGCCGCATACCCTTGCCTTCGGCGCCCAGGACCAGACCCAGCGAGCCCGACAGGTCAACATCATAAAGGGTGTCGGCTGCATCACCGGCAGCACCCACCAGCCAGATACCGCGATCCCTGAGCTGTGCCAGGGTGCGGGCCAGGTTGGTGACTACAACAAAGGGCACCGATTCCGCGGCGCCGCTGGCCACCTTGCGTACGGTGGCATTCATGCCCGCCGATTTATCCTTTGGGGCTAAAACGGCGTCGACGCCGGCAGCGTCGGCGGTCCGCAGGCAGGCACCCAGGTTATGGGGATCAGTCACGCCGTCCAGGACCAGCAGCAAAGGCGGGCGATCCAGGTTGTCCAGTAACCGGGCCAGGTAGCCTTCGTCCCGCACCTCCCCGGCAGTGCATAGCGCCGCCACGCCCTGGTGGTTGCCGGACACCAGTGCATCCAGTTGTTCCCGGCCCACCGGGACCCTGGCAATACCATGCTGTTGCGCCAGGGATTCGATCTTTTTCAGGCGCTGGTCCCGGCGCTCGCGCAGAAGCCGCAGTTCGGTGACCCGTTGGGGCTCTGTCTTGAGCACGGCCAGCACGGCGTGCATGCCATAGATCCATTCGGCGTCGACAACCCGGGTGCTTTTTCCCGCCATGGGTCAGCTCTTGCTGCGCCGGGATCTTGAACCGGAACCGCCGCGCCTGCTGCCGGACTTGCCAGACTTGGCGGATTGTGACCCGCCGTCGCCGGTCTTACGGTCGCCACCCTCGCCCTGACGGCGGCGGCTTCGGCCTTTCTTCTTGGGCTGGCTTTCCCCGGAACCGGTGCGTTCCTGGCGGCCCTTTCCGGTCTTGCCCCTGGCACCGCCTTTACCGCTGCCCTTGCCGGAACCCTCATCCTCGACAAGGTCAAAATCGATCTTGCGCTCTTCCAGGTCTACCCGGCTGACCCGAACGCGCAAGACATCCCCCAACCGGAAGACCCGGCGAGTGCGCTCACCCACCAGGCGATGGTGGACGGGCTCATAGTAATAGTAATCCCTGGGCAGGCCGGTGATATGAACCAGCCCCTCCACGAACAGGTCATTCAACTCGATAAAGAGCCCGAAACCGACAACGGAGGTCACCACGCCGGTGTATTCCTCGCCGACTTTATCCAGGAGGTATTCGCACTTGAGCCAGTTTTCAACGTCCCGGGTGGCCTCATCCGCCCGCCGTTCGGTGAATGAGGTGTGGACGCCTGCCTCCTCCATCCAGACATCGTCGTAAGGGTACGCGTCCGCCAAGGTTTGCTTGGGCCCACGGAAGACACGCTTGAGGTGCGGCACCCGCTTCTTGCTCCGCAAAAGCGCCCGTATCGCCCGGTGCACCAGAAGGTCGGGATAGCGCCGGATGGGCGAAGTGAAGTGGGTATAGGCGTCATAATTAAGGCCGAAGTGGCCGATATTCTCCGGCCGGTAATCGGCACGAGTCATGGAGCGGAGCATCACCTGCTGGATGACGTGGGCATCGGGCCGGTCCTCGACCTGTTCGAGCACGGACTGAAAATCCACCGGCGACGGCGAATCCCCGCCCGGCAGGCCGAGGCCGATCTCGGCGAGGAACTCCCTCAGGTTCTCGAGGCGCTCTTCGGCGGGCGGCTCATGGACGCGATAAAGGGCCGGCAGTTTGCTCTTCTCGAGCAGGCGCGCCGCGCAGACATTAGCGCAGAGCATGCATTCCTCGATCAGACGGTGAGCATCGGTCCGGACCGTGGGAAGGATCTGCTCAATCTTGCGCTGCTCGTCAAAGAGAATGCGGGTCTCGACGGTGTCGAAGTCAATGGCTCCTCGCTTTTCCCGGGCGGCCCGCAGGGCCCTGTAGAGATCGTGGAGATGATCGACCCGCTCCACCACCGCCCGAAACCGCTGGCGCACGCTGCTTTCCGGGTCATCTTTCTGGGCAATCATGCCCGCCACCTGGGTATAGGTGAGGCGGGCGCGCGAGTGCATCACTCCCTCGTAGAACTGGAAGCGCGTGACATTTCCCGAGGTGTCGATGGTCATCTCGCAGACCATGCACAACCGATCCACTTCCGGGTTCAGGGAGCAAAGGCCGTTGGACAGCTTTTCCGGAAGCATGGGAACCACTTCCCCCGGAAAGTAAACGGAGGTACCCCGATTCCAGGCCTCGTCGTCTAGTTCGGTGCCGGGTCGCACATAGTGGGAGACATCGGCGAT
>DGNJ01000035.1:3587-15930 GCA_002388905.1 Cellvibrionales bacterium UBA4495
ATAGACGGCGTCGTCGAAATCCTTGGCGTCCTCGCCGTCAATGGTCACGAAGTCCAGGTGGCGCAAATCGACCCGCTTTCCTTTATCGCCCTCTTCCACCTGATCGGGAATGTCATCCAGCTCCGGGGCGATGCGCTCGGGCCACTCGTGGGGAATATTGTAATTGTGCAGCGCCAGGGTGATTTCCATGCCCGGCGCCCGGTGTTCGCCAAGGACCTGGATAACCCGGCCCGCGGGCATATGTTTCCGGGACGGCTGCACCGTGATCGCCACCAGGACCATTTGCCCGTTCTCGGCGCCGCCGGACTCTTCTTTGGGGATGACGATGTCCTGACTGATTCGCGGATTGTCCGGTCGCACGAAGTAGACACCACTCTCCTGGAAGTAGCGGCCCACCAGTTTGGTGGTGCGCTGCTCCACCACCTCGACAATGGAACCTTCCGCCCGGCCCTTGTGATCCCGGCCGGCGATGCGCACCAGCACCACGTCGCCATCGAAGACCCGGCGCATCTGCCGACTGGAAAGGAAGATGTCGTTGCCTCGGCCCTCGCCGGTGGCGACAAAGCCAAAACCGTCCGGATGACCGATTACCCTGCCCTTTTGCAGATTCATCTTGTCCAGGGTGCCGAAACCGCCCCGCCTGTTGCTGACCAGCTGGCCGTCCCGGACCATGGCGATCAAACGGCGGCGCAGGGCCTCGACGCTGTCCTCGTCCCCCAGATCTAGCGCATCGCACAGCTCTTCGTGGGTCATGGGGCCGACGCTCTCGCGAAGAAGCTCGAGAATATATTCGCGACTGGGGATGGGGTTTTCGTAGCGGTCGGCTTCCCGCTCGGCGTGTGGGTCTCGCTGGAGATGGTCGTCCTTCAATGCAGCCTCATTTTTCAGGGAAATTTGCCATCAAGCGTAACAGATTTTTCGCCCCCGGTAATTGACAATCGCGGCAGCCCTGAGTAAAGTGCGCATCCCTGAGGGGCACCCACCCCCGCAGAGCCCAGGTGGCGGAACTGGTAGACGCGCTAGATTTAGGTTCTAGTGACTTCGAGTCGTGGGGGTTCAAGTCCCTCCGNNGTGGAGGTTCAAGTCCTCTCCTGGGCACCACCGAATACTGAACCCCTCTCAGAACGCATTGCAGAGCGTCCCAGAGGGGTTTTTGCTTTCTGGCGTATTACTCCCCTCGGCGGCTCTACCCCATTAGGTTCTACCCCATTAACGGGGGATGGCAGGGGCAGCGCCGCGGTCAACAAATAGCTTGTACTTTTGCACCTCTCGCGCCACTTCTGATAACTGATATACTATCACTTCCTGCCGCGATGATCTCTCGGCGTTAAAATGCTGGCCTAGCCTTTTTCCTGGCAATCTCGGCAATGACCAACCGGCCGCACCTATGGACATCGTTTCCCCGGCATAAGGGACCTATTGGTGAAAACGAGCGCAAAAACATAAAAACCAAACCAGGAATACTGCAGTATGCCAAACAATCCTAATTCTCCCGGCATCGAATGGCGCAACCACTGGACGGTCGTGCTCGCCGCCTTTTTCGGCGTTTCGCTCGGCAGCCTCCATGTCTACTCGACGGGCCTGTTCATTCAACCTCTCGAACAGGAATTGGAATGGTCCCGATCTAAAATTACCAGCGGCTTAACCCTGGTCTCTCTGATGGGAGTCCTGTTTTCGCCGTTTGTGGGGATACTCATTGATCGTTGGGGACCACGCAGACTCGCCGTTCCCGGTGCAGCCCTGTTCTGCCTGGCCTTCGCCGGCCTGTCGCTGGCACGCGGCCCCATCTGGACATGGTGGGGATTATGGCTGCTTATCGCGACACTGGCGCTGGCCCTGAAGCCCACTATCTGGTCGGCGGCAATTTCTTCCCATTTTTCCAAAAGCCGCGGCCTTGCCCTGGCCATTGCATTCTGCGGGACGGGCTTTGGCTCGACAATTATACCGCTGCTCGCGGACCACCTGATTAACGAATTAGGCTGGCGCGGGGCCTACATGGCCCTGGGCGGGATCTTCTTTGTGGGAACCGTTCCTTTATTGTTCATTTTCTTCCATGACGCCAAAAGTTCGAAAGCCAAAGCGTTAAACACCCGCGAACAAAAACCGCCGATTCCTCTATCCGGCTGGAGTGTCGGCCAGGGTCTGAGATCCCGGCAATTTTTCCAGCTGGCACTGTCGGCCCTGCTGATTACTGCGGTCATCGTCGGCCTTGTGGTCCATATCGTTCCCCTGCTGTCCGATGCCGGCCTGCCGCGGCAGACAGTGGTAAAAATCGCCAGTCTCATCGGCGTTACCTCGATCGTCGGACGGCTCACCGTTGGTTATCTGTTCGACCGGCTGCCCGGGCCCCCGGTGGGCATGATCAGCGTCGGGCTGCCCATGGTTGCCGCCGCAATCATTCTCTTGTTTCCGGGCTCACTGGCAATGTCGGTGATCGCAGTCATATTTCTTGGTCTGTCCGTGGGCGGCGAATACGATGCAATCATCTACTTGTCGACACGCTACTTTGGCCTGAAAAACTTCGGCACCCTGTTCGGATTTGTCACTTCCCTTCTGCTGGCGGGCGTCGGGCTCGGCCCGCTTTTCGGCGGTCTTTTGTACGATTTATCCGGCGACTACACCCTTTTCCTGATAGCTGTCATACCCTTGTCGGCTGTTACTTGTATCTTGCTGGGCACGCTTGGCCCGTACCCTGATCATGAAACGATTTCCGACAAAGGCTGAACCGAGCAGATACTATATTGCTGTTGATGTCAGTCGAAATTAGGCATCTGTTTTGCGGCCAACCGTGAAACCCGGCTCAGAGCCAGCCGGGGCGAAATACGGTAAAGAATGTCCATCATGCGACTGTCTTTACCCACATAGATCCGCGGCTTGCCCTTTTCCAACCCCCGGAAAATGATTTCAGCCGCATCAGTCGGCGATAGCCCCACACCCTCTTTGTCCGAAAACTCAATAAGTTTTTTTCGTGTTGCTTCGTCAAGATCCGGCGAATTGGCGGCAAAGTGCGTCACCACCGAGCCCGGAAAAACCACGGAGGTTTGGATACTGGTGTGCTTCAATTCCAGCATCAGCACCTCGGAAAGCATCTTCACTGCCGCCTTGCTCGCACCGTAAACACTGATATTGGGCATTGCCAGAAAGCCACCCATGCTCGATACATTGACAATTTGGGCTTCGGGCCGAGCCAGCAAGGTCGGCATAAATGCCTTCAACAAATAAACCACGCCCCACCAATTGACGGCAACGACCTTCTCCATGTGTGCCAATGGTAACTCGGTAAAACTGCCAAAGGGGTGCATGATACCGGCGTTATTGACCAACCCATCCACACAACCGTGCTGATCCGCCACCTCGCCCACCAACGCATTCACCTGACTGTAATCGGTGACATCAACTAAATGTGTCGAGAGCTTGGCGGGATCGGCGACAAGATTTTTTGTTTCCTCCAGAGCTTCCCGGTTGTAATCGACAGCCGCAACACGCGCACCGGCCCGGATCATCCGCAACGTCAAAGCCCGTCCCATGCCGGATCCGGCACCCGTGACTACCCAGGTTTTATCCATGACTTTCATCTTGACTATTCAGCCTCGGTCGAACGATGGATTGTGCACCCAGTCCGTCAGGAACGGGGAGCGTATAATTACACGGGGAAAAAGCCAAAACCGGTATTTTCTGTTTTTCGTTGCGCTTCGGCTTGGCCGGGGAGGCGCAAGCCAGTGCCACCCTTTGGATTCCCTCTCTGGTTGCCTGATGCGATAAAGTGTCGCCGTTTGCAATCCGGCGAATGCTAACACATAATTTTTCACCTATCGGCAGACCACCCTGCCAGGATCCATTACTAAACCCATGATCGGGAATTTCAAGCCACAAGCAGAAAAATAAATGAACGACCAGGAAGAATTGCTCGCCCGGGAAGCCATCAAGGAAACCAAGGCCCGGTACTGCCGTCTGCTGGACACCAAGCAGTGGCACGACTGGGGCCAGGTGTTCACAGAGGATGTCGAAATGGATGTCGGCGATGACATTAAAGAGGACATGGGCGTTCCCTCGAAAATCAGTGGTCGACAGGCCATGGTTGACCAGGTCCGCGGCCTCGTGGGTCCGGCGCGCACCATACACCAGGTCCACAGTTCCGAAATCGACTTTGTTTCGGTCACGGAGGCCAGAGTCGTCTGGGCCATGGAGGACTGGACCACATTCCCGGACGGCATTGATGCGCCGTTCAAATCAGTCAATGGCCTGGGCTATTATCACGAAACCTATCGACTGGAAGACGGTTTCTGGCGAATTGCCTCACTTAGACTGGAGCGACTACAACAGATATACGACTGACCTCGGGCCCTCTGTCCTACTTTCGCTGCCACTCTCGACTCTCCGGGGGCGAGGCGTACCCAATCAAACAAGACGGCCGTTGCCTTCCCTGCAACGTCAGTAGCAGACCGGAAAAGGCGCCTGAAAAATGGATTCGATCGAGTGGATCATCTCGTTCCAGAATGCATGCTCGTCGGGATAAGGATCCTTGCCCGACTCCTTCAGGCGCCGACGCTCGGCAATGTAATCCAGAGATAAACCCGATGCCAGGCGAATCCGGACATTGAACACCCGGCTGGGCAAATGCGCATAACAGGCTTCCAGGCGTTCTATGATTTCGCGGGCTGCAGGTTGTGGCACTTTTGAGTGGAAAAAAGGGTGCACGCTCTCGTCCTTGTGCATGAGTCTCGCCAGGAAAGCCGCATAGGTATTCTGGTCCTGCTCATTGAACGCCTCGATTACCGGTAGTATCAGAGCCGCGATCAGGTTCCTGGCACAGATGTCGCCAGTTTTATCCTTGAAGGCATCCAGCTTGACCTGACGGGCGTCATCCAGCTTCGGAAGACGCATATCGTAAACGGCCTGGACCAGGCCCTCCCTGGTACCGAAATGGTGCTGGACAGCAGAGTTATTGGCCTGGCCCGCCTCGCTGACGATCTGCCTCAGGGACACACCATCGATACCGTGCTCGCCAAAGAGCCGCTCCGCGGTCACCATCAGCTTCAATGCCCCCTTGGGATATTTCCTGGCGCCTGAGCTTGTCATTGCCTCCCTCCGAAATGCGGGTTCCCATCGTTGCAGGAAAGGGTTAGTTTACCAAGACCCCGGGGGCAGGACATCTCGTCACCCTCACAGAGCGTTGATTCGCGAAAAAACACCTGTTTCTTAAACCACAGGGCCGTGCCGTGAGGGGCAAATGGCCTGAGCGGGCCCAGGCGGCATTGCCGAAGACAGACCGGGCAATGGAATCGCGGGTTTCTCTGGTTATTTCGTGTGTGTCCGGCGGCCTGAAGACGGCAACGGAAAAGCACCCCGTCGCCCCTGACGCGGGTGCAGCCGCTCCGGACCCATCTTGCGGACAGCAAAGTAGCTGCTTATTGGCCTTCGCCTTTTTCCAGTTCTTCCAGATTATGAGGCACGCTGACATAGCCCGGCAGATGCTGACCACCGTCGACATTGATCAACTCGCCGGTGATGAACTTCGACATGTCCGAGCCCAGGAATGAAACCACGGGTCCGATATCCTCTTCCGGGTCGCCGGCCCGCAACAGGGGGTTGTTTTTGGTGGCGGCTTCGAGAAACCCGGGCACCTCTTCCACCAGCTGCGCAAAAACCTGGCCGAGGCCGGTGGGTGCAATGGCGTTGACGCGGATGTTGAAGCGGCCCCACTCCACAGCGCCGCTGCGGGTCAGCCCCAGGAGCGCGGACTTGGCAATATTGTAATCTGTATGCAGCCAGGCTCCCACCTGGGCATCAATCGAATAGAAGTTGATCACACTGCCGCCGCCTCGGGCCTTGAAATGGGGAAAGGCGGCTTTCATGCCCCACCAGCTGCCAAACAGGGCGACATCCAGGGTACGACGGATCATCTCGTCGGTCTTGTGCTCCATCAGGATGTTGGGCCCCATGCTGGAGGCATTGTTGCAAAGGATATCGAGGCCACCGAACTCGTCCACCGCCCGCTGGACCATGGCCTCGACCTGTTCCTTGCTGCCCACGTCCGTGGCGATGCCGATAGCCTCGCCACCGATATCCTCGCGGATCTGCCTGGCCACCTCCGCCGTCGCCTCGCCGTCGCGGCCGGTGATCAGCAGACTGGCGCCGTCTCTGGCGAGCCGTCGGGAAATACCGTGCCCAAGCCCTTTCGCGCCGCCTGTCACGATAGCCACTTTGCCTTCAAGTAACCTGCTCATAACCTCTCCTCGTTTTGTCCCGGGCTGGTTAAGCCATACCCCTTAAAACCGGCAAAGATACCACAACCTTGGGTAGGGGACGACAAACGCGCCCGAGAGAAGTACTAAAAAGCGTGTTGGCGGGCGACCCGGCTTCTGCTAGAGATGGTGAGCACACCGGGCCACTGCCCGGGCATTGTACTGTCCAACTCATCGCGCCCCCCCCACCCCGCGGAATGCCAGCCGGCATTCCCCCTTTTTTATCCAGGCAGGTTGCTAGAAAGCCGTGGCCGGCGGCCCGCACGTCCGTTACCCGCACGTCCGTTACTGGACAGCCGATCGCTTAACAGGCAGTATAACCGCCTGACCTAAGTCACTGCCTTAGCGTCATCCGGGAATAGCCGAAGCCGTGGCCTGCGCGGCTCATAAGCAATAAAAAACGAGATGGTTGTATGAACAAAAAAGCACAGATGATCTGTCTGATGGGCGCCGTTGCCATGGGAATTCTTATGACCGTTGGCTGGTGGCTGCTGGCCCGTTTCGTGCCCCCGCCGCTACCCGGCGCCAGCGCCGCGGATATAGCCCTCATGTTCCGGGAAAACGCCAACGGGATCCGCACGGGGATGGTCCTGATGATCGCCGGAGCCGGTTGTTTCATGCCTTTTATCGCGGTGATTTCCGCCCAGATGAAACGGATGGAAAACGGCCCTCCCGTGCTCGCCTACACCCAGCTACTGGGCGGCTCCATGAGTGTGATGATTATCCTGGTACCGATCCTGCTCTGGACAACAGCCGCCTACCGACCCGAGCGCGGCGACGAGATCATTCGCACACTCAACGATCTGGCCTGGTTCCTGGTCGCCATGACCTACTCCCCCGCCATCATCCAGAACCTGTCCATCGGCATGGCCATTCTCGGGGACAGGAACCCTAAGCGGATCATTCCCCGCTGGGTGGCTTATATGAATTTCTGGCTGGCACTGCTGTTCCTGCCGGCGGGCCTGATGACCTACTTCAAGACCGGCCCCTTCGCCTGGAACGGCCTGCTGGCATTCTGGCTGCCGCTGGTGGTTTTCGCCATCTGGTTCAATATCATGATCTACATGCTCTACAAGGCCATCAAGGAACAACCGGACGCCTGATCCATGCAGAGGGAACCCATCGAAACACAAGACCATGGCGCGGCGTCCGCCGGTGAAAAGTATCGCCAATCCCATACTCCGGGCGAGACGGGCATCTGGGTATTCATCATGGGAGACATGATGGTTTTTGCCCTGTTTTTCCTGGTGTTCGTTTTTTACCGGGCCGAAAACACCGCCCTGTTCCAGGCCTCCCAGGCTACGCTCAATACCCATTACGGCACATTCAATACGCTGTTGCTGCTGACCAGTTCCTGGTTCGTGGTCATGGCCACCAACGGCGTCCGGAAAAACCTGCGCCGGCAAGCCGCCACGCTTTACGGGCTCGCGTTTCTCTGCGGCGCCGGGTTTTCCTTGATCAAGGTGGTCGAATACCGGGAAAAAATACAGGCCGGTTTCGGGCTGACCACCAATGATTTCTACATGTACTATTACATTTTCACGGGGCTGCATTTTGTTCACGTGATTATCGGCATGGCGGTCCTGGTGGCATTGATCCACAAATCCCTGTCCGGGCTGAGAGAGCCGGGCGACCTTGCCCTGATCGAGGGAGGGGCCAGTTACTGGCACATGGTCGACGTACTCTGGATTATCCTGTTTCCCCTGCTTTATCTGATGAAATAAGCCCATGAACGACTTGATTCGCCATTACACCACCGGGGTCTGGCTGTTGCTGGCGGCACTGACCGCCAGTCTCTGGTGGCTTGGTGGCGGCAGCGCTACCAGCGGCGTCTACGCCACCGTATCGTTAATGGTCATCGCCTTTTTCAAGGTCCGCCTGGTGGGCATACATTTCATGGAGTTACGCTGGGCACCTCTGCCCCTGCGGCTGGCGTTCGAGGCCTGGACACTGGTCACCTGCCTCCTGGTTCTGGCTGTCTACTGGGCGGGGCAGACCTGAGGCAACGCCTGATCGCTTTGTGTCGGGCGGCGGGTTTACATACTTTTGTGGCTCCCGGATTCCGGCGGGACCCGGAAACAACGCTTATCGTGGAGAGTAAAAAAGCATGACGAAAAAACTCAACGCCGTGGGCCAGGAACGAAAATTCTGGGGCACCCTGCCCCTGGCGCCGGCAAAACAATTGATGGAAATGGGCCGGCAAATGGAGGACACCGGTTTCGAGGGTGCCTTCATGCTGCAAATCTACGGCCCCCCTTTCGCGGCCCTGGCAGCCGTCGCCGCCGGCACCACCCGGCTCAAGGTGGCCACGGGTGTGGCCGTGGAGTCGAGCCGCACCCCGTTCGAAACCGCTTTTATCGCCATGGACATGGACCGGATTACCGAGGGCCGCTTCGTACTTGGCCTGGGCGCTTCCCTGCCGGCCACCACCGTGGGCATGCACGGTCTGCCCAACTATAAACCCATCGCCCACCTGAAGGACACGGTGGCGGCCATCCGCCATATTGTCGCCGGATCCCACAAAGGGCTGCAGCCCTACGAGGGGGAGTATTACAAGGCCGACTATAAGGAGATGATCGTCATGCCGCCCCCGGTCCGCGAACACATTCCCATCTGGATCGGCGCCCTGCGCGAGAAAATGACCCGCACGGCCCTGGAGATCGGCGACGGCCTGCTCGGCCATTCGCTGTGGAGCACCCAGTTTACCAACGAATATATCGGGCCCTTGATAGAACGCTCCCTGAAGGAGTTCGGGCGTTCCCGGGAAGATATCGAAGTGAGCAGCTGGCCCTTTGTGGCCGTCAACGACGACAAGCAGCAGGCTATCGAAGACGCGCGGGCCACGGTCGCCTACTACGCCGGCATGAAGGCTTACGAATACATCTTCGAGGCCCAGGGGTACCTTGAGCAGGCAAGACTCTGCCAGGACGCGGCCAGCCGCCAGAGTGATATCGATTCCGTTCTCGACAGGATATCCGACCAGATGGTCATGGATTTCGTGGCCTGCGGCAGCCCAGAGGATGTCCTGGAGCAGATCGAGCCTTTCTGGAACGTGGCGGACGCGCTCTGTCCCACCATCCCCTTCCGTAACCTGACCATGGAACAGATGCAGCTCTACGGGCAGGGCATCTACCGCCTGGTGGCCGCCGCCAGGCAATAGTGCCAGGGCGCGTAACAGAGAGGCAATCGCCATGACCCACCCGGCTGTGGAAGACCTGAAGCCCGACCTGAACGGCAAGGTGGCCTTTATCACCGGGGCCGGCCAGGGCTTCGGCCGGGATTTCGCCGAAGCCATCGCCACCGCCGGCGGCGCGGTGGTCATCTGCGATATCGACGAACCCGCCGCCCGCAAAGCGGCCGAGGCCATCGTCCGGCAACACGGCGAAGGCCGTGCCCTGGCAGTGCGCGCCGACGTGGCCGACGAAAATCAGGTGAAGGCGGCCGTGGCGGCCGCCGTCGAAAACCTGGGCGGGATCGACATTCTCGTCAACAATGCCGGCAAGCACCTGACCAAATACAACCAGCCCTTCGGCAAGCTCAGCCGGGAGGATGTCCGGGCGATGATGGAGGTCAACTTCATGGGCGTGGTGAACTGTACCCTGGCCTGCCGGGATGCCATGGCGGCCAGGGGCGGCGGCAGCGTGGTGAATATCGCCTCCATTGGCGGGCACCTGAGCTCGACCCCCTACGGCGTCAGCAAGCTGGCGGTCCGGGGCCTGACCATCGCCTTTGCCAGCGAACTGGCCGACGCCAATATTCGTGTGAATGCCATCAGTCCCGGCCTTATGGGCACGGAAGCGGCGCTGGCGGATCTTCCCGGCGATTTTGTCGCCCGCTTTCGCGACGAACTGCAACTGGTGCACCGGCTGGGTCGCGTGGAGGACATTACCGCGGCGGTGCTCTACCTGTGCAGTCCCGCCTCGAACTTTATGACCGGGGAAACCCTCAAGGTTTCAGGTGGTTACCCCCTGGGGATTTAGACCCATTCTCAAAAAACCGAAGGAAGCACCACCATGAATACCAGTGCCAACGGGAACACACTGCACGCCGGGGTAATCGGCCTCGGCCAGATCGGCGGCGGCGTCGCCATTTGCCTGGCTCGCAAGCAACGGCCGCTGGCAGTTTACGATGTTCGGCCGGAAGCGGCCGGCAAGCTGGACGGCGTACCGGCGCCGCAATCCTCCCCGGCCGAGGTGGCCCGCGCCAGCGATGTGGTAATGATCGCCGTGCTCAACGCCGAACAGGCCAGGGCGGTGCTGGAAGGTCCCGACGGGATCCTTGCCGGCGCCCATCCGGGCCTGACCCTGGTCCTGCTCAGCACCATCTCCCTGGATGAACTCCGGGACATCGAGGCGCTTGTGCGGAAAAAGGGCATCGCCCTGCTGGACTGCGGTGTCACCGGCGGCCCCCTGGCCGACCAGGGCGGGCTGGTGTGCATGATAGGCGGCGAGAACGGCGAGGTGGCCCGGGTCATGCCGGTGCTGGAGGATTTTTCGGCGGAAGTTCACCACATGGGCCAGAGCGGTGCCGGCATGGCCACCAAAATTGCCCGCAACATGATCCACTTTACCGTCTGGCGCGCCGGCTTCGAGGGCGCCAAACTGGCCACCCGTGCCGGCGTCGACCTGGGCAAGTTTATCGACCTGGTGGAGCGGGCTTCGCAGAACCCCGGCGCCAGCGTCACCACCTGGATGGACGCGGACAGGGTAGCGGGCGCCGAACGCATGACCAGCGACCCCAGGGAACTGCGCAAAATGACCCTGGGTCTCCAGCAGAAGGACCTGGATGCCGCCAGGGAGCTGGCCGACCAGCGATAACGTAAATTATCTTTCGCACTTTTGAGAAGAGGCAGTGGTTCTCAAGTTGGTAAACTGGGTTTGCAGACTCAATAACCAACAACAGAGGAGAACCACCACCATGAGTGAGGATACCAAAGAACTGGGTAAAGTTGTGCGCATCGACGAGAGCCGCATCCGGGATCACCTGGGCGAGTTGGTGCGCGGCACGGTCGAGGAGACCCTCAATGCCATGCTGGATGCCGAAGCTGACGCCCTATGCAAGGCCCAGCGTTACGAACGCAGCCCCGAACGCACGGATTATCGGGCGGGGAGTTATGATCGGCGCTTTCACACCAAGGCGGGCGAAGTGACACTGAAGATGCCGAAGTTACGCCGCCAGCCCTTCGAGACGGCGATCATCGAACGCTACCGGCGGCGGGAGAGCTCCATCGAGGAGTCGTTGATCGAGATGTACCTCTCTGGCGTGTCCGTGCGCCGGGTGGAAGACATTACCGAGGCGCTGTGGGGCACCCGGGTGAGTTCTGGCACCGTGAGCCAGCTCAACCAGAAGGTCTACAAGCACATTGAGACCTGGCGCAATCGACCCATCGAGGGTCGCTACCCCTACGTCTATCTGGACGGGATCGTGCTCAAGCGCAGCTGGGCCGGCGAGATCAAGAACGTCTCGGTGCTGGTGGCCATTGGCGTGGATCAGGACGGCTACCGGCGTATCCTCGGCGTTCAGGAAGGCCACAAGGAAGACGAGGCGGGTTGGAGCGATTTCCTGGCACACCTCAAGGAACGCGGTCTGAAGGGCGTCAAACTGATCATCTCGGATGCCTGTCTCGGCTTGGTGGAATCGGTTGCCGAGTACTATCCGGAGGCCGACTGGCAGCGGTGCGTCGTGCACTTCTATCGCAATGTCTTCAGCCATGTGCCGAACAACAAGGTCAAGCAGGTGGCGATGATGCTCAAGGCCATCCATGCCCAGGAGAGTCATACAGCCGCCACCGAGAAGGCCGGTTCAGTGATCGAGCAACTCCGGCAGATGAAGCTGGGCAAGGCGGCCAGTTTGGTGGAGTCAGCCATCGGCGAGACACTCACCTATTATCGCTATCCACATCAGCACTGGGTGCGCATCCGGACCAACAACCCGATGGAGCGCATCATGCGCGAGATCCGGCGGCGCACCCGTGTAGTGGGCGCCTTTCCGGATGGCCAGTCTGCCTTGATGCTGGTGGCCGCCAGGCTGCGCCACATTGCCGGCACCAAGTGGGGCACGCGGCGTTATTTGTGTATGGAATGGCTCAAGGAAATGGA
>DGNJ01000103.1:0-15095 GCA_002388905.1 Cellvibrionales bacterium UBA4495
GATCGGCCTGGGGCTGGGCCCCCAGATCACCGGCTTTATCAGCGACCTGCTGGCCCCGCGCTTCGGTGACGAATCCCTCCGCTACGCGCTGCTGGCCAGTTCCCTTGCCTACCCCTGGGCCGCCCTCCACCTGTGGCTGGGCAGCAGGACGCTGACAGGGGACCTGGCAAGCGTGGAGGGCGGTGAATCGGCGCCCCACCGGCCGCTGCCCGGATTACAGGACGCCGGCAGCCGCGTATGATAATGGGGACCTGCCCGGCAGGGTTTTAACAGCGATGCAGTTCGCATTCTGACGTCGCCAACCGCAAGCGAGGAGAAACAAGCCAGCCATGAAGTTATCCATACTCGACCTTGCCTTTATTGCCCAGGGCGGGACAGCGGCGCAAGCACTGGCCAACAGCGTCGATCTGGCTCGTCACGCGGAGGACTGGGGCTACGAACGCTTCTGGTTGGCGGAACATCACAATATGCCCGGTATCGCCAGCGCCGCCACGGCCATAGCCATCGGTCACGTGGCCGGCGGCACCCGAAGGATCCGGGTCGGCGCCGGCGGTATCATGCTGCCCAATCATTCCCCCCTGGTGATCGCCGAGCAGTTCGGCACCCTGGAAACCCTCTATCCCGGCCGCATCGACCTGGGCCTCGGGCGCGCCCCGGGTACCGACGGCCGCACCCTCCAGGCCCTGCGCCGCTCGCCGGCGGCCGCCGAGAACTTCCCCCGGGATGTGGTCGAACTCCGGTCCCTGCTGGGACCTCTCCAGGTGGGCCAGAGGGTCCAGGCGGTGCCCGGCACCGGTCTCGAGGTACCCCTTTGGATACTGGGCTCCAGCCTGTTCGGGGCCCGGCTGGCCGCCCACCTGGGCCTGCCATACGCCTTTGCCTCCCATTTCGCGCCTCAGGCGCTGCGCGATGCGCTCGATCTCTATCGCGTGGAATTCCAGCCGTCCGGTCAACTCAAGGAACCCTATGCCATGGCCGGCGTGAACGTTTTCGCCGCCCCTTCGGACGCGGAGGCCAAAAGACTGTTCACCTCAGTTCAACAACAGTTCGCCGCCCTGGTAAGGGGAACACCCGGGCAACTGCCGCCCCCCATCGACGACATAGAAAGCTACTGGTCCCCGGCTGAAAAAGCCCATGCCTGTGCCATGCTGGAATATTCTTTCGTGGGTGATCCGGAAACCGTCGGCCAGGGCCTGCGCCGTTTTGTCGAGCAGACCGGTGTCGACGAAGTCATGGCGGTGTCGGCGATCCACGACCACGGCGCGCGCCTGGCTTCCTACCGCCTGCTGGCGGAAAGCATGATGTGATTGATCGACAACTCCCAAGAGCCTGAGGAACCATAATGACAAACTTAAGAGAAAAATACGGCAACACGGCCCTGATCACCGGGGCATCCTCCGGGATCGGCGCGGCTTTCGCCAGGGAGCTGGCCAGCCAGGGCCTTAACCTGGTTATCGTGGCACGCCGCAGGGAGCGCCTGGACAGTCTGGCCGCGGACCTGGAAAACCGGCACCCGGTCCAGGTACTGCCCCTGGTTGCCGACCTGGCCCGGCCCGGCGCGGGGCAGGAACTTTTCGCTGCCGTTGAACGGGAGGGGTGGCACGTGGATATTCTGATTAATAATGCCGGCCGGGGCTCGGCGGGTCTTTTTGCCGAGTCGGACCTTGAGGATCAATTGGCCATTATCGACCTCAACTGCCGCGGCCTGGTTGCCATGACGCGCCTGTTTCTTCCGCCCATGCTCGAGCGGGGCTGCGGCGCCATTATCAACGTCAGCAGCACCGTGGTGCATTTTTCCCCGCCGGGCATGGCCACCTACGTGGCAACCAAGGATTTCGACCTGAGTTTCACCCGGGTCCTGGCCGGCGAACTGCGGGGCACCAATGTGGACCTGCTCACCGTCGAGCCGGGGGTGACCCGAACCGAGTTCTTCCAGTCCGCAGGCGCCGGCGAAGTGCCGGAAAGCAAGTTCTCCCCGGCCAGGACGCCGGAGCAGGTGGTGGCGACGGCACTGGCCAACCTCGGCAGGAAAACCGTGGTTATCGACGGCCTGGCCAACACCCTTGTCGCCAGGATCATGGGGCTGTTGCCCACGGCCTGGATCCAGCGCCTTATCGCCAGTCAGCAGTAGGCGATATCGGTCGTCTGCCCGACAGACGTGGTTTCCGGTGCCGGCGAAGACTAATCGGCGTAGATCATCTGCCGGGTCATGCCTCCGTCGACGATATAATTCTGCCCCGTGATAAACGCGGCATCCGGGCCAAGCAGGAAAGCCGCCAGGGCGCCGATGTCCGCCGGCAGCCCGACGCGGCCAGCCGCATGTTGGCGGTGATCCCGGTCTCGCAGGGGCTTGTGCTCTCGCTGTTCACGATCGCGGCTGTCAATCCAGCCCGGACTGATGGCGTTGACACGAACGTCGGGCCCCCAGCTCACCGCCAGGGCATGGGTCAGGGCCACCAGGCCACCCTTACTGGCGGCATAGGCCTCGGTATGGGGTTCCGATTGCAGGGCACGGGTCGAGGCAATGTTGACGATGGCGCCCGAGGACCCGGCCAACAACCTATGGGCATGCTTGCAGACCAGGAAAGCACCGGTGAGGTTGGTGGCCAGCCAGCGGTTCCAGTCCGTCAGGTGCAGGTGCTGCGGCGGTCCACTGTGGGGATCGGCAATGCCGGCATTATTGACCAGCCCGTCCAGCCGACCGAACTCGGACTCCAGCCACGCCAGACAGCCAGCGACGCTGTCCTCGTCGGCCACATCCATGGCCCGGAACCGCGCCGGACCCAGTGACCCCAGTTCGGTACTGGCAGCCTGTCCGGCCTCCTCATCCAGGTCGCTCAGCACCACCGACCAGCCCGCCCGTAACAGGCTGGCGGCAATACCCCGGCCGATTCCCCGGGCGGCACCGGTCACCAGGGCTACAGAAGTTTCATTTGTCATTCAGCGTTTCCCGGTTTGTTCATGAATCCCGGCGCGCCTGTGCAGGCGCGCCTTAGGCAGGATCCGACAAAGGTGCGGATAAGCCTCAGTGTCCTTTCAGTATAATCCCCGTCAATCAACGGAAGATAAGTTGCCGGGAAACCATCGGCAAGTGGTCTGGCAGAGCGCCTAACCCCCCTGCCCCTTGAGCAACCGCAAGCATTCCTTCCCGAAAGCCCGCCGGTTTCTCGCCCGGCACCCAAGCAAAGCCCGCCGCCGCAAAGACAGGCCCTGGCCCAAGCGGGAAGGCTTACGCAAGTCGCCGATCCCGGAATTCCGATTGCCGCTTTCCGGCCGCGATTGGTAAACTCGCGGTGCTTTTTTCCGGGGCCGCCCCGATTCCCCTGCGCCATCGGCCCGCCCCGCCCCCTTCGACAGGAAACGACCATGCCGGATTCCCACACAGTGGACGCCCTGATGGGCCACGATGACTTTGTTCACCGCCATATCGGCCCCGATCCCCGCCAAATCGAGCAAATGCTGGGAGAGTGTGGCGCCCGCAGCCTCCAGGAACTGATGGAACAGGTGGTACCCGGCAATATTCTCAAATCCGGCCCCCTGGCGCTGGACGGCCCCATGGCCGAGCACGAGGCCCTGGGGGCGTTGAAAGAAATTGTCGACAAGAATCGGGTTTTCACCACCCTGATCGGCATGGGCTACCACGAGAGCATCACCCCCCCGGTGATTCTGCGCAATGTCATGGAAAATCCCGGCTGGTACACCGCCTATACGCCCTACCAGCCGGAAATCGCCCAGGGGCGGCTCGAAGGCCTGCTCAATTACCAGCAGATGGTGATGGACCTGACCGGCATGGAGCTCGCCAACGCCTCCATGCTCGACGAGGCCACCGCCGCCGCCGAGGCCATGGCCATGGCCAAGCGACAGCAGCGCAAGAACAAGAGCCGCATTTTTTTCGTGGATGAAAGCTGCCACCCCCAAACCATTGCCGTTGTCCGTACCCGGGCCGACTATTTCGACTTCGAGGTGGTGGTGGGCGACCCGGACGCCGACCTCGAGCACCTGGACCTGTTCGGTGCCCTCCTCCAGTTCCCGGGCACCACCGGCGCGGTGGCGGATATCCGTCCTGCCGTCGAGGCGGTGCACCGGCGGGACGGGCTTGCCATCGTCGCGGCGGACCTGATGAGTCTGGTGGTGCTGAAATCTCCCGGCTCACTGGGGGCCGACATCGTGGTGGGCAGCAACCAGCGCTTCGGTATACCCCTGGGTTTCGGCGGCCCCCACGCCGCTTTCTTCGCTTTCCGGGACGCCTACAAACGCTCGGCACCGGGACGCATCATCGGCGTGTCCGTGGACAGCCGGGGCAAGCCCGCGCTGCGCATGGCCATGCAGACCCGTGAGCAGCATATTCGCCGGGAAAAGGCCAACTCCAACATCTGCACCTCCCAGGTACTGCTGGCGGTGATGAGCGGTTTCTACGCCGTCTACCATGGCCCCGAGGGGCTGCGACGCATTGCCCGGCGCATCCACGCCCTCACCAACCACCTGGCGGCCGGCTTGCAGGAAGGCGGTTTTGACCTGCGTCACGACAGCTGGTTCGACACGCTCACCATCGAGGTGGGCAACCGACAGCGCGAACTTTATGAAAAAGCCCTGGCGGCGGAAATCAACCTGCGCCAGGTGGGCGATCACGCCCTGGGCGTCAGCCTCAACGAAGTCAGCACACCGGCGCTTGTGGACACCCTGCTGCAACTGTTCGGTTGCCAGCCGATGAACCCCGGGACCGTGGCAGCCTCCGGAATCCCGGCACAACTGTCGCGGGACGACGATTTCCTGACGCACCCCGTTTTCAACACCCATCACAGCGAAACCGCGATGCTGCGCTACCTGAAGCGCCTGGAATCCCGCGACATCGCCCTGAATCACAGCATGATCCCGCTGGGCTCGTGCACCATGAAACTGAACGCCACCGCCGAGATGATTCCGGTGACCTGGCCGGGTTTCGCCAATATCCATCCCTACGCGCCGGTCGAGCAGACCCGGGGCTACCGGCAGTTGTTCGAAGAACTGCAAAACATGCTCGCCGCCTGCACCGGTTACGACGCCATTTCCCTGCAGCCCAACGCCGGCTCCCAGGGAGAATACGCGGGCCTGGTCGCCATCAGGAAATACCACGAGAGCCGGGGCCAGCCGCACCGGGATGTCTGCCTGATCCCCGCCTCGGCCCACGGCACGAACCCGGCCAGCGCCCAGATGGCGGGCATGAAAGTGGTGGTGGTCAAGTGCGACGACCACGGCAATGTCGACGCCGGCGACCTGGAAGCCAAGGTGAAGGAGCACAGCGAGCGGCTGGGGGCCCTGATGGTTACCTACCCCTCCACCCACGGGGTTTTCGAGGAGGGCATTACCGGTATCTGCCGGCTGGTCCACGAGCATGGGGGTCAGGTCTATATCGACGGCGCCAATCTCAATGCCCTGGTGGGTATCGCCGACCCGGGCAAGTTCGGCGGCGACGTCTCCCATCTCAACCTGCACAAGACATTCTGTATTCCCCACGGCGGCGGCGGCCCCGGCATGGGCCCCATCGGCGTGGGCAAGCACCTGGCCCCGTTCCTGCCCGGCCACCCGGTGACGCCGGTACCGGACACCGGCACCGACAACGGCGTCATCTCGGCGGCGGCCTGGGGTTCCGCCTCGATCCTCCCCATCTCCTGGATGTATCTCAAGATGATGGGGGCCGAGGGGCTGCGCAAGGCCACCCAGGTGGCCATTCTCAATGCCAACTACCTGGCGAAAAAACTGGCGCCGTACTTCCCGGTTCTCTACACCGGCCGCAACGGTTTTGTCGCCCACGAGTGCATCATCGACATACGCAGGCTCAAGGACGAAACCGGTATCACCGAGGAGGATATCGCCAAGCGCCTGATGGATTTCGGGTTCCACGCGCCCACCATGTCGTTCCCGGTGCCCGGCACCCTGATGATCGAGCCCACCGAAAGCGAATCCCTCGAGGAACTGGACCGGTTCCTGGCCGCCATGACCACCATCCGCGCCGAGATCGACGCTATCGCCAGCGGCAAATGGCCCGACGACGACAATCCTCTCAAGGGCGCGCCCCACACCCAGGACGATGTCCTGGCCGAGGAATGGCAACGGCCCTACTCCCGGGAAGTGGCGACGCGCCCGGCGCCCTGGCTCCGGGATCACAAGGTCTGGCCGGCGGTCAATCGCATCGACAACGTCTACGGCGATCGCAACCTCGTATGTTCCTGTCCGCCTCTTTCGGCCTACGCCGGGGAATAGGCGGGCATTACCGGCAATGGACGATCTTCAGCGGATTCTCTGGCGGGACATGGCGCTCTATCGGGCCCTGCCCGTGGACATCCGCGGGGAGATCGACAAATTCGTGCCCCTGTTCCTCAAGGGCAAGCAGTTCGAGGGCAAGAACGGGCTGACGGTGACGGATCGCCACCGCTTTCTGATCGCGGCCAACGCGGCGCTGGTGGGGGCCGCCCAGCGGGTTTCCTGTTTTGCCAGCGTCAAATGGGTACTGGTCTACCCCAATATTGTTCATATTGACGGCGAGGCGTTCCACGTATCCAAGGTGGTCCTTTCCTGGGAGTGCGTGGAGGCGGAGTCCGGCCAGCCGGAGGACGCGGGCAGCAACCTGGTGGTGCACGAATTCGCCCATGTGCTCGACCACCTGCTCGGGGTCAGCCACGGCACAGCAGCCATGCGCCAGGCCTTTGAGGACGTGGAGCGACGCTTGCTGGGCGACGGCGAATCCCTGTTCCGGGAAGAGGATATCGAAAACCCCCAGGAGTTTTTTGCCAGCGCCTCGGAGGTATTCTTCACCCGGCCCGGCTGGCTCGCTGGGCATTATCCGGCCCTGTACGAGGATCTGCACAGCATTTACGGGCTGGATATGGCGCTATACCTGCAATAGCGGCGGCACGGGCAGGAGCGGCGGCGGACTGGTTACCATTCCAGGAAGTCCTTTAGCCCGCCTGCTATTACCGGTTAAAGCCCTCGCGGCGGAGCCTGCCGGCCCGGGACAGCCGCCTGACCACCACAAAGAAGACCGGCACCAGGAAGATGGCCAGCAGGGTCGCGGAGATCATGCCGCCCAGTACGCCGGTGCCCACGGCGCGCTGGCTGGCCGAGCCGGCTCCCGTGGAAAACGCCAGGGGCATGACCCCGAAAATGAACGCCATGGACGTCATGATAATGGGCCTGAAGCGCAGCCGGCAGGCGGTGACCGTGGCGTCCAGCAGCCCGCGGCCCTGCTCCTGGAGGCTGCGGGCAAACTCAATGATAAGAATGGCGTTTTTCGCGGACAGGCCGATAATGGTTATCAGCCCCACCTTGAAATAGACATCGTTGGCCATCCCCAGCAGGTTGGCTCCCACGAGGGAACCGAGAATGCCCAGCGGCACCACCAGCATCACCGCGAAGGGGATCGACCAGCTCTCGTACAGGGCCGCGAGACTGAGAAAAACGGCGAGCAGGGACAGCGCCATGAGCAGGGGCATCTGGGCACCGGAAATTTTTTCCTCGCGGCTGACCCCGGTCCACTCGTAGCCGATCTGGGCCGGCAACTGGTCGATCAGCTTTTCCACCTCGGCCATGGCTTCGCCGGTACTTCGACCCGGGGCGGCGTTACCGGCGATTCGCAGGGCCGGATAGGCGTTGTAGCGCACCAGTTGGACGGGACCATTACGCCAGCTGACCTCGGCAAAAGAGGAAAGGGAAACCATCTCGCCCCGGTCGTTGCGAACCTGGAATTCCAGAATATCCTCGGGCTGCATCCGCTGTGTCGCGCGGGCCTGGATAATCACCCGCTGCATCCTGCCACGGTTGGGGAAGTCATTGACATAGCGGGAGCCCAGCGCCATCGATAAAACGGCATTGATATCGGCAAAATCCACCCCGTGGGCATAGGCCTTGTCCCGGTCGATCTCGACTTCCAGTTGAGGGGCATCGCTGAGACTTTCCCGGCGCAATCCGGCGATCACCGGATTGTCGGCGGCCAGTTCGAGAAGCCTGTCGCCGGCCCGGGTCAGCGCCTCGTGGCCCAAGGCTCCCCTGTCCTGCAAACGCAGGCTGAAACCGGAGCCCGTGCCCAGGGAGGGAATGGCCGGCGGATTGATGGTGAAAATCACGGCCTGGCGAATGTCGGCGAGGTCCCTCGAGGCCCTGGCCGCCAGCGCCTGGGCGCTGTGGGCCTCACCCTCGCGCTCACTCCAGGGTTTGAGGTTGGTAAATATATTGACCAGGTTCTGGCCGGAGCCGAAAAAATTGACGCCGACAATGGCAAAGGTCTTTTCCACTTCCGGCTGCTTCTGGTAGTAAGCCTGGACCCGGCGGGCCACTTCACTGGAACGCGCGGCGGTCGCCCCGGGTGCCAACTGGATGACGGTAAAAATACGTCCCTGGTCCTCCTCCGGCAGGAACGCGGTGGGCAAACGTATCATCAGGATGCCCACGGCGGCGGCGATGACCAGGTACACCACCATAAAACGACCGGTACGCTTGAGGATGCCGTCCACCGCATTCTGGTAGCTTCGGGCACTGCGATTGAACCACCGGTTGAACCACCGGAAAAATCGAGCCTGGTTGTCCTCCCCCTCGTTATCCACGGGCTTGAGAAGGGTGGCGCAAAGCGCCGGCGTCAGGGTCAGGGCGAGGAAGGCCGAGAACAGGATCGACACGGACATGGTGGCGGAGAACTGCCGATAGATATTGCCCACGGAGCCGGGAAAAAACGCCATGGGCACGAAAACCGACACCAATACCACCGTAATGCCCAGGATCGCGCCGGTGATCTGGCGCATGGCCTTGAGGGTGGCCTGGCGCGGCGACAGGTTCTCCTGGGCCATCAGGCGCTCGACGTTTTCGACCACCACGATGGCATCGTCCACGAGAATACCGATCACCAGCACCATGGCGAACAGGGTCAGCACATTGATGGAAAAGCCCATGGCAAAAAGCACCGCAAAGGTGCCCAGCAGGGCCACCGGGACAACGATGGTGGGAATCAGGGTGTAGCGCAGGTTCTGCAGGAACAGGAACATCACGGCGAAGACCAGAAGCACCGCCTCGAACAGGGTCTGCACTACTTTCTCGATGGAAATGGAGATAAACACCGAGGAATCCACGGGAATGTCGTAGCCGACACCTTCGGGAAAATAACGCGACAGTTCCTCGATCTTGTCACGGACCAGCCCCGCGGTTTCCACCGCGTTGCTGTCGGGAGCCGGCTGGATAGCGATCCCGACAATGGGGTCGTCGCCCAGGCGGGCCGAGACCGCGTAACTCTGGGCACCGAGTTCAACCCGGGCCACATCCTCGAGCCGGACCACGGAGCCATCGGCGTTCGAGCGCAGAATAATATTCCGGAAGGCCTCGGGATCGGAAAGCTGGCCCTTGACCACCACCGTGGCGGTGATTGTCTGGCCTTTCTCGTTGGGTAAATCGCCGATGCCGCCCGAGGAAACCTGGCTGTTCTGGGCGGCAATGGCTTCGCTCACATCCGCCGGCGTCAGGTCGTAGCCCAGGAGTTTTTCCATGTCGAGCCAGACCCGCATGGCCCGCTCACTGCCATAGAGGTTGATCAGGCCCACGCCCTCGACCCGCAGCAGCTCGGGGATGACATTGCGGGACGCGTAATCGCCCAGTTCGAAGCGGTCGTAGGAATTATCCAAGGATTTGAGGGCAACGACGATGAGAATATTTTCGTTGGTCTTTTCCACCGCAATGCCCTGCTGGGTAACAGGCTGGGGCAGGCGCGGTTCGGCGCGCGCCAGGCGGTTCTGGGCATCCACCTGGGCCAGGGAGGGATCGGTGCCCGGCTCGAAGGTCAACTTGATCTGCGCGGTGCCATTGGACTGGCTCATGGATTCCATGTAGATCAGGTTGTCGATGCCGTTCATCTCGTCCTCGACAATACTCACCACCGTTTCCTCCACCAGCGCGGCGGAGGCGCCGGGGTAGTTGGCGGAAATAGTGATCGAGGGCGGTGCCACCGATGGGTACTGCGCCACCGGCAACTGGGTGATGGCGATAACGCCGGCCACCGAAATAAACAGGGCGATTACCCAGGCAAAAATGGGGCGGTCGACAAAAAATCGCGACATTATCCCGCCCCGTTACCGCTGTCCGCCGTATCTTCGGCTTGTTCCCAGAGTACCGGTTCCACCGGGGCTCCCGGTCCCGCTTTCTGGAAACCATCCACCATCACGCGCTCGCCATCCTCCAGTCCTTCGGTGACCACCCACTGATGATCGCGGGAACCGACGATGGTGATCTCGCGGCTTTGCAGACGATTGTCCGGGCCGATCACCAGCAGGGTATCGCCCTGCTCATTGCGGGTCACGGCCTGCTGAGGAACAAGAAACGCATGCGGATAACGGGCCTGCCGGAGGCCTACACGCACGTACATGCCGGGTAGCAGAAAGCCTTCCGGGTTGGGGATTTCCGCGCGGAAATTGATCTTGCCGGTAGTCGGGTCAACGCTCGCCTCGCCGAACAGCAGCCTGCCCCGGTGCGGGTAGTCGCTGCCGTCCTCAAAGCGCAGCGTCACCTCCATCGGTTCACTATCCGGGTCGAGCGGCTTACCGGTCTGCCGGTCCCGGCGTAACCGGAGGACCTCTTCGGCACTCCGGGTCAGGCTGACATAGATGGGGTCGATTTGCTGGATGGTGGCCAGATGGGTCGGTTCCCCCTCTCCCACCAGAGCACCTTCCGTGACCAGGGAGCGGCCGATCCTGCCGCTGATGGGGGCCTCGACGGCAGTGTAATCCAGGTTGATCTCCGCGGTTTCCAGCGCGGCCTCGGCAGCCGCCACGGCGGCCTTCGCCGCTTCGTAGTCGGCTCTCGCCTCGATCCGTTCCTGCTTGCTGACCGCTGTTTCTGCCGGCAGCTTCCGGTAGCGCTCATGACGGGATTCCGCCTTGAGCAGGCGGCCCCGCGCCTGGGCCAGGGACGCGCTGGCCTGTTTATAGGCAGCCCGGTACGGGGCCGGATCGATGCGATAGAGCAGTTCGCCGGCCTCTACATCGCTGCCCTGCCTGAACTCCCTGGACTGGATGATGCCGGGAACCCGGGCCCGGATCTGCGCCACCCGCCAGGCCTCCAGGCGCCCCGGCGCCTCCGTGGAGAGGATCACTTCCCGCTCTTCCACTACCGTGTAACCGACTTCCTGGGCCGTTTGCGCAGGTTGTCCACTGCCCTGGTCACCGCCACAGGCAACAAGCGCCAGCACCGACCAGACAATAACAACGGCTGGAATCGCGCGATTCAGTTTCATAAAAAGCATCCTGGCTGAACCCGGTGGCATCCTGGATCAGTGAGGGAATGAATAGTGGGAACGACTGACGTTGACATTGTCGTCAAAAATGACGATATTGTCAATAAAGCGGATTTGTACAACAATAACCGCCATTCGAACTGAGCCGGGGGGCAATCAGCCATGGGGGCAGAAACAGGGCCGGTGCCCAGCAAGCGGGAGCGCACCCGGTGCGCGATTCTCGACGCGGCCATCACCGTCATTGCCGAAAAGGGGCTCGAATCCAGCAGCATCGACGACCTCATGGCCACCGCGGGCATGGCCAGGGGTACGTTCTACAACTATTTCCATTGCCGGGAAGAAGTCCTGCACGCCGTTGTCGGCATGCTACGGGAGATAATCACCCGTGAAGTCATATCGCGGCTTCCCCGGGGCCTGGCACCGGAAGAGATTATTGCCTGCACGACCTACGGCTACCTGCGCTTTTGCCTGGACCATCCCCGCATCGGCACCGTGCTCGCCAAAATCGGCGGTTTCAGTCTGTGGGAGCAAAACGAGGACGACACACATCCCGGAGCCGAGTGCATCCGCACGGCTATCGTTAAGTTGAGCGAAGAACCAACGTCGCCGACCAGCGTAAGGATCTATCTCGAAGGCCTTGCCAACACCCTTCTTTGGCGAACGCTGGCCGGCCGACTGGATTTAAACCGCGCCGAGGAGATCATCGCCCTGGAGCTGCGCGGCCTGGGAGTGGGAAATTCGCGGATAAGCGCCGCCCTGGATACCGCACGCCGTTTTGCCGCAACGATCCGGACCGACACTGCCGGAAACACCTGATCCGATCTTATTTTCGGATTCTCCCTGCCGCCCATTACAGACAGGTTTCGACAATGCATTCCGACAAGCTCGACCAATGGCGACACAGCCACGATTTCACCGCCGTCCACGAGAGCGGCGAACGCCGCACCAGCCTGGTGCTGGCGCTCACCGCCATTACCATGGTCGTCGAAATCATGGCCGGACAGCTATGGGGTTCCATGGCGTTGCTCGCGGATGGCTGGCACATGGGCACCCATGTCGCCGCCTTTGCCATTTCCCTGTTCGCCTATCGCTACGCGCGCCGCCACGCGGGCAGTCACCGGTTCAGCTTCGGCACCGGCAAGGTCAGCGTCCTCGGCGGCTTCGCCAGTGCCGTGGCACTGGCGGTGGTGGCCTTGATCATGGCGCTGGAATCCGTCAGCCGCCTCGTCAAACCCCACGCCATCCAGTTTGACGGGGCCATCCTGGTAGCGGTGGCAGGCCTGGTGGTCAACCTGGTCTGCGCCCTGTTGCTGGGTGGCCATCACCATCATGAAGATGGTCACCATCACCACGATCACAACCTGCGCGCAGCCTACCTGCATGTGCTGGCGGACGCCTTCACCTCCGTGCTGGCCATCGTCGCCCTGCTCGCCGGCAAGTACGCGGGCCTGACCTGGCTCGACCCGGTAATGGGTATCGTCGGGGCCCTGGTAATCAGCCACTGGTCCCTGGGGTTGCTGCGCCAGACCAGCACCATCCTGCTGGATGCCGAAATCGACAATCGGCGGGAAAAGCGCATCCGGTCGGCCCTGGAGGCAGACAGCGGCGATCGTGTCAGCGATCTCCACATCTGGAAAGTGGGACCGGTGGATTACGCGGTCATCGCCGCCCTGGTGACCCACGAGCCCGGAGCGCCGGACGACTACAAGGCCCGGCTGGAAGGTTTCACCGAATTGTCCCATATCACCGTCGAGGTCAATCGGTGCCCTGGAACGGGATAGGACTGATTCGCCGACTCAGGCGTCGAACAGTGCCAACTGCCGCCCGCCGCTGCCGGGCGCCATGTCCGCCAGGCGCACCCCCACACCCAGCAGGCGCACGGGCCGGGTGCCACGCCGCCAGCCCTCGTCGCAAAGGCGCTGGTAACTTTCCAGGGCCACGCCCCCGGGACAATGGCGCTCCACGGTGGTGATGGTGAAATCGTCGAAACGGATTTTCAAAAACTGCCTGGTCACCTGGTAGCGATCATCCAGGCGGCGCAGGCGCTGCCGGAACTGCATAAAGAGCTCCGGCAGTTTGGCCAGGCAGCTGTCCAGGTCCGGCAGGTCGGCGGCGTAGGTCTGCTCCACGCTCAGGGATTTGCGGATACGCTCCACCATCACCGGCCGGTTATCGATGCCCCGGCTCAGTTCGTACAGGCGGTGTCCAAAGGCGCCGAACGCATCCACCAGTTCGGCCAATCCGATGCGCCGCAAATCGCCGCAGGTAACGACACCGAACCGGTCCAGCTTGCGCTCGGTGGCCTTACCCACCCCGGAGAGCTTGCGCACCGGGAGACCACTGACAAAGGTGTCCACGTCATCCGGACACACTACGAAAAGCCCATCGGGCTTGCGCCAGTCGCTGGCAATTTTCGCCAGGAATTTGTTGGGGGCCACGCCGGCGGATGCGGTGATGCCCACCTCCCTGCGGATGGCGGACCGCACTTCCCGGGCGATAAGGGTCGCACTGCCACGGCAGTGCTCGCTATCGGAGACATCGAGGTAGGCCTCGTCCAGGGACAGAGGCTCCACGCGATCGGTGAAACGATGAAAGATCCGTCGCACCGCCATGGCGGCCTCCCGGTATTTCTCGAAATCGGGGGGAATCAACACCAGGCCCGGACAGAGGCGCAACGCCCGGGCGGTGGGCATGGCCGAATGGATACCGTACTCCCGCGCCCGATAGTTGCAGGTGGCGATCACGCCCCGCCGGCGATGTGAACCGCCCACGGCAATGGGCAGTTCGGCCAGCGAGGGGTCGTCGCGAATCTCCACCGCAGCGAAGAAACAATCGCAATCGCAGTGAATAATTTTTCGACCATCCGCCCCTGCGTCCATCCGGGAATTATACCGCTTTCCCGGCGCCTTATACGCTTCCAGGCCCGGTCAGTTCCGCTTCGGCCCAGTAGGTATTGAGCAGGAACCCGCCCAGGCAGGAAAGAGTGAACCACAGGGCAGAGCCGCGCTCCGGCACCACCAGCAGGACCCAGCCGGCGCCGACCATGACCAAAAGGGACACCAGTGGCAGGCGCACCTTGTGGTGGATGGGCGGGGTCCGGTCNNCGTAGGGCCGTATGCGCTGCAACAGGGGAGGCAGGGAAGTGAGCAGGACACCGAACCACACCGGGTGCCCGTCCCGGCCCAGGTGCCAGAGGGCGAGAGCGGAGGCGATGACCGTGAGCAGATAGTAAAGGGCGGTGAACAACGGTCTCATATATAAGGAGGTCTCTGTTAGGAGGGGGAAGATCCGGTCAGGAGGACCTGGTCAGGACGACCCGGCCACGGGCTCGCGGCCGCCGAATTTCAGGCGGATAAATCCGGCAACAATCTCCGGCAACAACAGCATGGCCGGCGTGACCACCAGGGTCAACAGGGTGGCGAGGGTCAGGCCATGGACGATGGCGCTGGACATGGCCGCCCACCAGGACGCGACCATGCCGCCCACCTCGATATTGCGCTGCACGAAGTCGATACTGACGCCATTGGCCAGGGGCAGCAGCCCGACAATGGTGGTAACGGTGGTGAGCAACACCGGTCGCAGCCGCAATACGGCGGACAGGTGCGCCGCATCCCGCCGGCTGAGTTCCGGCCGGTGCCCGCGCAGGAAATTGTAGGTATCGATGAGCACGATATTATTGTTGACCACGATGCCCGCCAGGGCAACGATACCGGTACCTGTCATTATCACGCTGAAGGGCTTGCCGGTGAGGAGGAGACCGAGCAGTACACCGGCCGTGGACATGATCACCGCCGAGAGGATCAGCGCCGCCTGATAAAAGCTGTTGAACTGCAACACCAGCAGCACCAGC
>DGNJ01000103.1:15177-43758 GCA_002388905.1 Cellvibrionales bacterium UBA4495
TCCAGCCACTGGCGGATCTCCTTCACCTTGTTGTCGGCAAGTACGCCTTCGGCGGCATTGGCCTTGATCAGGATTACCCGGGTCTGGTCGATGCGGGTAATGCTATCCACCCGCTGTTGTGGCACTTTGTCGACAAAGGCGGCCGGTGACACCGGCCCCCGGGGCGATGTCACCTTGAGCCAGTCCAGGGCCTCCAGGGTACGGTCCCCGGCCGGAAAGCGGACCCGGATCTCCACTTCCTCCTCCGCGTCATCGGGCCGGTACTCGCCCACGCGGATGCCCTGGGTCACCAGCTGGAGCATCTGCCCCACCTGGGATACGTCTATTCCCGCCATGGCGGCCCGGGGGCGGTCCACCACCATCCGCCACTCGATACCCGGCAAAGGCAGGGTGTCTTCCACGTCCCGCAACCCGGCCATGCCATCCAGGTGGGAGCGCACCAGCCGGGCGATCTCGTAGAGCCGTTGCTCGTCCTCCGACCCCACCTGGATCTGGATATCCTTGCCCACCGGCGGACCGCCCTCGACCATCTCGACCGAGGTGATGATACCGGGAAAGCCCTGAATCGCCTCGCGTATACGGGCAAAAATGGCCCGGCTGGAAATGTTCCGGCGATCGGCGTCCTCCAGTTCGATGAGGATGCTGGCGATTTCGTCCTTGGCCTTGTCCCGGTTCGCCTGCAGGGAGATGCCGCCCCTGCCGGCGACGGCAAACACGGCCTTGACCCCCGGGATCTGCTCGATGCGTTCGGCCACGGGCCGCGCCAGGACATCCATGTCCTCGACCCGGAGGTTGCCCCTCGCCCGCACATAGGCGTACCCGTACTGGTTCTCGGTTTCCGTAAAAAAGATCAGGCCCTTGCCGAAAGTCCCGTAGCCGGCATAGATAGCCACCAGGGCAGCGAGACTCAACACCAGGGTGCGCAGGGGATGATCGAGCACCCGCTCCATGAATCCGGCATACCAGCGCCCGGGCCGGGACAGGTCGTCACTGTCCAGGACTATCTGCTCCTGTGCTTCGTCATCCGGCGGCGTCGCTGGCGTGCGATTGTGCAGACGTCCCAGCGCCACCCCCAGCACCGGGGCAAACAACAGCGCATAAAGCAGTGACCAGAGCAGAACGATGCTGACGGTGACCGGTAGGTAGCTCATGAAGTCCCCGGCTATGCCCGGCCAGAACAACAGGGGAATAAAGACAGCCAGGGTGGTGGCGGTGGAGGCGATCACCGGCGGCGCCATGCGCCTGACGGCGAGCAGGTAGGAATTCACCAGCGTCATGCCCCGGCGAAACTGCCTTTCCGCGAACTCGACAATCACCACGGCCCCGTCGATAAGCATCCCCAGAGCCAACAGCAAGCCGAACATCACCATAAAATTGAAGGTATATCCCAGCAGGTAAATAACGGCAATGGTGCCCAGCAGGGAGAAGGGAATACCGAAACTCACCAGCAGCCCGTATTTGACCCCCATGGCCGCCACCACCACGATCAGCACCAGAACGACGGCAGTGATGATATTGCCCTGCAATTCGTTGACCATGGTCCGGGAGTGCGCGGAGGAATCGAAGAAGTAGTCGAGACGCACGGCCCCGAGTTTGTCGCGGTTGGCATCGATCACCGCCTTGACGTTGTCCACCGCCTCAACCGTGCTCTCGCCGGTGCGCTTGTAGATCTCAATGGCGATATTGCGGCGACCGTTCATGCGCGTGATCTGTTCCGGCTCCTTGAAGGTACGGCGGACCCTCGCCACTTCCCCGAGGGTCACCACGCCGGCGTCATTGGCGACAACGGGCAGGTTGACCACATCCTCCCGCGTCTCCAGCAGTCCCTGTATCTTGACGCCGAAACGACCACTGGCGGCGTCGTATTCACCGGCGGGAACCAGCAGGTTGTTGGCACGCACGGTGGCCAGCAATTGCGGTGCCGTCAGGTTGTAGTATTCGAGGCGCGCCGGGTCGATGATGACTTCCACCACCTCTTCCCGGTCGCCCACCATGGGCGCATCCATGACCAGGGGCGCGCTCTCGATCTTTTTCTGGAAATAGGTGGCTGTGCGGAACAGTTCCCGCTCGTCCAGGCCCTCCCCGGAAAAACTGACCACCAGGTCCGGATTGGGCATGGCCGCCACTTCGTCGATCACCGGCTCCTCGTAGCCATCGGGAAACTCGGCCTTGGCCCGGTCCACGGCTTCCCGGGTCCGGTCCAGGGCATCGTCCATGTCCATGCCCGTCTCGTACTCGGCCACCACCAGGACACTGCCCTCCCGGGCCGTGGCGGTGATTTCCTCAAGGCCGGCCAGCCCCTTCAACTCCTTCTCCATGGGGCGAACAAGCAGGCGCGCGCCGTCCTCCGGGGAAGCGCCCTCGTAGGCCACCATGATCAGCACGAACGGCGCATTGACCGGTGGGTTGATATCAATGGGGACAGCGCCGCGGCCCACAAGACCCGCCAGCACCACGAACGCCATGATCACCAGGGTGGCGCGTCTGCGCTCGATGGCCAGGCGCAGGAATTTCATCCCGCCTCTCCGCCGTCCTCGATGGCCACGGTCTGGCCGGCGCTGATATATTCCTGTCCCAGGGTGATAATGGTGGCGGTCTCGGGCAAGCCCGACACCCAGACGCCCCGGGCATCCTCGCCCACGATCATGACCTCGGCAAAACGGGCGGTATTATCGTCGTCCACCAGGTATACCCCCAGATCGCCGGCATCGTTCAGGGACAACACCGCCGACGGCACCCGGTGGGCCTCGATACTGTCCAGGGGAATACTGATATTGACGGCCGTGCCCGCCTTGAGGCGTCCCCCGGGATTATCAGTCTGCAATTCCACCCGGTAGGTCTTGGTATCGGGATCGGGCGTACGGGCAACATAAGTGACCCGGCCCCGGCGCTCGACACCCTGGCCAAAATCGATGCTGGCGGCCTGGCCTTCCCGGATCATGGCAATTCTATCCCCGGCAACATGCCCCAGTACTTTCAGGGGATCGATTTCCACAACCCGGGCACAGGGCTGGCCCGACGCCAGGTAGTCACCGACTTCCACGTAACGCTCTTCCAGATACCCCGAAAAAGGCGCCTCGATGTCCAGGTTGGCCACCGCCAGTTGCCGGCGTTTGAGTTGTGCCTCGGCCCGGTCCACGGCCTCCCGGGCCCGGGCAATCTCGATCTCGGATTGCAGGCCGCTTTTTTTCAGGCGTAACACACCCTGGTATTCCATCCTGGCCCGCTCCAGGGCGGAGCGCGCCTCCGTCAACTGTTGTTGCCGGTCTTCTTCCGCAAGTCGGCAGATCACCTCGCCCGCCGACACGGGCCGACCCTTGGCAGCGGGCACGGCGACGACCCGGCCGCTGATCTCAGCCTTGAGCCGGACCGAACGATTGGGCTCGCTGATCCCCCGGACCGACAGTCGACGGCGGTAATCGACGGCCCGCGCGTGTTCGACACGCACCAGAAAACGATCCTCCCCGGTTGCGGGCGAGTCGGCCGGAGTCCGCGTCAGCGGACCATTACCGAGCAGGCCGGTGGCAAACCAGATCACCAGGATCGCCGCAATGGCGAGGGCTATCTTGACGTTGCGATTCACTATCGAGGCAGGTCCATGTAGCTTTTTTGCTCCGGATCCATTCGCTTTTTATTCGATGCCGCTGGCGCCCGGGCCGAAAAATCAGGTGCCGGTGCGTAACTGACCCAGTTCCCTGTTCAGTGACACCAGGCGCTCCGATAAATACTCGGCCTGTGTGCGCAGGGCAAGCAGTTCCTCCCGTGTGCCCGGCGTGCCGCTGAACGGACGCAACAAATAGGGCTCCCTCGCCAGCGGGCTATCGGGAAACCGGATTTTGTAGGCATCGTTACGCCAGCGCAACATATGCACCATCTGGCGGTAAAAAATCAGCTGGGTTTTAAGACTGGCCCCGCCGTCATCCTCCAGGAGTACGCTGAAGTCCGTGGCGAAAACCGTGCTCGGCCGCCCCGACTCCGGTACCCGTATATGAGCCGTTCGCGCCGATTTTCGCAGCAGTGCCGTCTCCCCGAAAACCTCGCCGGGCCTCAAGGTACCCAGCACCGAATCCCGATTGTCGTCGGCACAGGCCTCCAGCTCGCCGCGAACCAGGCAGTACAGGGCCCGATCCTTGTCGCCCTTGCGAACCAGGTACTCGCCCGGTTCCAGTAAAAGCAGCCGGGAGTGCTCGATCAGCAGCCGGAACTGATCCTCGTCGTGGCGACGGACTTCCTTGAAATAGGGCAAGGTCGACAGTTTGCGCTCCAGTTCCTCACTGGTGAGAGAGGATGCATTGTCTGTTTTCATGATAAATGCGTCGATCCGGGGTGGCGATGGTAAAAGTCAGCCGCAGCCAGGGCCATGGCATCCGTCACCGCTCCCTGGTCATTTTCACGTCCCTGTATCTGCCACCAATGTTAACCGAGAATCGCCACCGTTGCAGTGCCGACAGGGACACGGCGAGTACTGGACCACATTCCCCAACGACACAATTATTTGACAAAAATGTGAAATCCGTCGCCTCCGGGCCCATTGCATTTTATCCTCGCACGCAGTAAAAAGCCGGATGCTGGGGAAATAACGAGCGCCACCGGGTACTATAAATAAAAGGAGGGATCTGACATTGCATACAGGGAAGCGCATTTTATACGGAATCCTGACGGTCCTGATCACTGCGGTCCTGGCCGCTGTGCCGGGTGTTACCGGCGCCGTGGATATCAACGGTGTCGCCGCCTACCGGGAATTCGGCAATGTTATTTACCTGGGCGGACTGTCACTGAACACCAGACGGGACGATCCCCGGGCTATCTTCGCCGACCAGAATGCCAAGACCATGGAAATCCGCTTTGTGGATTCCATGTCGGACCGCCGCTGGGTAAACGGATGGATGCAGGGCATCGCCATCAACAACAGCAAGGATACCGTCACCGGAGCGGCCGAAGAGCTGGCAGCGGTCCTCTCGACATTCCGGGGGGGGATGCATCCGGGCGACAGCGTGACCATTCACTATGAACCCGACCGGGGGACGTCGGTATCGGTCAACGGCACCGAACTGATTGCCAACCGCTCCAGGAGCCTTTTCAACCTGTTCCTGTCGGCCTGGATCGGGCCCGTACCCCCTTCCACCCAGTTCAAGCAGGCAATTCTCGGCGCGGAAGGGGAAAGCGGGCTGGCCGCAAGGTTTGCCGGCATTTCCCCCACTGTCGAGAGAGTAAACGCGGTCCAGGGCTGGGTGGAAACCGCCAGTGCCGAAACCGAACCGGCAAATGATGACAACAGCGCCGGAACATCCCGCCAACTGGCGGGAATTACCACCGAACCGGCCCCCTCGCCCCAATCCGCCAGTGCAGAACAGGCGGCACCGGCCGCCCCGGGCACCAGGGCACCGGCATCTTCCGTCGAAAATCGCCAACCGGCCCAGACTGCAGAGCCGGCGGCAACCACCGGCGGGATCCAGAGCATGGCCCAGGCACCGGACAGGAAGGCCGCGCAGGAGACCATGGCCGACCAACCGAAACTGGCCAGCCTCGGCAATAGCGGCATAGAGGCAGCCATGATCGACCGGGCGGACAGCCGCCGGGCCACCAGCCTCTCTGTCAGGTCCGTCATGGCCCAACAGGCCTACGTGGCGAAAGTGATCAAGCGGATCTATCAGTCGGTGCGCTACCCCGACAGCGCCATACGGCGGAATCAGCAGGGCAGCGTTCGGGTCAACCTGGAGCTGGAGCGCTCCGGCGATATTCGCCATCTGGCCATTGCCGAGAGCTCCTCCCATCGCGCGCTGGATTGGGAGGCAAAACGGGCCATCAAGACAGCCGCGCCCTACCCGGCATTCACCGAGGCAATGGCGGACGACATCCTGACGATTCCCATTCCCATCTCATTCCGGTTGGCCGAATAGCGCGGTACCCCGGCCGGAATCGCGGCGAACGCATGGCGACCCCGGCGGGATGACTTCCCACGCGTCCGTGCTATCCGGAGTTTCCCGCCTCTTCCCGGCGCCGGATATCTTCCAGCAACTCCCGGATCTCCTCGATTCCGGCTTCGGTGAAGAGGTAACCCCGGCCGCCCACATATTCTCTCTCGGCAATTTCCAGGCAGCGGCGCTGGATCGCCTCCAACTCCGGGTTGTGGCGGATGGGCACACCGGTGAAGACATGCCAGTCGGACTCACTGGCTTCCCCGGCCATCACCATATCCAGCAAGGCGATGACATTCCGGCGCTCCAGCCAGTAAACCGGCGGACCCAGCTTCCAGAAACCGTAGAGGGCCGCCAGCACCACCAAAAACGTCAATAACACTGTCGCGGCAAATGTCAGCATCGCACTTGGCTCCTCACCTCGCCCGCCGCCCAGTCTACAGCAGAAAAGTGAGAACGATTGGCAGGGTGACGAAGGAACAGAAAGTCGATATCACGACACCGCTGGCAACGGCGCCGGGCTGGCGATCGTATTTCAGCGCCAGCAGGTAATTGAAAACCGCCGACGGCATGGCCGACTGGAGCACCAGCACCTTGGCGGCCAGTCCGGAAACACCGAACAGCCAGACGACCCCGAGCCCCACCAGCAGTCCCCCGCCCAGGCGGGTCACGGCGATCAGGCCCCCGGCCGCCCAGTCACCCGCCTCCAGCCGCGCCAAGGATACCCCCAGGGTGAGCAGCATCAGGGGAATGGTCATGTCACCCAGCAGCCCGGTGGTCCTGGCCAGGGACGGGGGCAGTTTCCAGCCGGTGACAATAAGCAGGAAGGCCACCAGAGCCCCGTAGACCAGGGGTTGACGGGCAATCCTGGCAAAGCGGCGGGCCAGGGACCCCTCACGGCTGAGCACCAGATCGGCGCTGGTGTACTGGGTCAGCGACATGGTGACGAAGATTATCAATGCCAGGGCGAGCCCGTCCCTGCCGAAAGCGAACAGACTCAGGGAAAGCCCCATGTTGCCGGCATTGGAGAAAATCACCGCCACTGACAGGGAAGGGACGTCGAGGCCCGCCAGCCGGAATACCAGGATACCGACCACCGCCGAACCCGCCATCATGGCCAGCGTCAGTCCCGCCATGGTCAGAAAATCGTTTGTCGCCAGGCTGCTGCCATTGATGGAAGAGACGATAAGGCAGGGAGCGCCGATAAGGATAATCAGTCGGGTAACAAACTCATGGGCATACGCGACCCGGCTGCGCCCCCAGACAAAGCCGACCCCGAGACAAAGCACCACCGGGGCGATAACGTTGAACAGTGTTGTGAACATCCCGCGCCTTTTTTTGTCTATACTCTGTGCGTGTGGCAAAAGAACAATCAAGCATAACAACGAAGCCGGACATTAACAGTTTTTATAGGGCGGACAATGTCGACTCCCGATGGCGCAGTCTCATAAAAGCGGGACTGCATGATGTAACAGATTCAGTTTGATATTCGGTGTTTCGGACATGTCTATCAATAAACCCTTCCTCCCTGGAAAGAAAAACACGATCCCGGCGCTGGCCTGCGCCATCTTCGCTGTCTCTCCCGCACTGGGCTCATCGCCGGCTGGAGATGCCGGCGCTACCCAAACGGACGGACTCTCCCTGGCGGTCGCTCCGCGGGAAGTGGCATTCGGCGAACGGGAGTTCAACCGGCAGCGGGTCGACACCTACCTGGCGCAGGTGCGGGCCCAGGAAATCAGCGGCAGCACCTACAGCCCCCTCCTTGGGGAAAGTGTCCTGGGTATGGCCAGGTCTCTGCACAACGCCGGCGAGTATGTTCGGGCCCTGGAGGCCTATCAGCGGGCCATGCACATCAGCCGGGTCAATAACGGCATCTACAGCCTCAGCCAGGAACCCATGATCCGGGGCATGATAGAAACCTACCAGGCCGTCGGCGACCCCATCAGTGCTTCGCGCCAATATCAGGACCTGTACCGGATCTATGCCGGCACTTACGGCAATGACGACCCGCACCTGCTTCCCGTGCTCGAGGAAATCAGCGAGTGGCACATCCGGGCCTACGCCCGCCAACCCCAGCGCGAAGGGCTTTTTCATCTGGTGTCGTCACACAACTTTACCGAAAATGCCCTCAATCTCGCCGCCGTATCACCCTCGTCCAGCGAGGTGCGCGTACTGCCTTTACTGCACAACATGGTGACCATCAACTACCTGCTGGCCCTGCATCACCAGCAGTTTCCCGGGGGCAGCGGCGAAAGCTTCCGCTTCACGACCACCAGCGCCGACGGATTTCCCGAACCGCCCTCCCGGGAAGAAACCCTGATGATCAACAGCTACCGCAACGGACGCAGCGCGCACGAGCAGATCATCGATATCGTCTTCAATGACCCGGACTCCACCCCCAGGCAAAAAGCAGATGCCCTGGCTGAACTGGGTGACTGGTACCTGCTCTTCGGCCGCTACTCTTCCGCCCGCCAGGCCTACGAGGATGGCTGGAAAACGCTCGCCGAGGCCGGGGTGCCGGAACATAAACTCGACGAACTGTTCGGGCAACCCCGTATGCTCCAGCCCGTAGCGGGGATCGATGATCGGGGGGGAGTCTCTGCCCCGTCCGAATATGCCAGGGTCGTGATGACGATTACCGACCGGGGCAATGCCGATGAGATCCAGGTTCTGGAAACCCACCCGTCCGATGACAAAGGCCTGGCCCGCACCGCCGTGAGAACGCTCAAATACAGCAAGTTCCGCCCGCGCCTGGAACACGGGCAGGTGGTCGCCACCAAAGAAGTGCCCCTCAAACTCTACCTGACAGAGGCCCAATGATTTACCGACTCTTTTTCCTGGCGCTAGCGACTCTGCTGCTGAGCGCCTGCCAAAGCCAGCAACAACAGCAGAGCAGCTCGCAGCCACAGACGTCCAGCAGTTCGCCGTCGAGCCAGAGCCAGACTGCTTCCCGGAGCCAGCCATCATCGGCAAGCCGGTCGACCGCGGCCGGCCAGTCGGTCCCGGGGGCACCGCCGATGCCTTCCGGCGACAACAGCACCGAGGCCGGGCCACAGGCCGACACACAAAGTACCTCCCGAACCACCGGCACGGGCCAACAAAGCTCCTCCCGGCAACCCTCCCCGCCGGCAACCGGCGACAGCACCGGGACAGCCTCGCTGCCCGGACAAACTCCGGGTGATACCGGCAGCGAGAGCCCCGCAACCGGACAGGGCGGATTTGATGAAACCGCAGGCGGCCCGCGGGGTGAGGCTTCCGTCTCCGGCGAGGAAGTGGCAGAGGGCGCCGCCGGCGGTTCACCGGGCGACTCCCGGGCTTCCGGGCCGGCAACGGCCGGCGAGCGTATCGGTGTTCTGGACGAGCAACTTGACGAGTCCCTGGCCGTGTTCGACGGCATGATTCTCACCGAGCGCCGGGCCGTACAGGTCAGCGAAGACGCCAATATCGAGGATGAGCCTGCCGGTGGCAGCGGCGACGGCGCTGACGGTCCCCTGTTCGAGGAGGCCGACCTGTCCGAGCCCGGCAGCGGCGGGCAGGGGCCCGGTGGTGCCGGCGACCGGGATGCAGACAGCACCGTGCCGCCAATGCCCGGCGGAAGAGAGGCCAGTGGTCCGGCCGTGGCCTCCGCCACCAGCGACGGCGGCGTGCCCCCGGACCTGGTGGACGGCAGCGATGACGACATCGTCGCGCGACAGATTCGGGAAGCGGCGATGAACGAGGAAGATCCGGAACTGCGGGAAAAACTCTGGGAAGAGTATCGCAAATACAAAAACCAACAGCGGGGCAACTGATGGGCCGCTCACTGACGACAATCGCGACGCTTCTCTTCACGGCCTTACTGGTGACCGGTTGCGGTTCCACCACGGTCAAGTCCACCGCCTTCGAGCCCCTGGCCCAGGAGACCGCCCTGATCCCCGAAAGCCGGCTGCTGGACGTGGGAGTGCTCACCTTCGATCCGGGACTGGACGATGTCGAGGAGGGCCAGTCCCTGTTTCCCGAGGTGCGAAATGCCGAATCACGCTATTTCGCCGACCAGCTGGTGGAGACTCTGCAACGCAGCGGCGCCTGGGGGCCGGTGAGGGTCATTCCCAGCGGGGACACGGTGGTGGACCTCTACGTCCGGGGCAAGATCCTGCATTCCGACGGCGAGCGCCTGGCCCTGGCCATTGAAGCCCGGGATACCAGCGGCCGGCTCTGGCTCGACAAGGACTACGAGGAGGTGGTCAGCAGTTATGCCTACGACGGCCGCCGGAAAAGCGAGCGGGACCCCTTCCAGGGCCTTTTTAACCGCATCGCCAATGAACTGCTCAAGAAACAGCACAATCTGCCTCCGGAGCGGGCCGAGGAACTGCGCCTGATCTCGGAACTGCGCTTCGCCCGGCGCTTTGCACCGGACGCCTACAGCGGTTACCTCAGGGAAAACCGCAAGGGGGAACTGGAAATCCTTCGCCTGCCGGCCGAAAACGACCCCCTGCTGGCGCGCATCGAACGTATCCGTCGCCGGGACTACCTGTTTATCGACACGCTCCAGGAGCATTACAACGCTTTTTCAAGGCGCATGGACAAACCGTACCAGACCTGGCGCGCCTCCAGCTACGAGGACGTGATCGCCGCCCGGGAACTGCAGCGCCAGTCGAAGGCCCGGCTGATCGGTGGTATTGCCGCTGTGGCGGCGGGAATCGCCGCCGCTACCGGCGACGGCTCCAGCCAGGTGGGGGGCATGATGGCCGCCGGCGCCGGGGGTATGCTCATCAAGAGTGCCCTGGCCAAAAAGCAGGAAGCCCAGATGCATATTGAAGCCCTGGCGGAACTCGGGCAATCTCTGGAGGCGGAAATCGAGCCCCAGGTGATCGAGCTGGAGGATCGCACCATCACCCTGACCGGGAACGCCGAGGCCCAGTACGAACAATGGAAGGACATCCTGCAGCAAATGTACGAAACCGAGAGAGGCGATATCTGATCGGCGTGTCGACGAGCAACCCGAACGAGAAGTATGGTTGACGACAACGATTTCAAGAACATCGCGCCGGCGGATGTCGATCTCACCCGCCCCGCCAGCGGGGCTGCGGGAGACAAGCCCGACACAATCGGCAACGGCAACCGCTGGTTACTGCCGTCCCTGATCCTGGCGCTGCTGGCCGTGGCAGCGGTGATATTCATCCTGCCCCGCTATATCCAGCCCGATACCACCGGACCGAAAGCGGAGAGGACTGCCCCGGCACCGGTCAAGGAGTCGCCGTTCCGGGAAGCCCAGTTGGCCAAGGCCAGGCAAAATGCCCAGGAAGTGCTGGCGGGGGTCCTGGAAAAGCAGGGTTTCCTGGAGGGGAAAAATGTCAAAGAATGGGGCCGTGAAGACTATGAGCGCGCCCTGTCCCTGGCCGCCGAGGGGGACGCCCTCTATCGCAAGCGGGAATTCGGTCCGGCCCTGGACCGGTATCAGGCCGCCGATCAAGCCCTGGCCGAACTGGAAAACCGCATCGACCGGGAGGTGGCCACGGCGCTCGAGCGCGGACAGTCCGCGCTGGCGGCCGGCGACGCCGACAGGGCCACTGAGGCCTTCCAGCACGTACTCGCCATCGAACCCGACAAAGAGACGGCCCGCAAAGGCCTGGAGCGGGCGCGCGTATTGCCGGCGGTCCGCTCGTTGATTGCCGGTGCCGACAGCGCCCGGGAAGCCGGGGATTGGCAGCGCGCCCTGGAACTCTACCGGGAAGCCCGTCAGCGTGACCCGGCCAATACCGAGGCCGACGAAAAACTCGCGGATCTCGAACAGGCGATCCTCGACAGGGATTTTGCCGGGGCCATGAGCCGCGGGTTCTCCGCTCTCCAGGCCGGCCGACCGGAACAGGCGGCTGACGCCTTCCGTGCCGCCCTCAAGCTCAAGTCCGACAGCAGCGAGGCGCGGGACGGTCTCAACCAGGCCCGCAACCAGCTCGACCAGCGCTGGATCCGGGAGCGGCTGGCCCGGGCACGTGACCTGGAGTCCCGGGAACAGTGGTCCGGAGCACTGGACCTCTACCAGCAGATTCTCGACCGGGAAAGCGTGATGGATGCCCGCATCGGCCTGATCCGAAGTCGCGCCCGGGCGGAACTGGATGCGGGCCTGGAAAAAACCCTGGCCGATCCGTTGCGCCTGGGTGAGCCGGCGGTGGCCCGCCATGCCCGCCAATTGCTCGAGGATGCCCGCAGTATCGAAAACCCCGGGCCCCGGCTTGCCCGGCAGAAACAGGCGCTCGCGGATGCCCTTGAATCGTCTGCCGACCCGGTCCCCGTCACCCTGCACTCGGACAACAAGACCCGGGTCACGCTCTTGCGGGTAGGCAAACTGGGCACCTTCGACACCCGGCGGATTGCCCTCAAACCCGGTCGCTACGTAGCGGTGGGTACCCGAGAAGGCTACAGGGATGTGCGCGTTGAATTCGAAGTGCACAGCTCCGAGCAGACCGGGGTGACCATTGCCTGCCGGGAACCGGTTTGATGACGGAGCGGAAATCCGGACAGGATCGGGGCATCGAACCCACCGCTTTCGAGCCGCTGTCGGGCCCACCCACCCGCCGGCGCCGGCGGATCCGCGCGGCTGCGGTTGTCCTGGCTACCCTGGCCGTGCTCGGCATTGCGGTCCTCGCCTTCCTGTTCACAGCGCGCTCCCTGACCCTGGAAACCGAACCTCCCCAGGCATCGGTTTCCCTGTCCGGCGGTCTTGTCGTCAATCTTGGCGATCACTACCTGTTGCGCCCCGGCGAGTACCGGGCGTATGTCGATGCCGAGGGTTATCTCGGCCGGGAAGTAGCTTTTACGGTGACGGAGGCGGACAACCAGCGACTCCTTGTGACCCTGGAGAAAGAACCCGGCCACCTGGCCGTTACCAGCGAACCGGCGGGCAGCCTGGTATTGCTGGATGACACAAGCCGGGGGCGAACGCCCGTCACCCTCGACAGCGTTTCACCGGGCACCCATACCCTGACCCTTAAACATCCCCGCTACTTTTCCGAAACCCTGGAGATCGACGTGGCAGGCCGGGATATCACCCAGGAAGTGGCGGTCACCCTGAAGCCGGCCTGGGGCACGATCCGGTTGAGCAGCAACCCGGGCGGCGCCAGGGTTACCGTGGACGGAAAAACGCTGGGCACCACGCCCCTGGCAGCGCCGGTATTGTCGAGCGGGGAAACCGTCACCCTGACCCTGCCCGGGCACAAGACCTGGGAGCGCACCCTGGCCGTCGAGGCCGGGCAGACCCGGACCCTGGATACCGTCGAACTGGAGCCCGCCGACGCTATCGCCCACTTGAACAGCCAGCCCGGCGGCGCCTCGGTCACCGTCAACGGCGAATACCGGGGACGAACCCCCCTGGAACTGGCGCTGTCCCCCGGCCAGCCCCATACCCTGCGCCTCTTTCTCGATGGCTACCGCACCGCCGAAAAAACCCTGACCCTGGCCTCCGGGGAAGAGCAATCCGTGACTGTCGACCTCCAGGCGCGCACCGGTACGGTCCGCGTTGTCAGCGAGCCCGGCGGTGGCGATGTCTATGTCGACGGCAAGCGACAGGGTTCTTCCGGGGATGTCCTGGAACTGCCGGCCCGGGCCCACCGCATCGAGGTGCGCAAGGAGGGCTTTGCTCCCCAAGCCAAAACAGTCACTCCCCAGCCCGGGCTGGAGCAGGTGCTGCGCTTCTCGCTGCTCACCGAAGAGGAGGCCCGCTGGCGCAGCACCCCAAAACAGGTCCGCACCGGTGCCGGACAGACCCTGAAGCTATTCCGGCCCGAAACCACCTTTGACATGGGCTCCTCGCGCCGGGAACAGGGCCGGCGCGCCAATGAAGTGGTCCGCACCGTGCGCCTCGAGCAACCCTTCTATCTGGCGGTCGCCAAAGTCACCAACGCCCAGTACAAGCAGTTCCGGGCCACCCACAGTTCCAGCCACGCCGGCGGCAAAACACTGGATACGCCGCAGCGCCCGGCCGTGCGAGTGAGCTGGCTCGATGCGGTGCGCTACTGCAACTGGCTCAGCGAAAAGGACGGCCTGACCCCTTTCTACCAGATCAGCGACAACAAGGTGACCGGCATCCAGGCCGGCGCAAACGGTTACCGCCTGCCCACAGAAGCCGAATGGGCCTGGGCCGCCCGCATAACCGAAAACGGCTCCAAAAAATTCCCCTGGGGAGACGGTTTCCCGCCACCGCCCAAGGCCGGCAACTTCGCCGACCTCAGTGCCCGGGAAATCGTTGGCCGCATTATTTCCGGGTATCGGGATGGCTTTGCCGTCTCCGCACCCGTGGATGCCTTCCCCGCCAACGACAAGGGGCTCTTCGGGCTCGGCCACAATACCGCGGAATGGCTCCACGATTACTACGGCATCGAGGCCAGCCTGGGCAGCAAGGCGGAAGTCGATCCCCTGGGGCCGGACACCGGCGAATTGCGCGTGATTCGCGGCGCCAGCTGGCGCCACGGCTCCATTACCGAGTTGCGCCTGTCTTTCCGGGACTACGGCCTCGATGGCCGCGACGACCTGGGCTTTCGAATCGCCCGTTATGTGAAATAATGACGCCGACAGAGATCCAGCCATGAGCTCAGAACGCCTCGCAACCCTGCTCCTGATAGCCATCCTGCTGATCGTCCCGGGAATGGCTGTCCGGGCCCAGCAACCGTCCGACAGCACGCCGGGCGATAATTTGCCGGAATCCGGGCGAGAGGCGGCTGAAACGAGCCAGGCCGACAACCCGCCCGGCGAAAGCCGGGAAAATAACGTGTCCCCCGACCGGCCGGACGTGACCTTCAAGCCATCGGAAGAGATATCCGAAGACCTGTCGGTGCCGTTCCCGGTGGATATATAAAAAAGGAAATCGTCCCTATGACCGTCTACAGGAACCAGGAATTCATTTTTCAACTTTTCGCCCTGATCATCGCCCTGATTCTGGTGCACGGTCTCTATGTCACCCTTATCCGTCCCGCCGCCAGCGCCCAGCTGGAAGCGCAACTGGAACGGGAGGCCGCCGGCGAACCCTATGTGGCCGAGCGCTCCTTCTATATTGTCGTCAAGGATTACGAGCAGGAAGCCTGTTTCGTGCTGATGCTCTGGGCCATGGCGATCATGGGCTACAAGACACGGCTGACCCTGAAGGAACGCCGGCTGCTCGACACACCCATGATCAACGTCTCCGAGGGTACCCGCATCCTGCCCGAGGACGCCCGCCAGCTGGCCCGCCCCATCGAGGCCCTGCCCCGCCACCAGCAGAATTACCTGCTGCCCCGGGCCCTGAGCGCGGCGCTCCAGCGCTTCAGTGCCACCGGCAGCATCCAGGCGGTCTCCGGTGCCGTCAGCGAGGTGTGCGAAACGGAGAATGAACGGCTCGACTCGGAACTGGCCATGGTCCGCTACATTGCCTGGGCGATCCCCTCCATCGGCTTTATCGGTACGGTGCGCGGCATTGGCGAGGCCCTGGGCCAGGCCCACAAAGCCGTGCAGGGCGATATCGCCGGGGTCACCGCAAGCCTGGGCGTGGCCTTCAATTCCACCTTCATCGCCCTGGTGATCAGCATCGTGGTGATGTTCCTCATGTATCAACTGCAACTGATCCAGGAACGGCTGGTACTGGAGACACACAGCTACTGCGACCGCAACCTCATTCGCCACCTCAAACACGAGGGCCCGACGGCGTGAACGGAGCCGACACCAACACCCGCAGGCCCGCTATTATCGAGCTTGTGGACAGCGACATCCGCTGCCTGGCACCCGACGGTACCCTGATCGCCACCGCCGGTTACGCAGTTCTGGAAAAAGGCGGCATCGCCACCGGCGACGAGGCCCTGGCCCGGGCCTGGCTGCAACCCCAGCAGACGTTCAATCACTTCTGGCACCAGCTTAACCTGGCTCCCCTTCCCACTGACAGTCGGCACGCCCGGCACCATGCCGACCTGGCCTTTGCCCAGTTGAGCCGGTTGTTCGAGGCACTGGGACAGCCGGGCGAAATACTCTTTGCCGTACCCGGTAGCTTTTCCCGGGACCAGCTCTCGGTGCTGCTCGGCCTTACCGCCGCTCTGCCCGCCAGGGCGGCGGGCCTGGTGGACGCCGCCGTGGCCGCTGCCAGCCATGGGCCCTGGACCGGAGAAGTTCATCATCTGGACATCCAGCTGCACCAGGCGGTGATAACCCGCCTGGCGGTGGACACGACGGTTGAACGTCTGGCGCTGGAGGTGGTGCCCGAGGCCGGCCTCAGGGCCCTCTACAACGGCTGGGCACAGCACATTGCCGAACTCTTTATCCGCACCTATCGCTACGATCCGTTGCATGCCGCCGAGGGCGAGCAGCAACTGTTCGACCGGCTCCCGGTCTGGCTGGCCCGCCTGCGCGAAACCCCGGAGCTGGAAATCGAACTGGCCACCCCCAGGGGCGACTTCCGCCTGACACTGCACCGCAACAGCCTGCTGGAGAATGCCGAACATCGCTTTGGCAAACTGGCGACAACGCTCCAGCGGCTCGGCAAAGTGGACCACCTCCTGGCCAGCCACCGCGCCGCCGGCCTGCCCGGCCTGGCCGACTATCTGGGCGCCGCGCCCCTGGCTGCCGACAGCGCCATTAGCGGTTGTCTCTCCACCCTGGAAGCAATCTGCGGCGACGGCGAATCGGTGGACTTCGTCACACGCCTGCCGCACCGGCCGGGTCGGGCCGCCGGGTCCGCGCCGGCCAAAGCCCCTACGACAGGCGCCCGGGAACCGAGCCCCGAAATCCCCACCCACCTGCTTTGCGGGCATCAGGCCTACCCGCTGGCGCCGGCACTGGGTATCGACTGGCGCGACGGAGACGTTGTTTTCACCCGGTCTTCCGGAGCGCCCGTACTGGTGGAGCGCCGCGACGGTCGAATCCACATCAGCGACAACAGTAAAGATGGCCTGGCGCACGCGAGCAGCGCCGAGCCCCGCTGCGGCGACACCCTGACCGTCGGCGACCGCCGCCTGCTATTCATCGAGGTGGAACCGGGCACCTGATATGGCCAGGAAACGGCGGCGCATCAACCCCTTCAGCCTCTCTTTTCTGGATATCATGGCCTGCGGCTTCGGCGCCGTGACCCTGCTGTTCCTGATCCTCAAGCACGATGTGGGCAGCGCCACCGGCGAACCCGGTGTGCGGGCCGAGGCGGACCTGCTCCGGGAAGAGATCCGCACCGGCGAAAAGGACCTGGTGGCGTTGCGCAACAGTCTCGCCCGCATGGAGGAGCAGATCGTCGAAGCCAGGGGCCTGTCAAAGCGGATCGTGGGCCGTATCGAGGAAACCCGTCGGGAACTGAGCGTCCAGTCCGACCCGGAAGACGAGATCGCCCGCCTGCGCAAGCAGGTGGAGGAGATGGAGCGGGAAGTGGCGGAGCAACGGGAACAGGGCCGCGACCGCAATGTCCGGCGCTTTGTCGGCGAGGGCGACCGACAGTACCTAACCGGCCTCAAGCTGGGCGGCGAACGGGTACTGATCCTGCTGGACGCCTCGGCGAGCATGCTCGCCGAGGATATCGTCAATGTCCTGCGTCGGCGCAATATGGACGAGGACATCCGGCGCCGGGCGGACAAATGGCGCCGGGCCCTGCGCACCGTGGAATGGCTTTTGGCCCAGCTGCCACCCCGCAGCCGCTACCAGGTTTATACCTTCAATACCGCGGTCCGACCCGCCATCGAGGGTTCCGCGGGCACCTGGCAGGACGCCGCCGACCGGGCCGCCATGGACCGGGCCGTGGCGGCCCTGCGCGAGCGGGTACCGGGGGACGGCACCAGCCTGGTCAACGCCTTCTCCGCTGCCGGCGACTTCCGGCAGGGGCCCGACAATATTTTCCTGATCACGGACGGCCTGCCCACCCAGGGCAGAAAACCGCCCGCCGCCAATACGGTATCGGGACGCAAGCGGGTCGAACTCTTCGATGAGGCCACCCGGGCGCTGCCCGACGCGCCGGTGAATATCATCCTCTTTCCCATGGAGGGGGACCCGATGGCGGCGGCACTGTTCTGGCAACTGGCGGTGGCGAGCCGGGGTGCCTTTCTGAGCCCCGCCAGCGACTGGCCGTAAGGAGGGCGTAGACAAGATGCGCAAGCGACGTAGAGAACTGGTGCCGGAAATCAGCCTGTCCTTTCTCGATGTGATCAGCTGCGGTTTTGGTGCTATTGTTCTGTTATTACTGATCGCCAAGACCGTGGAATCCACGGCCCTGGAAAAGGCCCCGGATTTCGAGGGCAGTGTCCGAAAGCTCCAGGAACAGTTATTCGAGATTCGCGGGGAAACCACCCAGCTCAACCGCGAACTCCAGTCCCGGGAGGAACAGCTTTCGCAAATCCGGGAACGCGTGGCCAGGCTGCGGGAACAACTGGCAAGCCTGGAAAAACAGCGGGATGCGGTGGCGGAAGTGGATACCGAGAAGAAAGAAGAACTGACCCTGGCCCTGCAAGTGCTCAGCGAGGAAATGGAACGCCTCCTGGGGCGGGATTTTCGCAGCGAAAACAACCTTGTCGGCGGCATCCCGGTCGACAGTGAATACATCATATTTATTGTCGACACCTCAGGCAGCATGTTCAATTATGCCTGGCCGCGGCTGCGGCGGGAGATGGTCAATATTCTCGACATCTACCCCCGGGTGAAGGGAATCCAGATCATGAACGACATGGGGGATTACATGTTCCCCGGCTATCGCGGCAAGTGGATTCCCGACACTCCGGCCCGGCGACGGGTAATCCTCCAGCGCCTGGCGAACTGGACCCCGTTCAGCAACTCCAGTCCCGTGGAGGGTATCCAGCGGGCCATCAGCAGTTATTACGACCCCGACAAAAAGCTGAGCCTCTATGTCTTCGGCGACGACTTCACTGGCACGTCCATTCGCCAGGTGCTGGATACCGTCGACAAGATCAACCGCGATCGCCTGGAGGGTGACCGGCTGGTGCGCATCCACACGGTGGGCTTTCCGGTACACTTCCTGGTACCCGGAGGACGCCTTCAGACGGCGTCCCGCTTCGCCGCCCTGATGCGGGAGCTGAGTTACCGCAATCACGGCACGTTCATCGGCCTCAACAGCCTTGAAAACTGACATGCACAGATTCTTCGGCGCCGCCACCGCGATTGTCCTGCTGGCCCTGGCCGGTTGCAGCACCAGCGTCACGGTGGACAGCGATTTCCCCGAACCGGTCAATCACAGCCTGCCGGTCCGGGCCGGCCTGCTCCTCGAAGAGGACTTCCTTGCCTACACCTTCGAGCGCGACAAGGGTCGCGATATCACCCTGGCCCTGGGCAACGCCCAGGGCGAACTGTTCCGGAACGTGGCCAATCACCTGTTCGTCTCGGTCCGGGAACTGGAAGCGCTGCCCCAGGGCGACAGCGGCCTGGACCTGGTTCTCTCCCCCCGGGTGGAAGACATACAGCTTGCCACCCCCTTCGACACCAAGCTCGAGGTCTTCGAGGTCTGGATCAAGTACAACATCCGGGTCTACCGGGGCGACGGCGAACCCCTGGCGGACTGGATCATGACCGCCTACGGCAAAACGCCGACCCGGTTCCTGAAATCCCGGGGAGAGGCCCTTAACCGGGCAACGGTGGTGGCGCTGCGCGATGCCGGGGCGCGCCTGATTATCGAATTTCCGCGTGTTCCCGCTGTCTATAATTGGTTGAAGGACAATATTCGCGAGAAAGACGCATCCACGGGGGCCGGGCCATGAACTTTCGTCTGCTGATCCTCGCAAGCACCCTGGTACTGGGCGCCTGCACCACCACCACGGTCAACGAGCACCGGACAAACCCAGTCGGACTGACACTGGACGGTTCCGAGAAAGTCGTGGTCCTGGGCCGTCGCCACGCCGGTCAATACGAGACGGAACCGGATTTTATCGATTGCATTGGCGGCAAGCTCGACGACAACACCGCGGTCACCATTGTCGACGAGGGCGACTTCATCGACAGCCTCTATCCCTGGTTCGAACCGCGCACCGCCCCGCTGCGCCTGGGCCGCCTGGAACGGATGCTGGCAGACCCCCTTATTGCCCAGCAGGTCCAGGCACTGGGGATCCGCTACATGATCTGGGTGGATGGCAACACCGAAACCACCGAGTCCGACGGCAGCATCAGCTGTGCCGTAGGGCCCGGGGGCGGCGGCTGTTTTGGCTTTGCCACCTGGGAGAAAGCCTCCAATTACGAGGCGGTGATCTGGGACATAGAGCAGCTTGCCGACATGGGACGGGTGAAGGTCGACGCCAAGGGCTCTTCCTATCTGCTCGCCGTGGGGGCACCGATTCCCTTTATTGCCCGGGTCCAGGGCGAGGCCTGCGACGGCATCGGCACCCAGTTGCGCTCGTTTTTTAATCGCAAAGGTATCGCCAGCAACGAGGATTCATGACCTTTCTCGTTCGTCGACAACGCGTGTGGCTCGTTCTCTGCCTGCTGATCGCCCTGCCGGCGCGGGCGTTCTTCATGTCCGCCGACAAGGAGGCCGAGATCGGCCGGGAGCTTTACGAAAAGATCACCTCGCAGATGGCGGTGTACGAAGAGCCGGAGCTCAACGCCTACCTCGAGCGCGTCGGCGACAGGCTGGTGGCGCAAACCGAACGAGCCGACGAGGATTTCACGTTCACCATTATCGACAGTCCCGACATCAATGCCTTTGCCACCCCCGGCGGCTATGTCTACGTCAACCGGGGCCTGATCGGCTACCTTCAGTCCGAGGCCCAGTTGGCGGCGGTGGTGGCCCACGAGATAGCCCATGTCACCGCCCGCCACGCCGCCCGCCAGAAACGGGCAAGGACCACGTCCAACATCGCCGCCGGGCTGCTGGCCATCCTTTCCCGCAGCGGGGAGGTGGGCGAGGCCACGGCCCTGTGGGGGGAAGCCACTGTGCGCGGCTACGGCCGGGACATGGAGCTGGAGGCGGACGGCCTGGGCGCCAAATTCCTGGCCAGGGCGGGGTATCGCCCCCAGGCCATGATCGACGTCATCACCCTGCTCAAGGACAACGAACGCTTCGAGAAACGCCGGGCCAGTGAATCGGGGCGGGAAACCCAGACTTATCACGGCCTCTTTGCTACCCACCCGCGCAACGATCAGCGACTCCGGGAGGTGGTATCCAGTGCCGGCGACATCCTGGAAGCCGAGGGCGAAACCAATGCCACGGCCTTTCGCATCGCCACCGACGGCCTGGTCTGGGGCGAGAACTTCCAGGCCAAGCCCCGCAAAAAAAACCGCTATTATCATGAGGGGTTGCGCTTTCGCTTCGACTATCCCGAGAACTGGCAATTCACCGAAAGCGAAGGCACCATCGTCGGGCAGCGGGCAGACGGTAGCGGCGAACTGCACCTGGCCATCCACACGCGCACCCTCGCGCCGCCGGCGCAATTTATCAAGGACAGCCTGGGGATCCCCTTTATCCGCAAATCCCAGCCCTTTTCCCAGGGCCACCTGCAGGGCCACACGGGCCTGATTCCGGGAAAAGACGGCGCTCCCGACAAGCGACTGGCGGTGATCTACTACAACCGCCACGCCTATGTGTTTACCGGCGAAGTGCGCGATACCGGCAACCGCGAAGTACTGGACGACGAGTTCCTGCAGATCATCGGCAGCTTCGCGCCCCTGTCCCGGGCCCAGTTGAGTAACCGGGAGCCGGAACGCATTCATTACGTCAAGGCCACCGACAACACCACCTTCGCGCAACTGGCCCGCTACCTGAAGCTGGGTCGCTACGGGGAAGAGCAACTGCGTCTGATCAACGGCTATTATCCTGTCGGCGAACCCGAGGCCGGCGAATGGATCAAGATCATCCGCTGAGGGGGTTCCTTGTTAGGGTCGGGGCTATCCCCCATAATGGGCGGACATTCATGACTAAACCCAAGGTCTTCTATGTCTATCAAAGCCAACGCCGTCGTCGCCATTCACTACGCCGTGAAGGATGAAGAGGGCGCACAACTGGATTCCTCGGAAGGAAAAGAACCGCTTACCTACCTCCACGGGGCCAACAACATTATCCCCGGCCTGGAGAAGGCCCTGGAGGGCAAGGCCGAGGGCGATCAGGTGGAAGTCACGGTGGCACCCGAGGAAGGCTACGGCGAGCATCGGGAAGAGCTGGTCGAGGCGGTCCCGCGGGAAGCTTTCGGCGACGTGGATCAGCTTGAACCGGGCATGCGCTTCCAGGCCCAGACCGACAAGGGCCCGGTTTCCGTGGTTGTCACCGATGTCCAGGAAGACACCGTCACCGTCGACGGCAACCATCCACTGGCGGGCAAATCCCTGAACTTCAGCGTCAAGGTGGACAGCGTGCGCGACGCCACCGAGGAAGAGATTTCCCACGGCCACGTTCACGGCCCCGAAGGGCAGGAACACTGAGCGCGAGTCAGACACGGGTTCCAGCCGGCAAGCCGTGAACTACTGGCTGTTCAAGACCGAACCGGACGTTTACGGCATCGCCGACCTGGCGGCAGAACCGGGCAAGCCGGTGCGCTGGGACGGGATCCGCAATTATCAGGCTCGCAACTATCTCAGGGACAGGGTCGCCGCCGGCGACCCTGTTTTTATCTACCACGCCGGCTGTCGCATACCCGGTGTCGCCGGCATTGCCGAGGTAGCGCAGGCGGTCTATGCCGATCCGGGTCAGTTTGATAGCGAAAATTCCGGCTACGATGCCAGGAGCGACCCGAAAGCGCCACGCTGGTACTGTGTCGATGTGCTTCATCGCCGCACTTTCGCTCCCCTGATTCCCGCAGAGCGCCTGAAAACCCTGCCCGAGCTGGCGAATATGGTGCTCTTTCGCCAGGGCCGCCTGTCCGTGCAACCGGTGACGGAGGAGGAATGGCACACGATTGTCGACCTCGCCGACAATAGCTAGAACCCAAGCAAAACTTGCGCCTCTTCAAAGTCCGCCTGGGCTCTGGCGCACACCCCGAAGCACCAACCCCGGAGCCACCCGACAAGTGTGAACCCTGCCACTTCCGGGCGCCATTACCTGCTCTATAGTCGGGACTCAGTTTGGTACTGACGCAACGGAGACAGGCCATGAACAAGAATACCGACTCCTCACCCTATTTTATCGTTTCCCGACTGGTCGTCACTGCCGTTCTGGCGATTCTGTTCGCCTCGCCCGCCACCGGGGAAACGGGGCCGGACCGTCAACCAACCCGATTCTGGGGACAGCCCATGGATGCCAACCCGACAAGCGGTGACACCGAAGCAAATGGCGCCCAGGCCATTCGCCCCCTGCAATCACTGGCCGGCGGCCGGCCGGAACCCGCCCGCTGGTCGATCAGGCCCTATGCCAACCGCATCGAGATCGTCGACAACAGCGCCAACATCCTGGGCCTGCGCTGGGAGTTCAAAATGTAGACGGGTGCCCGCCCACTGATTGAATTGCCCCGTCCCCGTGCCATAATGGGCCCTTCAGGGACCAGCGAGCGGGGACAGCCTCGGGGTAAATGGACAGTATCGATTTCGATCCCGCCGACACGCCGGCCTGGAGCCGGCTGTCGGCTCTGGCGGCCAGCCACGGCAACGACAGCATCTCCGACTATTTCCGCGACGATCCCGAACGACCCGAGCGCTACTCCCTGCGCGTCGGTGAACTCTACCTGGACTATTCCAAAAACCGTGTCTCGGACGCGATTTTCAGTGCCCTGATGGACCTGGCGGAGCAGTCGCCCCTTTCCAGCCGCCGGGAGGCCCTGTTCGCCGGCGATATCGTCAACCCGTCGGAAAGCCGGCCGGCACTGCACACGGCGCTGCGCCACCCCCAGGGGGCGAAGCCGGAAATCCGCGACGCCATCCGCGCGGAACAGGAAAAGCTCCGTTTCTACAGCGAGGGGGTTCGGGACGGTTCCTGGCGCGGAGCGACCGGCAAGGCCTTCACCGACGTGGTCCATATCGGCATTGGCGGTTCCGAACTGGGGCCACGGCTGGCCTGCCAAGCCCTGCGGGAATTTCGCACGCCGGGTATCACCCTGCACTTCCTCGCCAATGTCGACGGCGCGGAGGTCAACACGCTGCTGGCAAGACTGAATCCGGAAACCAGCCTGGTCATCGTCGCCAGCAAGACGTTCACCACCCGGGAAACCCGGCTCAATACCGACACGGTCATGTCCTGGCTGGCCCGCGGCCTGGATCGCGACGATCCCCAGGCGACGTCCCACGTGCTGGGGGTAACCGCCGGCGCCCCGGAAGCGCTGGCGTTCGGTATACCGGAAAAACAAATCCTTGGTTTCTGGGACTGGGTTGGCGGGCGCTATTCCCTTTGGTCGGCGGTGGGCCTGCCCGTCGCCATCGCCATCGGCTACGAGCCGTTTTCACAGATGCTTTCCGGCGCCGCGCACATGGACGCGCATTTCCGCACCGCCCCCCATGAACACAACATGCCGGTGATTCTCGCCCTGCTGGGCCTGTGGTACAGCAACTTCCTGGGTGCCCCCAGCCACTGCGTGGTGCCCTACTGCGAGCGGCTGGGCCTGCTGCCCGCCTACCTGCAGCAACTGGATATGGAAAGCAACGGCAAAGCCGTTACCCTCGATGAGCACGTCACCGGCTACCGCACCGGCCCTATCGTCTGGGGCCAGACCGGCACCAGTGCCCAGCACGCTTTCTTCCAGTTGCTTCACCAGGGCACCCACCTGGTACCCGTGGACATGATTGCCGCGGTCCGTGACAACCTGAGTAGCCGCCGTCACCATCGGGTCCTGTTGGGCAATATGCTGGCCCAGGCGGCGGTACTGATGGCCGGCAACAACAGCGCCGAGTTGCCGGCCCACCGCCGTTACCCTGGCAATCGTCCCTCCAACACATTGTTGCTGGATACCCTGAGCCCCGCCAACCTGGGTGCACTGCTCGCCCTGTACGAGCACAAGGTTTTCACCCAGGCCAGTCTGTGGAATATCAATCCCTTCGACCAGTGGGGCGTGGAACTGGGCAAGAAGCTGGCCGCGCAACTGATGGACGACGGCGAACAGAGCCTGGCGGGCCTCGACCCCTCCACACGGGACCTGCTAGACCACCTGGAACTTTAGGCCCATCACTGGGGGATTCTGCCCTTGACCAGGACCGCGGTGCGCAACTGGCTGCGCCCGAACCGGGACATGGCGGTAAAATCCCGCCGGGCGATGGGCAGGTACTGGCTGTCGATACCGCTGGCGCTCTGTTCTTCCGGGTCCGGATCGGGGTCATGCACATACAGGCAATCCTCGTCGTATCCGCTCATGGTGACCCAGTGGGGCGCTTTCTTGCCGTCCAGGCGGTAGGTGCTGATCAGAATCACCGGGACCTGGCCGCGGTCGAAGGCCTCGGCCAGGTCCCGGTCGGAGAATTCCCGGTAGAGCAGGGGCAGATCCTGCTGGCGGGCCTGGTCGATGTAATCCATATGCACCAGTTCCACCACCCGTTTCTTGTTCTCGCTGCGCACACCGTCCAGAAAGAGTGTCCCCGGCTGATTGAGCCAGACTTCCACATCGTAGCCCCGCCGGCGGCCCGCAAGGGCCAGGCCCACCGGGTGGCAGCCGCCGTGACCGGAGGTCATGAAGATGGTCGTGGCCTCGCGCCAGATTTGCAGTTCCTCGTGGAGAGTGGGTATCCGCACCGGATCGACACCGCCCATGGCCATCATCAGGGCGGCGGGCCCGCAGGAGAAGGTCGTGGTTTGCCGGATCCAGGGAATGGAGCGGTTGGCCTCGGCGCCGGTATAGCGGCGCACACACTTCTGCATGCGCAGCGCGTCGTTGTCGTCTTCGTAGTACTGGTGATAGACGCCGAAGGGCTGGTAACCCAGGGAGCGATAGAGATTGATACCGGCCTCGTTGTCGACACCCACCTCCAGGCGCAGAAACAGGCGGCCATCGTCGACGGCGGCCCGCTCCCCTTCGTCAATGAGTTGCCGGGCGATGCCCAGACCCCGGAAGTCGGGATCAACGGCAATGGAGTAGAGCCGCGCCAGGGTGGTACCCCGCAGGAAAATAATCAGGCAGTAACCGGCCAGACGGGCATCGACACGGGCCACGAAAAATGCGCAGTGCCGGGCACCGAGCCAGCGCCGGAAGCTTCGACGACTCAGCCGGTCGGTCTCGAAACAGCGGTTCTCCAGGGCCACCAGGGCATCCAGGTCTTCCGGCACAGCCTTTTCAATGGTTGCAGTCCCGGCGCTCACCGGCGCAACTCCCGCCGCATCGGCAACGACCGGGCGGCCAGAGGCCTGTGAGGGCAGAAAAATCGTTCTGAACCGGTGATGGCACCCATGGCCAGACTCCGCGACAGGGGCTGCATCATAGCGATAATGGCCGTTTACGTGAATTCATTTCATGCCGTATTCCCCCTGCCCAGGAGCTTTTTTTATCCAGCCATTCGCGCCTATTGCTACCGGCTGGCGATTCGGCGCACAATTCCGCTACTCCCGGGCCCGGCTCCATTCCCGCCACGCCAGTATTGCAGCCACCATGACCCAAACCCTGATTATTGTAGACGACATGGCCGACTGGGCGCCCTTCTACCCCAGCGACAATGTCGTGCTGTTCGCCGATTACCTGGACAGTGTCCGCATCGCCCCGCAGGAACGGACCCGCGTCATCAACCTGTGCCGCAGTTTCCGCTACCTTTCCGACGGCTATTACTGCTCCCTGCTCGCCGAGGCCCGGGGCCATCACGTGATCCCCTCCGTGAGGGTGCTCAACGACCTGGGCAAGCGCTCGCTGTACCGCATCCAGCTGGAAGAGGTGGCCGCCGAGCTGGACCGGAGCCTGGGCAGCCAGGGCCCGGCCGGCGAACGGGTGTTGCGCAGCTATTTCGGCACCACCGCCGACCCGGCGTTCCGGGACCTGGCCCGCCGCCTGTTCGACCTGTTTCCCTGCCCGATCCTGGAAATCACCCTGCGCTTTCGCAAGCAGTGGCAGATCGCCTCCCTGCGGGCACAATCGCACCGGGAACTCTCGGATGCGGAGGAAACCGAGTTCGCCGAGGCCCTCAACGGTTACAGCCGCAAGGTCTGGCGCCAGAGCCGGGCACGCCGGGTCTATCAGTACGACCTGGCAATGCTGGTCAACCCCGAGGAGTCCATGCCCCCCAGCGACACCAAGGCCCTGAAGAAATTCGTCAAGGCCGGCGCCGAGCTGGGTATCGACGTTGAAATCATCGGGCCCCGGGAATATCCCCGGCTGCCGGAGTTCGACGGGCTCTTTATCCGGGAGACCACCGCCATCGACCATCACACCTACCGGTTCGCCAAGAAGGCGGAAGCCGAGGGGCTGGTGGTGGTTGACGACCCGAACTCCATCCTGCGCTGTACCAACAAGATCTACCTGGCCGACCTCTTCCACAAATTCAGGGTGCCGGCGCCGAGAACACAGATCCTGCGGCGCGACAACAGCCGCCAGCTCGACGAACTGGAGGCGGCCTTCGGCTACCCCATCGTCATCAAGATCCCCGACGGAGCCTTTTCCCGGGGCGTGGTCAAAGTCTCCGATCGGTCGGAACTGGAGGATAAAACCCGCGAGCTGTTCCAGAAAACCTCGCTGCTGCTGGCCCAGGAATTCCTGTACACGGATTTTGACTGGCGCATCGGCATCTTCAACAACAAGGCCCTGTATGCCTGCCGCTATTACATGGTGAAAAACCACTGGCAGATTTACCGCCACGGCGCCAAGCGGGTGGACAGCGGCGGCTTCGATACCCTGCCCACCTTCGAGGTGCCCCGGGGGGTGCTGGACGCGGCCCTCGCCGCCACCCGCCCCATTGGCAACAGTCTTTACGGCGTCGACGTCAAGGAACGGGCGGGCAAGGGCTACGTGATCGAGGTGAACGACAACCCCAATATCGACCGGGGCATCGAAGACCGCTATCTGGGCAACGAACTCTACGCCCAGGTCATGGCCGAATTCCTGCGCCGGATGCAGGCCCGCCGCAGCGCTGCCGGCTGACAGGGGCCGCTCAGGACTGCCGGGCCTCCCGGGCCTGCTCCTGACTCTTCCCGACAATATAGGGCCATAGAGCATCCACAAGCAGCGGCTGTGCCTCTGCCGTGGGATGGATACCGTCGGACTGGACCAGCGAGGGATCGTCGAGCAACCCGTAACCGAGGCTGGCCAGGGGCAGGTCGTTGCGGCGAGCCAGGCGTTCAAAAACGTCGTTGTACCTTTCCAGGAAAAACTTGCCGTAGCTGACCGGCAACTGCACACTAATCAGCACCACACGGGCGCCGGCCCCCCGGCTCAGGTCAATCATGCGCTGGAGATTGGCCTCCATGCGCTTCAGCGACAACCCCCGCAGACCATCGTTGCCGCCCAGTTCAAGCACCACCTTATCCGGGTTATGCTTGGCGAGAAGGCCGGGAAGGCGGTCGGCACCGCCGGCGGTGGTATCGCCGCTGATGCTGGCATTGATTACCTGGTACTGCCCCGGGCGCCGCTCTTCCAGGCGCTCCCGCAGCAGGCTGACCCAGCCGGCATCCAGGGGAATATTGTAGGCGGCGCTGATGCTGTCGCCGACCACCAGGATGGTATCGCCGACGGCGGGAACCGCGGCCACCGACAACAACAGCACCAACAGGAATCGTTTCATGGAATTCAATCGGAGAGAGGTGATACTTACCGCCAGCGGCCTGGGCAAGACAGTGACCACCGCCAGCGGCCCTCTGACAATTCTCGCGGATATCGGGTTCGCGATCAACCGCGGCGAAAGCGTTGCCGTGGTGGGGGTCTCC
>DGNJ01000103.1:43795-44051 GCA_002388905.1 Cellvibrionales bacterium UBA4495
GGCCAGGCCCTGGAGACGCTCGACGAGGACCGCCGGGCCCGCCTGCGCGGCGATCACGTGGGCTTCGTTTTCCAGTCGTTCCAGTTACTGCCCGGCCTCACCGCCCTGGAAAACGCCATGCTGCCGCTGGAGGTCCTGGGCGGTGAAGACCCCGAAGGCCGTGCCCGGGAGCTGCTGACCCGGGTCGGTCTGGCGGACCGGCTCGACCATTACCCGCGCCAGCTTTCCGGCGGTGAACAGCAGCGCGTGGCCATCG
>DGNJ01000031.1:0-4231 GCA_002388905.1 Cellvibrionales bacterium UBA4495
CCCGTTCCGGCGGCACCGTGAAGCCGGGTTTCGAGGGTGGGCAAATGCCGCTCCAGAAACGGTTGCCCAAGTTTGGCTTCAATTCGCGCATGGCTCGCGTCAGCGCCGAAATCCGCCTTTCGGAACTCAACAACATCGACGGCGACGTGGCCGATCTCGAGGCGCTGCGCAAGGCCGGTTTGATCTCTGCACGCATCGAGCGCGCCAAGGTGTTCGCTTCCGGCGAACTCACCAAGGCCGTCACTGTCAGGGGCTTGGGCGTTACCAAAGGGGCCCGCGCCGCTATCGAGTCCGCTGGCGGCAAAGTTGAAGCGTAACGGATAATCCGATGGCCAAACCCGGGACCACCCAACAGGGAAATCAGAAAGGCTTGGGCGAGCTATGGGCTCGCCTTCGCTTTTTGTTGCTGGCGATCGTGATCTACCGGATCGGCACCCATATCCCGGTGCCCGGTATCGATCCCGACCGCCTGGCTGCCATGTTCAGTCAGAACCAGGGCACGATTCTGGGGCTGTTCAATATGTTCTCGGGCGGTGCCCTGGAGCGGATGAGTATCCTGGCGTTGGGCATCATGCCCTATATTTCGGCGTCGATTATCATGCAACTGCTCACGGCGGTAACCCCTTCGCTGGAGCAGTTGAAAAAGGAAGGCGACGCGGGGCGGCGCAAGATCAATCAGTACACCCGGTACGGTACCGTGCTGCTGGCGACGGTGCAGGGCACCGGCATGGCCGTGGGTCTTGCCGGACAGGGCCTGGCCTATATGTCCGATTTTTCCTTCTACCTGATTGCCATCGTCTCTCTGGTCACCGGTGCGGTATTCATGATGTGGCTGGGCGAGCAGATCACCGAACGGGGTGTTGGCAACGGTATTTCCATGCTGATTTTCGCCGGTATTGTCGCGGGCCTGCCCGGCGCCATCGGCCAGGCCTTCGAGTCGGCGCGGCAGGGCGATCTGCATATCCTGGCAGTGCTGATGATCGCCGTCATTGCCATTGCGGTTATCTACTTCGTGGTGTTCATTGAGCGGGGGCAGCGGCGTATCACAGTCAATTATGCCCAGCGGCAGCAGGGTCGCCGTGCCTACGGGGGCCCCCAGCAGAGCCATCTGCCACTCAAGGTCAACATGGCGGGGGTGATCCCGGCGATTTTTGCCAGCAGCCTGCTGCTGTTCCCGTCCACTATCGCCACCTGGTTTGGCCAGGGCGCCGACGCACCCAGTTGGCTCCAGGACGTGGCACTTTTCCTGGGACCGGGGCAGCCCCTGCATATCCTGTTGTTTGCCGGGTTGATCATCTTTTTCTGCTTTTTCTATACGGCACTGATGTTCAACCCGCGGGAAATCGCCGACAACCTGAAAAAAGGCGGGGCCTACCTGCCCGGTATCCGTCCCGGCGAGCAAACTGCCAAGTATGTCGACAGTGTGGTGACCCGGCTGACAGTCATTGGCGGTCTTTATATCGCGGGTGTCTGCCTGTTGCCCCAGTTTCTCAACGTCTACTTCAACGTGCCTTTCTATCTGGGGGGTACCTCGTTGTTGATCGCGGTGGTGGTGACCATGGACTTCATGGCGCAGGTGCAGTCCCACCTGATGTCACACCAGTACGATTCCCTGATGAAGAAGGCCAACTTGAAAGGATACGGCGGCGGAATCCGCTAGATTGCGTAATCAGAGGTGATGAAATGAAAGTGAGAGCATCGGTCAAGAAGATGTGCCGCAACTGCAAGATTATCAAGCGAAAGGGCGCCGTGCGGGTAATCTGTAGCGCAGAACCCCGCCACAAGCAGCGTCAGGGCTAAACGGTTGATTGATTTTTGTTGCTTATAAGGCTATCCTGCTGCGCCTTTTTCCGCCAACAGCGGTTTGGGGCGAGCCGGTGACGCAGAATTGGTAAATTAAGTGGAGAAATTTGAATGGCCCGTATTTCCGGTGTCAATATCCCCGACAACAAGCACGCCGTGGTCTCCCTGACCTATGTTTACGGGATTGGCAAAACCACTGCCAAACAAATATGTGCTTCGGCGGGTATTGCTGAAGACATAAAGGTTGCAGAGCTCTCCGAGGAGCAGCTCGATTCCGTTCGTAACGAAGTCGCCAAACATAGTGTCGAGGGCGATTTGCGGCGGGAAGTGAGCATGAGCATAAAGCGGCTCATGGACCTGGGCTGCTTCCGTGGGTTGCGTCACCGTCGCAACCTCCCCGTGCGCGGGCAGCGCACCAAAACCAACGCCCGGACCCGGAAAGGTCCCCGCAAGCCAATCAAGAGATAAGCAGCCGTCGATACGGCTGTGATCCAGCGAGTCAGGAAACAGTATGGCCAAGACACCGAGTAAAGCGAGTCGCAAGAAAATCAAGCGCAATGTGGTCGATGGGATCGCGCATGTCCATGCGTCCTTCAACAACACCATCATCACTATTACCGATCGCCAGGGCAATGCCCTGAGTTGGGCCACGTCCGGCGGTTCCGGCTTCCGGGGCTCCCGCAAGAGTACCCCGTTTGCTGCTCAGGTCGCGGCGGAGCGGGCCGGTCTCGCCGCCCAGGAATACGGTGTGAAAAACCTCGACGTCTGTGTCAAGGGCCCCGGCCCCGGTCGCGAGTCAGCCGTGCGCTCCCTGAACAACGCCGGCTTCAAGATCACCAATATTACCGACGTGACGCCTATTCCCCACAATGGGTGTCGTCCTCCCAAGAAACGTCGCGTGTAACGAGGAAGACAAAGATGGCAAGATACACCGGACCGACTTGTAAGCTGTCGCGCCGCGAAGGAACCGACCTGTTCCTGAAAAGCGGAATCCGTCCGCTCGAATCCAAGTGCCGAGCCGAAAGCGCTCCGGGGCAACACGGGCAGCGTCGTACCCGAATTTCCGACTACGGCATTCAGTTGCGCGAGAAGCAAAAGGTTCGGCGGCTCTACGGGGTTCTCGAAAAGCAGTTCCGCAACTACTACAAGCGGGCTGCCAAGCAAAAAGGCTCCACCGGCGAAAACCTGCTGAATTTTCTCGAATCCCGGCTCGATAACGTCGTCTACCGTATGGGCTTTGGTTCTACCCGCGCCGAAGCTCGCCAGCTAGTGGCTCACAGCTCTATCCTGGTCAATGGCAAAAAGGTCAATATTCCTTCCTACCAGGTTCAACCCGACGATGTGGTCAGTATCCGTGAGCGGGCAAAAAATCAATTGCGCATTCAGTCGGCCATGCAATTGGCAGGTCAGCGTGGTGGGGTTGACTGGATCGAGGTGGACGCCAACAAGCTGGAAGGTATCTACAAGCGCGCTCCCGACCGCAGCGAGCTCCCCGCGGAAATCAATGAAAGCTTGATCGTCGAGCTTTACTCCAAGTAAAGCTCAAGCCAGGTGACGCCAGACAGGTATTTGTATGCAAACATCAGCGACAGAACTTCTCACTCCCCGCTCGATCGATGTCACCGAACAGGGGCCCAATCGAGCCAAGGTTGTGCTGGAACCCCTGGAGCGTGGCTACGGTCATACCCTGGGTAATGCCCTGCGTCGTATCCTGCTCTCCTCCATGCCGGGGTGCGCTATCGTCGAGGCCGAGATCGAGGGCGTCGAACACGAGTACAGCTCCATCGAGGGCGTACAGGAAGACGTTATCGAAATCCTTCTCAACCTGAAAGGCGTGGCCATCGTCCTGCACGGCAAGGACGAGGTTGAACTGACGCTCAAGAAGAAAGGAAAGGGCCCCGTTACTGCCGGCGATATCCAGGCCGACAGCAACGTCGAGATCATGAATCCGGAGCATGTCATTGCCACTATCACCGGCAACGCCGAACTGGACATGCGTCTTCGGGTCCAACGCGGCCGCGGTTACCAGCCCGCCGATACACGCGAACTGGACGAAGAGGAAACCCGTGCCATCGGCCGCCTGCACCTGGACGCCACCTTCAGCCCCATCAGCCGGGTTGCCTACACTGTCGAAAGTGCCCGGGTGGAGCAGCGTACGGACCTGGACAAGCTGGTGCTGGATCTGCAGACCAACGGTACCATCGATCCCGAAGAAGCCATTCGCCGGGCGGCGACCATTCTTCAACAGCAGTTGGCGGTTTTTGTTGATCTGGAGAGCGAGCGCAAAGCCGAGCCGGAGGAGCGGCAAGAGGAAATCGACCCCATACTCCTGCGTCCGGTGGACGATCTCGAGCTGACCGTACGCTCCGCCAATTGCCTGAAGGCGGAAAGCATTTACTATATCGGCGACCTTATTCAGCGTACCGAG
>DGNJ01000031.1:4280-30755 GCA_002388905.1 Cellvibrionales bacterium UBA4495
ATGCGCCTGGAAAACTGGCCGCCGGCGAGCCTCAAGAAAGAAGGCGAAAATATTTAAGATACCGGGACCGATCCCGGCGAAAAAACATTGCTGTGATAGCAACCGTTTGAGGAATTAGAGCTATGCGTCATCGTTACAGTGGCCGCAAACTGAACCGGACCGGCACCCATCGCCGCGCCATGTTTCGCAATATGACGGCTTCGTTGGTGGAGCGCGAGGTCATCAAGACCACGCTGCCCAAGGCCAAGGAACTGCGGCGCTTTGCCGAGCCGTTGATCACACTGGCAAAATCCGACAATGTGGCCAACCGCCGCCTTGCATTCAGCCGGCTTCGCAACAAGGATGCCGTGGGCAAGCTTTTCGGCGAACTGGGACCGCGTTACGAATCACGTCCCGGCGGTTATCTGCGCATCCTCAAGTGCGGCTACCGCACCGGCGACAGCGCCCCCATGGCCTATGTCGAACTGGTGGACCGCCCGGTAGTGGAGGAAGAGGACCTGGAAGAGGAGACCGCCGAGGAGTAAACTCCGGGTCGGTCTTTTTTGTCCAAAGAAAACCGGGGTCTTCCCCGGTTTTTTTATGGTTTCTCGGGTCAGGCAGGGCGTCCGCCGGGAGCACAACGGGCATGGCTGAAATGGCGGGTCTGCAGGTTCATCAGACGCATGCGCCCGCCCCAGACACAGCCCGTGTCCAGGGGAAACAGGTGAGGGTGACGGAGGTTGCCCTCCAGGGATGCCCAGTGGCCAAAAATGATGTTGTCGCCGGCACTCTTGCGGTTGTCGTGGGCGAACCAGGGCGCGAAGCCCGCTGGTGGCTGTTCGGGGCTCCCCTTGGCATGCAGTTCCAGGCGACCCTGCCTGTCGCAAAAGCGCATCCGGGTGAAATAGTTGGTGATCAGGCGCCAGCGCTCGGGGCCCTCCAGGTCATCCCGCCACTGGTCGGGCTCATTGCCATACATATGCTTCAGGAATGTCGATGCCCGCGGACCCCTGAGGAGATATTCAACCTCCCGGGAGCGTTCCACTGCCTCGGCCGAGGTCCATTGTGGTGGTATACCGGCATGGACCACACCAAATCCGCGCTCCCGGAAAAAAAGCGGTTGGTGATGCAACCATTCGATCAGGTCTTTCCGGTCGGGGGCATTGAGGACAGGCGCGAGGGTATCCCTGTGGGAAGGAGAGCGGAAACCATGGGCCACCGACAATAAGTGCAGGTCGTGATTCCCCAGGACGGTTCGAAAGCTGTCACCCAGCCGGCGGCAGAAGCGCAGGGTATCCAGTGAACGGGGACCCCGATTGACCAGGTCTCCCACGGCCCAGAGCTGGTCCTGTCCCGGCGAGAAATGAACTTCCCCAAGGAGCCTTTCAAGGCAGTCCAGGCAACCCTGGATGTCGCCAACGGCATAAACGGTCATGCTTCCCGTGCCTCCTTCAGTTGATGGCGCCGGGAGCCGCCAGGAGGAAAGGACTGATGGGGGCGTCGAAAGTGCCGCCGTCATCGCATTGCATCCGGTAAGCCCCCTCCATGGTCCCCACCGGCGTTTCCAGAATCACGCCGCTGGTATAGTTGTGCCGGGCGCCCGGCTCGATGCGGGGCTGCTCGCCGACGACACCCTCGCCCTTCACTTCCCGCCGCTTTTCGTTGCCGTCGATAATAATCCAGTGTCGGCTGAGGAGGGTGACGGGCTTCGGGGAACGGTTTTCTATGGTGATGTCGTAGGCGAAGGCGTGGCGCAGTTCTTCCGGTTGGGACTGTTTGGCCAGGTAACGGGTCTTGACCGTGATGGCGATATCGGGATCTGTCATTTCAGCGTCAGTATTCTGTTGCTCAGGTGGACGAAGTCGCTGACGGACAAGGTCTCCGGTCGGGCGTTGAGATCGATATCCAGTTCATTTAAACGGGACGAATCCATCAGCGGTTTTAGGGCATTGCGCAGGGTTTTACGGCGTTGCTGGAAGGCCAGTTTGACGACTTTTCGGAAAAATACCGGGTCCTGCGCCAGGTACGGTTTTTGCCGGTGGGGCACAAGCCTGACGATGGCGGACTCGACCTGGGGTACGGGGCGAAAGCAGGTCGCAGGCACCGGGAACAGGAAGTCGATTCGGCAGTGATACTGGGCGATGATGCCCAGGCGGCCATAGGTTTTCGAGCCCGGTCCCGCCGTCATCCGGTCCACCACTTCCCGCTGGAGCATAAAGTGCATATCCCCGATGACGGATTCATAGTTCAGCAAATGAAAGAGTAAGGGGGTGGAAATATTGTAGGGAAGGTTGCCCACCACCCGCAGCGGCTGTTCCGCTGTTCCGAGCTTTCCGAAATCGAAGGCCAGCGCGTCGCCCTCGTAGAGGCGAAATCCCGGGTGCCCGCCAAAACGCTTGCGCAGGTCCGCGGCAAGGTCCCGGTCCACCTCGATCACTTGCAGACACGGCGTTGTCGCCAGCAGGGGTTCCGTCAGGGCACCCTGGCCGGGGCCGATTTCGATAAGGTTGTCGTTCTCCCCGGGTGCCAGAGCACCGACGATCTTGTCGATAATATTGGGGTCCACCAGGAAATTCTGGCCGAACCGCTTGCGGGCGCGATGATGGCGGACCTCGGTCATGCCATCACCTCCGGGCCCGCGACGCCATGTCCAGCGCGCTGTCGACAGCGGTGGCGAGGCTGCCGGTATTGGCGCGACCGGTGCCCGCCAGGTCGAGGGCGGTACCGTGATCCACGGAGGTCCGGATAATGGGCAGGCCCAGGGTGATATTGACGGCGGCGCCAAAGCCCTTGTATTTGAGGACCGGCAATCCCTGGTCGTGATACATGGCAAGTACTGCATCGGCGCTGTCCAGATGCTTGGGCGTAAACACCGTGTCGGCGGGCATGGGCCCGATCAGATCCATACCCGAGCGGCGGCAGTTATCCAGCGCGGGTTCGATGATTTCGATCTCTTCGCGCCCGAGATGTCCCCCCTCGCCGGCGTGCGGATTGAGGCCGCAGACCAGTATGCGGGGTCGCTCAAGGCCGAACCAGCGTTTGAGGTCGGCATCGAGGATCGTCAACACCTCGGTCAGGAGTTTGCCGGTGATGGCGCCCGGAACCGCGGCCAGCGGCAGGTGAGTGGTCGCCAGGGCCACACGCAGGCCCTCGGTGGCGAGCATCATTACCACGCGGGATGTCTGTGTCCGTTCGGCAAGAAATTCGGTGTGGCCGCTAAAGGGGATACCGGCGTCGTTGATGACGGCCTTGTGGACCGGGCCCGTAACCAGGGCCTGGCAATGACCGGACAGGGTGTCCGCTAGAGCGGTCTCGAGGCACTCAAGCACATAGGCGGCGTTGATCCTGTCGGCAATGCCGGTGCGGCAGGCTCCGTGCAGGCGGACGGGGTCGATGGCGAGTTCTCCGGGCGCCAGAGCGGCACCCGTGGCTTCGCGCAACCTGAGGGGCAGGCCAAGCTGCCGGGCCCGGTCCTCCAGCAGGCCGGGGTCGGCGTAGGCCACCAGTTCGCAGGGAAAGCCTTCCTGGACCAGTTGAATGAACAGATCCGGACCTATCCCCGCCGGTTCGCCGGGTGTGACCGCGAGTCGCATCGGGCTAGATCTTGGTCTCCACATAGGCTTCGTCGCGGATCTCCTGCAGCCAGATCTGGAGTTCTTCCTCGAACTTGCGCTCGCGGAGAATATTCCTGGCCTGGTTGCGCTTGATATCCTCGCTGAAGTCCTGCCGGCGCTGGTCGGTAACCTCGATAATGTGCCAGCCAAACTGGGTGCGGAAGGGATCGCTGACTTCGCCCTTATCGGTATTGTCGATGACCTCTTCGAATCTGGGTACGAATTTGCCGGGCAGTGACCAGCCCACGTCGCCGCCGTTGAGGGCCGAACCGATATCCTCGGAGTATTCCTTGGCCAGCTCCCCGAAGTCGGCGCCCTGGCGAATCCGTTCGGCAATGTCGGCGAGTTGCCTGCGTGTCTCTTCGTCGTCGCGAATTTCGTTGGGCTTGAGCAGGATATGGCGGACCTTGCTCTGCTGGATTATCTGCTCACCACTGCCCCGGCGCTCATGTAGCTTGAGGATGTGGAAACCCGCGTCGCTGCGGATGGGGGCGCTGATAGCGTCGGGCTCCAGCGCCCTGACCGGCTCGATGAAGACGTCGGGAAGCTGGTTGGTCTTGCGCCAGCCCAGGTCACCGCCCTGGAGTGCCTGCTGGCCCGCAGAGTGGGTAATGGCCAGATTGTCGAAGTTGGCGCCCGCCTGCAGTTGTGCGATCAGGTCATCGGCCCTGGCGCGGACTTCAGCCACCCGCTCCTTGCTGGCGCCGGACGACAGTGGCAGCAGGATGTGCCCCAGATGCACCTCGGGTGAGGTGATCGTTCTGCCCTCTTCGGACTCGAGAAAATTATCCACCTCCTGTTCCGAGACCCGGATGCGGCGGTTGACCTGAGCCTGTTGCACCCGGGATATCAGCATTTCGTTCCGGATCTGCTCCTTGATCTGGTGGAGGGACAGGCCTTCCTGGCCCACCTGGGCGATGAACTGGTCCAGGGTCATACCCTGGCGCTCCGCGATGTTGGCCAGTGCCTGGTTGAGTTCGTCGTCGCCGATACGCACCCCCGCCCGGTCCGCCATGTTCAGCTGGATGCGTTCGAGAATCAGGCGTTCGAGGACCTGTTCCTTGAGGGCCTCCCGCGATGGCGCGTCATTGCCGGATTCCCGGATACGCCGGTAAATAGCCTCGGTGCGCTCTTCCAGCTCGCTGGTCATGACGACGTCGTTGTCGACCACGGCAGCGATGCTGTCGAGAAGTTTTACTTCGGCATGCAGTGGCCATGCGGCGATAAGGCAGGCCGTGATAAGCAGTAGTGCGCGCATGAGAGATATGAGCCCCTCGAGATTGATCGTGAATTAATATTCCGGGATTTCGTAGCCGTAGATGCCGTCGCTCAGGATGTTGTCCACCCTCGAGCCGGTACCTCCCAGTCCTTTGAACTGTATCTGGAAAAAGATGCCGCTATTGTGGTCCAGTTCTTCCAGCTGTTGCAGAATGAGGTTATCGTCCCGTTCGATCCAGCGCCGGGCGATAACGCTGGCGCGCCAGCAACAGCTTGAGTATTCGAGTCCGGCAAAGACTTCGAGTTCCTGACTGCCGTTGAGATCGTGGTTCCAGCGGCCCAGTAGCTTCCAGTTGTCCGCCACCGGCAGGACAAAGGAAAGGTCCACCTGGTCGATATCGGTGTTGTTTTCATCGGGAAAGCCATCGCCGTCCACATCCCGGAAGATGACACCCTGGCGGGTATAGCGATAGGCCAGGTTGAAAATGGCTTCCTGGTTGTCCCGGTAGCGCAGGGCAATACTGCCCTTATCGACAAGACCGTCCTTTTCGTCGTACAGCAAATCGCTTTGCAGGCGCCAGTTGTTCCAGAACCGGGCGCCCAGCTCGGCGGCGATGGCCGATTCGTCCCGGCCCAGTTCCGCGGCCTGGTTGCTGCGCAGGCTCACCCGGCGCTCATCGAGATAGTAGATCTGGCCGATGCTCGCGCGAAAGCGTTCGCTGCCGCTGTCGGGGTCCAGCAGGCGCGTGGTCAGGCCGAAAGTGACCTGCTCGGAATCACCGATGCGGTCGCCACCGGAGAAACGGTCATCCCGGAACAGTTGCTGGTAGCTGAAGGTCAGTTCTGACGTATCGAAATCGGGGATGGCGCTTTGGTCCTCGTACTCGGAATACAGGTAGTAGACACGGGGTTCGAGGGTCTGGATGAAGTTCCCGATCCAGGTCGTGTTGCGCTCGAAATAGAGGCCGGTGTCCAGGGAACCCACGGGCACGAAGACGTCGGGGCTGTCGTCGTCCCTTCCGATCAGGGGGTTGTCCAGGTCGTAACTGATGTACTTGGCCTTGGCCGCAGGCTTGAAAAAGCCCCACAGCCATTCCTTGTCCCAGGTCAGGGCATAGTCGGCACGCAGGCGGGAGCCGGTGACCGTCGTGTTCTCGGTATCCCGGGTAAACAGGCCGCCGGTGTTCAGGTCCTGGTCGTCCGTGTGGTCGAAGACCACGTAGTGCTGGTCCACGTCGAGCACCAGGTCGAGCGCGTCGAACCGGTAATGGCCGTCGGCATCCACACGGGGCAGCTGCTTGTACTGCTTGCGGCCGTCCTGGATGATGGTTTCGAACTGTTGGCCGGTGACGCCGAATACCCAGTGATCAGTGACATAGCCGGTGTGGATTTCCTGGTTCAGGTGGCTCTGGCTGTTGACTTGCAGGGTGGTGTTATCCAGATCCCGGAAGTAATCATCGTCGCTGACGTCGGTGTAATCGATTCGAGTCCGCCAGCGGTAACCGAGGCCGCCCCGGTGATCCACATTGACCAGCCAGCGGCTCTCGCCCTCGTAGGGCAACGTGCCGTCGGCGTTTTTTTCGTCCTCACTCAGGTCGCCGCCGTCGTCGTCCCAGAGATAGCCGCCGGAGACAGCGGTCCGTCCCCAGCGGGACAGGTGCCGCGTTTCCAGTTCCACCATGGCGCCCCGCTCCTGGACGTACCGTGGCGTTACGGTGGCGTCGTAATTCGGTGCCAGGTTCAGGTAAATGGGCTGGGAATAGTCGATGCCGTTTTCATTGCCGGTGGAGAAGTAGGGAAACAGCAGGCCCGTGGCCCGGTTGTCACTGATCGGGTAGCGTATCCAGGGCAGATAGAGAACGGGTACATCCTTGACCTGGAGGCGCACGTTGCGGGCTGTGGCGACCCCCCGGGGGGAGTCGATCTTTACGTCCGTGGCCGCCAGTCGCCAGGCATTGTTGCGCGGTTCGCAGGTGGTGTATGTGGCGTTATCCACGTAGATGATGTTGCTGTCTGAACGCTCCAGGTGTTCGGCAGTGCCGCGAACGCCTGATTCGTGCATCACGAACCGGGCGTTGTCCACCTCCACCTCGCCGGTATCGATATTGACCCTCGCGTGCTCGCCGATGAGCAGCAGGCCCGGTTCCCGGAACTGGACATTGCCGTCCAGGTCCACCATCCGGGTTTCCTGGTTGACGGTGGCGTGGTTGCTGCGCACCTGACGATAACCCTGGGAGACCTGGACATCACCGTCCAGGTTGGCGATGTTTCCCCTGGCTTCGGTAGTGGTTGCGCTGACTCGCATGGAAGCTTCATCAGGATCCACATCGGCTTCGGGGTAATTGCGCTCCGGCTCGACATAGGCGCCGCAGCAGTTTTCCCGCATGCGCGCCTTTTCCGCCTCGGTGAGTTGCTCGGCCTCGATCCAGTCCAGGTTTCGGGCCAGATTGATGCGCGGCTCTTCCGTTGGCTCCCGGACCGGCTCCCGGCGTACCGGGCGCGGAAAGTCGGGTCCGGGCACGGTGATTTCGCGACAGACCCATCGGCCTTCGGCGTCGGCCCGGCAAGACCACTCCTGGTGCGCTGCCTCGGCCGCCAGGGCCCCGGGCGCCAAAGCGGCGACCCCCAGGGACAGGAACAGGTGCTTGTACAGGGCTGTATAGAGAGGCTTATGGTTGTGGTTGAATTGGGAACCCATGGAGTTTTCTGCTCGATTCGTATCAGTCTGTCGATCCCTTGCCGGCCGAGGCGTCGTCTGCGACGAAGCCGGTTTCCGACCGGTTTCCTGCCTCGACGTCATACTATCCGTTTCCGCCAGGCCCTTTGTTGAGGCTCGCTATGGTAGCGCAAGTTTACCCGCCTCGCGCCCTCCCGGCCAATATTCGTTCCGGTAACAGGGAACCGTACGCGGGCGATGGAGGTGTGGATGATTCCAGGCGCCACGAAGGGCCAATCGCCTGCCCTGTGTGGCCCGCTTTATACGGGGTAGAATGGGGGCCGGTTTTTGCAGTGGCGACCAGGCCGGACAGTCATGAGAGACAATACAAAGACATTGGCGCAATGGGTGCAGTCTTTTTTGCCTGCGGGAGTCGCGCAGGCCCCGTCTTTGAGCTTGCATCCCGTTGCCGGCGATGCCGGCTTCCGGAGTTACTATCGAACCAATACCCAGCCTTCCCTGATTGCGGTGTGCGCGCCGCCGGAGCACGAGGACAGCCTTTCCTTTGTGCGCAAGGGGTTGTCGCTGCGGGCGGGGAGTGTCCACGTGCCGGAAATTTTCGCCGTGGATTACCGGCACGGCTTCCTGCTTCTGGAAGACCTGGGGGATGCGCTTTACCTGCCGCTCTTGAACGAGTCTTCCGCGGACGGGCTCTATGGGCGCGCCCTCAACACCCTGGCAGCCATTCAGGCCTTGCCGGTGGACGAAACCCTGTTCCCGCCCTACGGCGAGAGGCTGCTGCGCGACGAGATGAGTCTTTTCCCGCGCTGGTTTGTTGGCGAACTTCTGGGCATGACACTCGATGACGGCGAGCGCGACTTGATCGAATCTCTTTTTGCGCGACTGGTGGCGTCGGCCCTGGCGCAACCCCGCGCCGTGGTTCACCGGGATTACCACTCCCGTAACTTGCTGGACCTGGGCGACGATGTGGGTGTCGTCGATTTCCAGGACGCGGTGACCGGTCCGGTCACCTATGATCTGGTATCCCTGCTCAAGGATTGCTATATTCGTTGGCCGCGCGAGCGGGTGGCACACTGGGCACTTGCATATCCGGGGAGGCATGAAACCGCTGCCGTCGACGATGCTCAATGGCTACTCTGGTTCGACTGGATGGGGCTCCAGCGGCACTTGAAGGTGCTGGGAATTTTCGCCAGATTGTCGATTCGGGACCACAAGAACGGCTACCTGAAAGACTTGCCGCTGGTGGTTCGCTATACACTGGAAGTCGCCGGGCACTATCCCGAATTTCGCGAATTTCACCGTTGGTTCAGTGACAGGCTGGTGCCCGCCCTGCACCGGCAGCCCTGGTATCAACCCTGGGAAACAGCAGGAGAATGACCGATGAAAGCGATGATTCTCGCCGCCGGCTTTGGTGAGCGGCTCAGGCCGCTTACCGAAACCACGCCCAAGCCCCTGCTGTCGGTGGGTGGCAAACCGCTGATCCAGTACCATATCGAACGCCTGGCGGCCGCCGGCGTCCGCGAAATTGTCATCAATACGTCCTGGCTCGGCGAGCAGATCGAAGCCTTCGTGGGAGATGGCTGCCGGTTCGGTGTGCGGGTCGCCTGGTCCCGGGAGCGAGAGCCCCTGGAAACCGGCGGCGGTATCCGGCGGGCGCTGCCCCTGCTCGGATCCGATCCCTTCCTGGTTATCAATGGCGACGTCTGGACGGATTACCCCCTCGAGCGCCTGGTGACCAGGGAATGGCCCGAAGCGGTCGACGCCCGCCTGATCCTTGTTCCCAACCCTCCCTTTAAGCGCAGCGGCGACTTTGTGCTGGATGAACTGGACCGCGTCGGCTATCCCGATTGTGGCGGGGGGCGCAAGACCTATACATTCAGCGGCATCAGCGTCATGCGCCCGGAGATATTCGCGCTTTATCCCGCCGCCTCGGAAAGATTCCCCTTGCGCGACGTCCTGCAAAGCAGCGTCCGGGCATTGTCCATTACCGGTGAGGTCTACGATGGCCAGTGGTGGGACGTGGGCACGCTGGAGCGGCTTAATATGCTCGACAGCCTGCTTGCCGGCAGGGGGATCGATATTGGAAAAAAGCCCCGGATGAGGGCTGAATCCGCCTGAAACATCGCGGCGAATTGCATACAATTGTTTAAAGCCACCAATGGCGGCTGAGCTGTACAGTGCCGCCGCCGGCATTCACGACCTTAGCGAGGACTCATGTTAAATTCTCTTGAAGCGCTCCCCCCCGATCCCATTCTCGGCCTTTCCCTGGCTTTTCAGGAAGATCCGCGCAGCGAGAAAATCGACCTGGGCGTCGGTGTCTATCGCGACGAGTCGGGCGATACGCCGGTGATGAGGGCCGTCAAAGCCGCGGAGAAGCAGTTTCTCGAGGAAGAAACCACCAAGGCGTACATTCCCCAGGTGGGCGTCGCCGAGTTCAATGCCGGCGTCCTCGACTTGGTTCTGGGACGCGACCATCCGGCCATGGTGGACGGACGCGCCAGCACCGTGCTGACCCCGGGGGGTACCGGCGCCCTGCGCATCGGCGCCGAGTTGATCAAACGTATCAAGGCCGATGCCACGGTCTGGGTGGGCGACCCGACCTGGGCCAACCATACCCCCATTCTCAAGGGGGCGGGGGTCAATATCGCCACGTTCCCCTACTATGACAAGGAAAGTAGCACCGTGCTCTTTTCCGAAATGCTGGAGGCTCTGGACGCCGCTTCGCCGGGTGATGCGGTTCTGGTTCATGGCTGCTGCCACAACCCCTGTGGCGCCGACCTGGGCATCGCCGAGTGGCGTCAGTTGGCGGATCTGGTCGTGGCCAAGGGTCTGCTGCCGTTTATCGACCTGGCCTACCAGGGCTTTGGCGAGGGGCTCGACGAGGATGCCGCCGGTGTCCGCCTGGTGGCGGAGAAGTGTCCCGAGGTGTTGATAGCCAGTTCCTGTTCCAAGAATTTCGGCCTGTACCGGGAGCGCACCGGCAGCCTGACGTCTGTCGCCCAGAGCGCCGAAAAGGCGAAAGCGGCGCAATCCCACGCCACCAATGTGGCTCGGGCCATGTACTCCATGCCGCCGGCCCACGGCGCCTTTCTTGCCGGCATGGTGCTACAGCAGGACGACCTGCGCCAGACCTGGCAGGAAGAATTGACGGCCATGCGCAATCGTATGAACGAGCTGCGCGCCCTCTTTGTCAGGAAAATGGCCGACAAGGGGTCGCCCCGGGATTTTTCGTTTATCGAACAGCAGTTTGGCATGTTTTCCTTCCTGGGCATCGACAAGGAGCGGATTCAGCGCCTGCGCGATGAATTCGGCATCTATATGGTCGGCTCCAGCCGCGTCAATATTGCCGGCATCAGTGAAACCAACATCGACCACCTGACCGACTCCCTGGTCGAGGTTCTCAAGGACGGCTGACGGGCCCGGTTGCCGGCCCCGTCTCGCCTGCGCCCGCCCGCGGACATGGCCCCGCTCGTTTCCGGATACAAGTTCGTTCGCCCCTGGCGGCTGGTTTTTGTCGCCCTGTTGCTGATAGTGGGGTGGCTGGCGCTCCAGCCCGTTGCCGGGACGCCGCATTTTCCCTATCAGGACAAGGCCCTCCATGCGCTCGCCTACGCCGCCCTCTACGGTGTGGGCTGGCTGGCCTACGGCCGCCGCGCGCTGTCACTGCCGGTGCACCTGAGCCTTTTGCTGTACGGGCTGGGCATCGAGTGGCTGCAATCCCGGACCGGCTACCGGTTCGCCGAGTGGACCGATGTGGTCGCGAACATCCTCGGCCAGGGCCTGGGCAATCTGGCTGTCTGGTTATACCTGCTAGGGAGGAAAGGACCATGACCATTGACTGGGACAACGTACCCGCTGCCGTCTGGCGACCGCGCAGCGGCCGCCTGCGGGCTGTCCGGCGCCTGGACCATGTGCGCCTGGAACACCTGCTGGGCGTGGAGCGGCAGAAACGGGAACTGGTGGCCAACACCGAACGCTTTCTGGCGCGGCAGCCCGCCCATAACGCCCTGCTCTGGGGCAGCCGCGGAACCGGGAAGTCCTCGTTGATAAAAGCGCTGCTCAACGAGTACGCCAATCGGGGTCTGCGGGTTGTCGAAATGGACAAGAGCGACCTGGTGGATCTGCCCGAGATCGTTGACGATCTCCGGGAAGTGCCCCATCGTTTTATCATCTTCTGCGATGACCTGTCCTTCGAGGAGGGCGAGACCCACTACAAACACCTGAAGAGCGTTCTGGAAGGTTCCATCGAGTTGCCGCCGGAAAATGTGCTGGTCTACGCCACCTCCAATCGGCGCCATCTCATCCCCGAGCGCAGCGCCGAGAATGCCGAGACCAGGATTGTCGACGGCGAACTGCACTACGGCGATACCGTCGAGGAGAAACTTTCCCTGGCCGACCGTTTCGGTTTGTGGCTATCTTTTCATCCCAACAGCCTGGCGCAGTACCTGGCTATTGTCGATTACCTGTTTGCCGACCACCGTGTTGATCGGGATGAACTGCACCGGCGCGCCAAGGAGTTCGCCATGACGAGGGCCACAAAGAGTGGCCGTACCGCCCGGCAGTTTTATATAAGCTGGTGGGGGAATGGCGGGGCCTGAGCTGGTCTCCCTATGTCAGGGTGCGGCCCTGCGTCCCGCCCTGAGGCGGGATAATCTGTCCTTAATGGCCGATTGAATACCTGCTGCGTCCAGTCCCGCCTCGGCCAGCTGGGCATTGCGCGTGGCATGTTCGATAAAACGGTCCGGCAGGCCCAGGTGCAGGATCGGAACCACCGTCTCCATCATCGCCAGGTGCTCGCTCACCGCGGCACCGGCGCCGCCCATGACCACGTTGTCCTCGACAGTCACCAGTAGTTCATGCCGGGCGGCCAGGTCGTCCACCAGGCCCCTGTCCAGGGGTTTGACGAAGCGCATATCCGCAACCGTTGCATTGATTGCCTCCCCCGCCGACAGGGCGGCGGTCAGCAGGGCCCCGAAGTTGAGAATCGCCACACCCCGGCCCTGGCGCCGGATAACGCCCTGACCCAGGGGCAGGGCCGTCATTGCCTCTTCGATAGCCGTTCCCGGCCCTGTGCCCCGGGGATAGCGCACCGCGGCGGGGCCCGGATAGCGGTAGCCGGTATAGAGCATCCGACGAGCCTCGTTTTCATCAGAGGGCGCCATGACCACCATGTTGGGTACGCAGCGCAGGTAGCTCAAATCGAAACTGCCCGCGTGAGTGGCGCCGTCCTCGCCCACCACGCCGGCCCGGTCGATGCCGAACAGCACATCCAGATCCTGCAGCGCAACATCGTGTATAAGCTGGTCGTAGGCCCGCTGCAAAAAAGTGGAGTAAATGGCCACTACCGGTTTCTTGCCCTCACAGGCGAGGCCTGCGGCAAAGGTCAGGGCGTGCTGTTCGGCGATGGCGACATCGTGGAAGCGCTCGGGGAAGCGCTCCGAGAAAGCTTTCATTCCGGACCCTTCGCACATGGCGGGCGTGATACCCACCAGGCGGTCGTCCGCCTCGGCCATGTCGCAGAGCCAGTCGCCGAAAACCTGCTGGTACTTGGGCCCCTTGGGCTTGGCCGGGGGTGTTCCTGGCTCAGGCTTGGGCTCGATCTTGTTGAGGGCGTGATAGCCGATGGGGTCGTCCTCGGCAGGGAGGAAGCCCTGGCCCTTGCGGGTGATGGTGTGCAGCAGGACCGGCTCATTCAGGTCCTTGAGGTTGTCGAGGGTTTGCAGCAGCAAGGGAAGATCGTGGCCGTCGATGGGGCCGATATAGTTAAATCCCAGTTCCTCGAAGACGATGCCGGGAGCCACCATGGCCTTGAGGTGTTCCTCGGTCTTGCGCACGAAGGCGGCGGCGGAAGGAATGGCCTTGAGCACCTTCTTGCCGCCCTCGCGAATGTTGTTGTAGGTCCGGCTCGACCAGATCTTGGAAAAATAGGTGGCCAGCCCACCGACATTGCGGGAAATCGACATGTTGTTGTCGTTAAGCACCACCAGCAGGCGAGCGTCGGTATGGGCTGCGTGATTGATGGCCTCGAAGGCCATGCCCGCGGTCATGGCGCCGTCGCCGATCACGGCCACCACGCGGCGGTCCAGCCGGTCCATCCGGGCCGCGATGGCCATGCCCAGGGCGGCACTGATGGACGTGCTGGAATGGCCCACGCCAAAGGTGTCGAACTTGCTTTCGCTGCGCTTCGGGAAGCCCGAAATGCCTTCCTCCTTGCGCACATCCATCAGTGCCTGGCGGCGACCGGTAAGGATCTTGTGGGGGTAGGCCTGGTGGCCCACGTCCCAGACCAGGCGGTCGGTGGGTGTATTGAACACCCTGTGCAGGGCCACGGTCAGCTCCACGACCCCCAGGCCGGCACCGAAGTGGCCACCGCTTTTGCCCACGGAGTAGAGCAGATGGGCACGCAGTTCGTCCGCGAGCCTGACCAGCTCCTCCTCGGTGAAGGTGCGCATATCCGCCGGCGTGGACACCTGGTCCAGCAGGGGCGTGTGCGGGCGCTCCAGCGGTATTTCGGTAAATTTCTCGGGCATTGCGGGGGCGGCGGAGTTGGGAAACCAGTAATTCTACACAAAATTAGTTGATGACGCGGCGGAAAAAAAGCCCCGGGAAAACCCGGATGTTTGGGGCGGGCGCAAGGCCCCGGCTGGATGGGAGATCAGAACGCCCGGTCGATGATATAGCGGGCCATCAGGCGCAGGTCATCGGCCGCCTCGCCGAACCCGGACAGGGCTTCTATCCCCGCCTCGCGAAGGGCGGACAGTTTCCGGCGAGCACCGTCAAGGCCGAGTACCGAGGTGTAGGTTGGCTTGTTGCGGGCGCGGTCGGCGCCCTGACGCTTACCCAGTCGGGCCGTGTCCGCCTCCACATCGAGAATGTCATCCCGGACCTGGAAAGCAAGGCCCACCGCATCGCCGTACTGGCGCAGGGCCTGAAGTTGGGAGTCCGTGGCTGATCCCGTGGAAACGGCGCCCATCAACACGCTTGCAGTTATCATGGCGCCGGTCTTGCGCTTGTGCATATCCTCCAGCTGCGTCTCCGACAGGAGGCTGTCGACGGCACCCAGATCGATGGCCTGACCGGCCACCATGCCCTCGCTGCCGGCAGCATCCGCCAGCAGTCGGATCAGTTCGAGGCTTTGTCGGGGCTCAATGCTGCCGCTCTCCGACAATACCCGGAAGGCCAAAGCCTGAAGGCCGTCGCCCACCAGGATTGCGGTGGCTTCGTCGAAGGCGATATGGCAGGTGGGCTTGCCGCGACGCAGGTCGTCGTCGTCCANNTCCATGGCCGGCAGATCGTCGTGGACCAGGGAGTAGGCGTGTATCAACTCCAGTGCGCAGGCGGCAAGATCGGTTCCCTTGTTGGCGCCCGCCACGGCCCGGGCGGCGGCATAGCAGAGCGCCGGGCGCACGCGTTTGCCGCCGTTGAAGACGCTGTAGTGCATGGCCCGGTTGAGGCGGCTATCGCTGAGGCCGGAAAACAGCGTCTGTAAACGGGAATCGACGCGTTCCCGGCAATCGGCCAGGAAGAGAGTGGATGGGCCGCCCATTACTCGCTGGCGAGGTCGTCGAATGGGGCGGTTTCCATCTTTCCGTCGCCCGTGCGGGTCAAAACCTCGACTCTCTGTTCCGCCTGTTTGAGCGCGCTCTGGCATTCACGGGTCATCTTGATGCCGTTTTCGAAGGCCTTGAGGGATTCCTCCAGACTCAGGTCGCCCGACTCCAGGGCATCGACAAGATCCTCAAGGCGCGACAGGTTTTCTTCAAAATCCACGGCTTTTTTGCGGGTCGCCACGGCGGGAAAGCTCCTTTTGATTCGGTGAAACACTACCCCACGGCGAGGGCAACGGTCAATCGGCAGATTTGATGGTGTAAGAAATATCCTACACAAAAAACCGTTATTTCCTAATAGTCTCCTTGCCTGGGCGGGGGTATATTGTCTCCTGCATGGATGCTAATGCGCAGGGACGTGCACCACCACCAGGGAACAATAAGGATGTTGGGCTCAGGGACGATGGTGGATCAGTTGTTCAGGGTTAGAGCAACACCTTTCTATACTGCTTTGCGCCCCTCTGCATGATGTGGAGGGGCGTTTATTTTTTTTGATTCCCCAGGGTTATCCCCCCTCTCCCCACTTGGCCGCAATCCGCAGGCGTGACCACAATCCGGAGGAACGTCCCCTGGTAAGCAGGCAGCCCCCCGAACCATTGCCCTAAGTTGCCGGTTGACAGGGCCAGCGGCTTGTTGAATGATGTCGTCAAAGTGCTTCGTTGTGTGGGGGAGAGCCGCCTTCAAAAGCCTTATTCAGACCAGGCCGCGTCATCCGGCGACCATGCACGTCGAGTTCCCGGGCTGCCGGAGCAAAGACCTGTCTTCAAAGCGTCAAGAGCCCCTGTCAGTATTCGCTGACGGGGGTTTTTTGTTTGGGCGTGTTTTGTCGGGGTTGGGGTAAGCGCGATGACACCGAAAATTCTCAGACTTAATCTGGCGGGACAGCCCATCGAATGGCTCGATTGGCAGAGCGCGGTCTGTCTCTATGCCAGAGAGCTGGTGGTGTGGAGCCTGGGGGATGTGGTGCAGCGGGTACGGGGAGGCATTTCCCGCTTCAGCGGCGAGCGCACCGTGGTGGACTTGCCGAGTATTATCGCCTGTGGTGGGGAGCAGTTGGCCCGGCCGCGCACCTCTTACCCGTTGAGCAATCCCGCCTTGTTCGCACGGGACCGCTTCATGTGCATGTACTGCGCCGGTCAGTTCCCGGCAGCACAGCTCACCCGGGACCACATCGTGCCGGTATCCCGGGGTGGAACGGATCGCTGGGAAAACGTGGTTGCCGCCTGCCGGCGATGCAACCAGCACAAGGCCAATTTCCTGCTTGAGGATATCGCGCTGGATCTGGTGGCGCTGCCCTACAGGCCCAACAATGCAGAATACCTGGCGCTGATCAATTCGCGCCGTATCCTTGGCGACCAGATGGAATTCCTGCGCGGACAGTTCTCGAAGAACAGTCGCTGGCTCTAACAATCGGGTTAACAGGCCCTAAAGAAAAATAGCCTGGACAAAGACCGTGGCGATCAACAGCGGGCAAAAATAGCGCACGTAGGTGGGCCAGACCTTCCAGAACAGGGTCTTTTGCGCACCGGGGTTCCCGGCCCGGATCTCTTCCAGAAGGGCGTTTCGGTTGAATGCCCAGCCGGCGAACAGACACAGGGCAATGCCGAGCAGTGGTTGGCTGAATTCCGTGGTCAGTGTCACCACGGCGCCGAAAAGCGGATCGAAAAATACCGCGATCGTCGCTGTTCCCGCGAAGATAATTCCCCCCACCAGCCAGGCAGCGGTTTTACGGTTCAGAGACGTGGTCTCGGTGGCCAAGGCGACGGGCACCTCGAGCATTGAAATGGAGGAAGTCAGAGCGGCTATGGTCATCAGAGCGAAGAAGGCCGTTGCCACCCCGTTGCCCAGTGGCCCCATCGAATCGAACAGGGCCGGCAACACCCGGAATATCAGGTCCGGGCCAGCCTGGAGTTGTCCGTTGGCATAGATTTCCACGCCCAGTTCCCGGCCAGCGAACATGGCCGGAATGATCAGCAGGCCGGCGAGGAAAGCCACACCGATATCCACCAGCGTTACAATCGCCCCGGTGGCCGGCAGGCTGTCCCCCTCGCGGATGTAGGAGCCGTAAACCAGCATGGTGCCCACGCCCAGTGACAGGGAGAAAAAGGCCTGCCCCAGCGCACTGATCACCAGCGTGGAGCTTATACGGGCGAAGTCCGGCAACAGATACACGGTCAGGCCGGCAATGGCGCCGTCCCGGGTCAGCACATAGCCTATTAGCGCCACCAGCAATGCCACCAGGGTGGGCATCAGCCGGGAGGACCAGCGCTCGATGCCGTGCTTCACGCCCTCGCTGACGACGCCGGCGGTGATCAGGGAAAACAGGCCGGCGAACAGGAGATTGCGGGGCACGCCGTCCCTGGCCAGCCAGGCGGCGGGACGGTCGAGTCCGGCCAGGGCGGCGCCTGATGAGGCAAGGTTAGCGGCCATCCAGCCGGCCACCAGGGAATAGAAGCAGAGAATCAGGCTGGCCACCAGGATGCCGTAACTGCCCACGAGTCGCCCGGTCAGTCGCACGCCGGGGCGGGGTGACAGCCCCTGCAGGGCGGTGACGATATTGGCCCTTGTGTGGCGGCCGATGGTGAGTTCCGCCATCAGGGCCGGATAGGCCAGGGTAAAGGCCAGCACCAGGTAGATGAGCACGAAGGCGGCACCGCCGCCATTGGCGGTATTGGTGGGGAAGCCCCAGATATTGCCAAGCCCCACGGCGGAGCCGGCGGCGGCGAGCACAAAGCCCAGTCGGGAGGTGAATTGTTCTCGTTGTTTCAGCAAGACTTTGCCGTCGCCTTGTTGCCGGTGAACGAGGGTGACGGGTTATGCGGGCCAGGGAAATCCGGCCAACGTCCGGATCCCTTCCCGTCAGAATGCCCTATACAATGACCACCAGATCGTGGTCGATGGTCTGCATAATGTTGTTGATCTTGCGACCTCGCAGCGCGGCGCGTATACCGCTGCGGCGGGTGGCGCCGATGACCACCATGCCGGCCCCGATTTCGCCCACCACTTCCGCCAGTTTCTCGCCGATATCGCCCATTTTGAAGTGGATGTTTTCATTGGGCAGGCCCGTTTTCTCCACGATCCTGGCCCGGTCCGGGTATTGCATGGAATCCTGATAGACGTGAACCAGGTGCACCGATGATCCGTACTCGCTTCCGGCGAGCTTGCCGAAATCCAGTATGCGTTTGTTCAGGTCCGAGATTTTTTCGTCCCGAACGTCCATGGCCACCACAATTGGCTTTTTCTCGGGTGTGCGGGTGGACTGGAACAGGGCGATTGGGAGCTGGGCGTTGCGCACCAGATACCAGAATTCATCGCTGAGTTTCTGGCGCCCTTCCTGGCCTGGGTGGGGCAAAAGGATGGAGGTAGCCCCTACTTTCTCGGCGGAATACATGATCGAATCGGCCCAGTCCTGGCTCCACGAAATTCGCAGGGAGAGGTCAATATCAAGTTCGAGAAGCGGTGCGGCCAGAGATTTGATCCATTCGTCGTCCCGGTAGACGGCCTCGTTGGTGGCGGCCGGATCCACGTGGCTGTAATCCACCGCGGTCATGATGGTTACCTTGGGCGGGTTGTCGGGAAAGTACTTGGCGATACTGACAACCCGGTCGATGATGGGGAAATTCTCGGCCGTGGGGTCGACCACAACCAGCAGGTTTTCTCTTTCGGCCACCTGTTACCTCCTATGTCTTATGTCTTTAGTGTAATGCCACTGGAGTCATTGCGCGACTGATTCGTTCCAGCTTAATGAACGCCTTGGCTGCCATCAAGGAAATCCTTCAGGCGGCTTCCCCTTTCAGGTTGTCCCGCACCCAGTCAATGACCCGGCCGTAGCGGTCGGGCAACAGGTCGCGCAGAGCCGATAATGGCGACTCCAGGGACGCCCGGCCACCTGAGCAAAAATTGATGTGTCCGACCTTGCGCCCCGGCCGGACTGTCTTGCCGTACCAGTAGAGCTCGGCCTGGGGAATGCTCAGCCAGGCGTCGTTGCGGTCGGTGCCCAGGAGATTGATCATGACAGTCGGGCCTTTTACCGCCGGGGTGGCCATGGGCAGGCCCGCCACCGCGCGCAGGTGCAGTTCAAACTGGCTGATGCTGGCGCCGGCCTGGGTCCAGTGGCCGCTGTTGTGCACCCGGGGCGCCAGTTCGTTAACCATGAGCCGTTCGCCGAGGCGGAAGCATTCCATTGCCATCACGCCCACGTAGTCCAGTTCCCCGAGAATCCGGCCGAGCATGGTTTCGGCCTGCTGTTGAAGGGGGGCAAGGCGGTCCAGGCCCGCCAGGGAGGCATGCAGAGGGCCGCCCACATGGAGGTTCAGGGCAAGAGGATAAAAATACAGGCGGCCCTGGCGATCCCGGGCTCCCACCAAGGAGAGCTCCTCGTCGAAGGGGATTCCGCGTTCGGCAATGGCGGCGCCGCGCCAGTCGTCGGGAATGGTTCCTTCCCGAGGGTCCAGCCATGACTGTCCCTTGCCGTCGTAACCCCCGCGGCGGCGCTTGAGCAGGACCCTGTCCCCCAGTTCCCGGAAAAGCGTGTGGCAATCCAGGGTTGTATCCACCGCACGCCATGGGGCTGTGTCGATAGCCAGATCATCGAGGAGCTGTTTCTGGGGCAGGCGGTCCGCCAGGCGGCCAAAAACCGGACGATTGACGAAATTGGGATGATCGGCGAGGCGACGGGTGGCGTCGGTCTCGGGCCAGTGCTCGATCTCCGCGGTAACCAGATCATCCGGCGCCATATCGGGCACCGGAGCCTCGGGCGCAAAGCTCACCGGCCGTACATCCATAGCCAGGGGCAGGCCGGCATGGCGCATCATGGCACCCAACTGCCCATTGCCGAGTACCCAGATGGTGCTCACTGCCTGGGGTCCGGATTGTCGAGAACGGCCTCGGTCTGCTGGCGGCGGAAACTGTCCAGACGCGCGGCGAGCTCGGTGTCGCTGTTGGCCAGTATCTGGGCGGCCAGGAGCCCGGCATTGAAGGCGCCCGAGGTGCCGATGGCGAGGGTGCCCACGGCGACGCCCCTGGGCATCTGGACGATGGACAGAAGGCTGTCCAGCCCGTTGAGGGCCTTGCTTTGCACGGGCACACCCAGCACCGGCAGGCGGGTCTTGGCGGCGATCATGCCCGGCAGGTGGGCGGCACCGCCGGCGCCGGCAATAATGACTTCCAGGCCGCGGTCGACGGCGCCGGTGGCAAAACTCATCAGTTTGTCCGGTGTCCGGTGGGCCGAGACCACTTCCACCTGATGATCAACGCCAAGCCTGTCCAGAATTTCCACGGCGGCTTCCATGGTTGGCCAGTCGCTTTTCGAGCCCATGATGATGGCCACTTTCGGTTGCATCGGTTTCTCCACAAACCTCAGCCCATCCAGGCGATGAGCCGGTGATAAAGGGGAATGCCCACCATGACGTTGAGCGGAAAGGTTATCCCCAGTGAAACAAACATGGCGAGACCGATATCGGCCTCTTTAATGGCTCCGCGTATCGCCGCCGGTGCCGCGATATAGGAGGCGCTGGCGGTGAGGGTTGCCAGTATCAGCGCCGACCCCTCCGACAGGCCCAACAGGTGGCCGGTCGCGGCGCCCGCGAAGGCTAAAACAAAAGGTGCCGCCAGGGCAAACCCTATTAATCGCCAGTGCTGCCAGGGAAAGGGGAACAGGTACCTGGCGGTACATAGACCCATTTCCAGCAGAAACAGCGCCAACAGCCCCTTGAAAGCCGTCAGGAACAGGGGGGCCACGGATCCGCCGCCATCGGCACCGTACAGATAACCGATGAGTACACCGCCGGCGAGCAGTATAACACCGCGGCTGGTAAAGGCCTCATGGAGTACCGCCGGAAGCTCACTCCGGGAGCCGGACACGCGGCGGTAGAGAATGATGGCAACAATGATGGCGGGCAGTTCCATCAGCACCAGATAGAGGGTGGCTTCCGGCGCGATATCCAGACCCCGGGACTGGCCGTAGGCAAGGGCCACGGCGAACGTACCGGCGCTCACGGAGCCATAGTGCGCGGCGATACTGGCGCTGTTGGCACTATCGAGCCGAACAAGGCGCCGCAGCACCGGATAACAGGCCAGGGGGATGAGCCCGCCCAGAATGGCGATAGCCGCCAGCTGTGGCACCAGCGCCATATCCAGGCGCCCGTGCAGGGCCAGGCCGCCCTTGAGGCCGATGGTCAGCATCAGCAGGATACTCAGGGTATCGTAGGCGGCCTTGGGGACCTGCAGGTCGGAGCGCGCTATCCCGGCGATAATCCCCAGGATGAAGAAAGTGACGACAATATCCGGCATGATGCCCTTCCTGTTGTGTAAGTCGGGTTATTGTCATGGTATTGAGATATAGTGCCTAATTAATTATTGGCTCTTACTTTATAGATAATCATCTATGAACGTTCGTCATCTCTCGTTCCGCCTTCTGCAGGTCTACGTGGAAGTGGTCCGGCTCGGTTCTGTTTCCCGGGCCGCTGCACGGCTCCACCTCACCCAGCCCACCGTCTCGCAACAACTCAAGCGTCTCGCCGAGGCGGTGGGCACGGATATTCTGGAAGGGCGCGCCGGGGGAGTGCGGCCCACCCGGGCCGGCGAGGAGTTGTTCCGGGCGGCCCGGGATGTGCTCAACCGGTTCAGCGATTTTGGCGACTTCGTGGACCAGGTCCGGGCGGGCAGTCGGGGGCGATTCAGCATCGGTGTCGTGACCACCGCCAAATATATCCTCCCACGGCTGCTGGTTCCCTTCTACCGGGATTACCCGAACGTGGAGATCACCATCAATATCGGCAATCGGGGCCATGTCCTCGAACGCTATCGCCAGGACGCCGACGACCTGTATTTTTTCAGTCATCCCCCTGTTGGAGAGAAGACCCTGGCGGGCCGTTTCCTGGCCAACCCCCTGGTTCTGATCGCCCCGCAGGAGCACTGGGCGGCGGCGCGCCGGCAGGTGCCCGTCTCGGAACTGGCCGGCGAACGATTTCTGAGTCGGGAGCCCGGCAGCGCCACCCGGCTGGTTTTCGAGAGCTGGTTGCGGGACAACGACATCCGGCTGGCCAACACCATGCAGATCGAGAGCAACGAGGTGATACGCCTAAGCGTGGGCGAGGGACTGGGGCTGGCGGTGCTGTCGGAGCACACCATTTCCGCGGGTGCCGAAAACCTGGCTGTCGTCGATGCGGAAGGGTTTCCCCTGAGCAGCTACTGGTATCTGGTCTGTCACGGTGATCGCCCCCTGCCCCCGCCGGCGCGCCGGTTCGTACGCCACTTGGACGGCCATCTCGAGGAGTGCGTGGCGCCTCGGTACATCCATAACGAACTGGGCCCGATTCTGGATTTTATCAGTGCCAGTGACAGGGAATCATAGCCCGGCAGGCGATCCGCCCCGACACCGAGTCTCAGGGCCGGATTTCGATGGGGGTGCCGTCCTTCACCGCCGCCCATATTTCGTCCATAGCGCCATTGGTGACGGCAATACAACCCTCCGTCCAGTTTTCCCGGTACAGCCATTGCCGGGCCCAGTCGTCGGAGGGGACCCAGTCCGGAGAGCCGTGGATCATGATATGCCCGCCGGGGTCGAGGTTGTGGCTTTGGGCGAACTGCAGGTCCCGCTCATTGGGGTAGGAGATATGGATGGAGCGATAGAACTTGCTCTCGGGGTTGCGCCAATCCAGTTGATATCGGCCCTCGGGGGTTCGTCCATCCCCCTCGTGGCGCTTGTGGCCCCTTGGATTGGGCCCCAGGGCCACCGGATACTCCCTGACCGCTTTTCCATTGTGCATCAGCACCAGGCGCTTGCTGGATTTTTCCACCACCACCAGATCCACGGGCGTGCGCCAGTCCATGGCGCCGGCTACGGGGCTAAAACCGGCGACGAGGGCGATCATACCGAGGAAAAGACCCAGGACGCTATGGCGGGGAAAGAAAGCGGGGGTCGCTGTAGTCATGGCTGAAGCCGGTCTTTATATAATCGCAAGGCTTTACGGGATTATAGAGGGTCCGTTGGGGCAAAGCCAACAGGCAGCTCGGGGCGCTTTAGGGCGTGCCCTGGGCGGGCCGGACTCCCGTCCTGTTGTGCTCGAGGGCATTCAATCCGGTGGCAATGTAGCTTTTCAATTCCCTCTCCAGGAGCCTCGCGCGGTCCGGGTCCCGCCGCGGTTTCCAGTCGAGTCGCGGCTCGAAGCCGACATGCCCCAGTTGCGGCGGATTGCCCGGAGCCAGAGTGAGGATGTCGTGGCCCTTGACGATGGCCGAGGTCTGCTCGGAACCGGAGGGCTTGATGACCGCGAAGCCCGGGTCGTCGGTCAGCGACAGCAGGTCCCGGCCCCAGCACTGGTGCGTGCTCTGTTTCTTCAGCATTGCCAGGGCGGTGGGCACAATATCCACCTGGGAGGCGACGGTATCGGAGGCCTCGCCGAACACGCCCTGTATACCGGGGGCGATCATCAGCATGGGAATCCGGAACCGGTTCAGGTCCATCGCCGATAGAATCCGGCTGTTCCCGAAACCGTGATCGCCGACGATGACAAAAAGGGTGTGGCGGTAATAGGGTTTGTTCTCGATATGGCGGAAGAACTGCCCCAGCGCCCAGTCCGAATAGCGCATGGCGGTGAGGTGCTCAGAAAGCCCGCCGGCACCGGTAACCCGTTTCACCGGCAGGGGGTCCGGCAGGGAAAAGGGCGTATGGTTCGAAAGCGTCTGGACCACGGCGTAGAAGGGCCCGTTGTCGGCGAGCTTGTCCAGCTCCCGGGCGGCCTGGTTGAACAGATCCTCGTCGGACACCCCCCAGACGTCGTCGACAAACTTCGGGTTGTCGATCTGGTCGCGGCCGACGAAGTGGTCCATCCCCTGGCCGCGGAAGAAGCCCTCCTGGTTATCCCAGCGGAAATCCCCGTTGTAGACATAGACGTTGTTATCGCCCATCTCGGGCAACAGCGCGGGCAGGCTGCTGAACCGGTGCGACCCCTCTGGCTGCTGCATCAGGTATTCGTGGCCCGGCAGGTTGGGGAAACAGGCCACCGAGGCGAACATGCCCTGGTGGGTGTGGGTGCCGTTGGAAAAGAAATGCCGGAACAGCAGACCCCTTGCTGCTAACCGGTCGAATTCCGGCGTAATGCCGTGGTCGTCGCCGAGGGCGCCGACATAGGCGCCGGCAAAACTTTCCATGATGATCAGTACCACATTGTGGAGTCGGCCCTGGGCGTAATCGTGGCTGGCCCGGTGGGTTCTCAGCAATGGCTCCGCCGCCGGGTCCACCAGGCGGTCATTGCCCGTCACCAGCATTTGCCGGGTGACCTTCAATGCTTTTTGAGGACCGATGGCGTCGAGCCACCACTGGGACAGGCTGGTTTGCTCCTCGGCGGAGGCCGCCTTGATCAGGGTAAAGGTGCCGTTCAGCCCCAAATGGTTACTGAAAGGGTTGTCGCTGTGCACTGCGTCCCCCCAGCGCAAGGGCGGACCCGACGCCAGCGATCCCCGCGCGCCGCCGATAAAAAGCACCAGCAGCACCAGCGCCGTACCTACTCTGGCCGGATACAACATCCACCCGCCCGACGGGGGCTGACCGGGAGCTGGGCGGGTCAGCTTGTCGGCCCCCGCGAAGAGCCACTGCAACAGGCTCCAGAGGATAGCGACAAGGAGCAGGTAGGTGAGCACCGGGAAACCATGCCACAGCATTCTGGCGACGGTTTCCGGGTCTTCCCTGATGTATTGAAAGACGAGGCTGTTGAGGCGGGAGTGAAATTCCCGGTAGAAATCGAGCTCCAGCACCCCAAGAAAAATAATGATGGCCGAGGTCATACCGAGCCACAGTCGTGCCAGGCGTCGGCGCCCCAACCCCTGGGGGAGGAGTAGTCCCAGGCACGGGGGAATGATGATATAGGATGCTATAATCAGGTCGAAGCGAACGCCGATCAGAAAAGACTCGACAATTTCTCCGCTGGGAATCTCAATGGCGAGATTGTGGTTGTGCCAGTAGAGTAGTGCTCTCAGTACGGACTCCACCGCCAGCAATGCGAGCGCAGACAGTGCAATGAAGAGGGAATCCTTCCCAAGCGACGCCAGGATGTTGGGCATAAGTGACAGTATTCATCTCCGATCCCCGTATTGTGAGAGCGTTCGCTTAAGGTGGCCTTATGCCGTTATCGAAAGACTTGCAAGCAGAAAAACCCAGATACCGGTGGGCCTATGACGTTTTACGATGAAAAAATCCTCCCCTTCCTCATCGACAAGGGCTGCTCCCTGGCGCCAGTGATGAAGCTGCGGGAGAAAGTCGTTCCCCTGGCCCGCGGACGGGTTCTGGAAGTGGGTATGGGATCGGGTATCAACCTGCAGCTCTACGATATAAACAAGGTCGAATTCGTCTGGGGCCTGGAACCCTCGGCGGGCATGCGTAAAAAGGCCCGCAACAATATCGAGGCATCGCCGGTGGCCGTAAAACTGCTCGATCTGCCGGGCGAGGAAATTCCCCTGGAGGACAACAGTGCCGACACCGTGTTGCTGACATTTACCCTGTGCACCATTCCCGACTGGCAGGCGGGACTCAGGCAGATGCGCCGGGTCCTCAAGCCTGGCGGCAAACTGTTGTTCTGCGAGCATGGGCTCTCCCCCGATGCCGGTGTGCGCAAGTGGCAGGACAGGCTTACCCCGGTCTGGAAGAAAATCGCAGGGGGTTGCCACCTGAACCGGCCCATTGCCGATCTCATCGAATCGGCGGGCTTCGAAATCGAGGAAATCCACAACGAGTACGCCGAGCAGGGGCCCAGATTTGCCGGCTACATGTATTACGGGCAGGCGAGCGCCGCTCGCTGACAGGCCGATCGGTACCCGTCGAAAGCATTGGACCCGGCGATTGCTTGCCTGTATAGTCCTTTGCCCAGAGCACCCATCGGTCGGTGCCCGTTGTGTCCAAGGTAGTATCCCCCGCGTTATTTCCCAGGCACCTTTATTTGCTTCCTGCCTACGACCGATCCCCTGACGGGGATAGGCCGGTTCCAGAGATTTCTATCGTTATGTCATTCAATGAACTCGGCCTCTCGGCCGAACTGCTCCGTGCTGTGTCCGATCAGGGCTACAGCAAACCCACTCCCATTCAGGCCCGGGCCATTCCCCTTGTGCTCCAGGGCGGCGATGTCCTTGCCGGTGCCCAGACGGGCACCGGCAAGACGGCGGGTTTCACCCTGCCGCTGCTGCAACGACTGAGCGAAACCGCTCCCGCCAGGGGGAATCGCCATGTGCGCGCGCTGGTGCTGGCCCCCACCCGCGAACTGGCTGCCCAGGTGGGCGCGAGCATCGAAACCTACGGCAAGCATCTGCCGTTGCGCTCGGCGGTCATCTTCGGCGGGGTCAAGATCAATCCCCAGATTGCCCAATTGCGCCGCGGCGTGGATATCCT
>DGNJ01000031.1:30820-31928 GCA_002388905.1 Cellvibrionales bacterium UBA4495
GACGAGGCCGACCGCATGCTCGATATGGGCTTTATTCACGACATCCGCAAGGTCCTCGCCCTGCTGCCCAAAAGGCGACAGAATCTGCTTTTTTCGGCAACGTTTTCTAACGAAATCAAACAGTTGGCTGACCGGTTGCTGGACTCTCCCGCGCTGATCGAGGTGGCGAGACGCAATACCGCCGCGGAAACCGTGGCCCAGGTGGCGCATCCGGTGGACCGGGAGCGCAAGCGGGAACTGCTCTCCTTTCTCATCGGTTCCCGGAACTGGCGCCAGGTGCTGGTCTTCACCCGCACCAAGCACGGGGCCAACCGTTTGGCCGAGCAACTGGAGAAAGATGGGCTGAGCGCCGCCGCCATTCACGGCAACAAGAGCCAGGGAGCACGCACCCGGGCCCTGGCGGATTTCAAGGCCGGCAAGGTGCGAGTGCTGGTCGCCACGGATATCGCCGCCCGGGGCCTGGATATCGACCAATTGCCCCATGTGGTCAATTTTGAGTTGCCCAATGTGCCCGAGGATTACGTGCACCGCATCGGGCGCACCGGCCGTGCCGGCAACGAGGGCGAGGCAGTGTCCCTGGTTTGCGTCGACGAGAACAAATTGTTGCGGGATATCGAGAAAGTGCTCAAGCGCGATGTTCCAAAACAGACGATTGAGGGCTATGAGCCGGATCCGCGCATCCCCGCCGAGCCCATCCCCAACGGGCGTAACAACGGTAGTGGCCGCGGACATGCCGCCGGTCAGAAACGCGGTTCCCGGGCGGCGCGCAGGCCGGGCAGCCAACACCAGGATGCGAGTGGCCGGCGTCAGGGCCGGGGCGGTCAGCGGGCGAGGGCCGGCAACAGTCGTTAATCCCTGCCGACCTATTCGTCCTTCCAGGAAACGCAAAAGGGCCGGACAATGTCCGGCCCTTTTGCATGGGCGGTAGGATTCGGGGCGATCAGACCCTTTCGATAATAATCGCCGGTGCCATGCCGCCGGCGGCACACATGGTTACCAGGCCCCGCTGCAGGTCCCGGCGCTCCAGTTCATCCAGGATGGTGCCGATGAGGATCGAGCCGGTGCCGGCGATCGGATGCCCGAGCGCGATGGCGCCGCCGTTGACGTT
>DGNJ01000031.1:31951-38430 GCA_002388905.1 Cellvibrionales bacterium UBA4495
AGGCCTCGTTGATTTCGAACAGGTCGATATCATCCAGGGTCAGGCCCGCCTTGCGGAGCACTTTCCGCGCCGCCGGTACCGGCGCATTGAGCATCAGGGTGGGATCGTCGCCCATGTTGGCCATGGCGACAATGCGCGCCCGCGGTTTCCAGCCCTGTTTCTTGGCGTAGTCCGGTGAGCACATCAGCAGCGCCGCGGCGCCGTCGACGACACCGGNNGGACGAGTTGCCCGCGTGATGGACAAACTTGATTTCCAGGTCCGGATACTTCTGGTTGAGAAGTTTGCGGTTGGTGGTGCCGGCGTCGTCCAGGGGTACATCGGCGAATTGTTCGAACACCGGGTTCAGTTGCGACAGGCTCTCCACGGTAGTGCCGGGGCGGGGAAATTCTTCCTTGTCCAGGGCCAGCTTGCCGTCCGGGTGATAGACGGGGATCAGGCTCTTGTCGAAGTGGCCGTTGGCGATGGCATTGGCGGCGCGTTGCTGGCTGGTGGCCGCCAACTGGTCCAGAGGTTCCCGGTCTATGCCCTCGATGGTGGCGATGGCGTCGGCGCAGATGCCCTGGTGGGGCTGGGGATGGATGGCACGCAGTTCCAGATTGCCATTGTCCATGAAAGTGGCCTGGCCGTTGCCCTCGATACCGTAGTTGGACATCTGCTCGGTGCCGCCGGCGATAACCAGGTCTTCCATGCCCGTGGCGATGGAACCCGCCGCCAGGTTGACGGCAGTGATACCGGAGCCGCAGAAGCGGTCCAGGGTCACGGCGCTGGCCTTGACATCATAACCGGCCCCCAGGGCCGCCATCCGGCCCAGGCAGGCGCTTTGCTGGCCCCGTTGGGAACTGGTGCCCCAGATGATATCGTCGATTTCGGCGGTATTGATATCGTTGCGCTCCGCAATGGCCTTGAGTACGGCGGAACCCAGGTGGTGGGGGTGGAAGGAAGACAGGGAACCCTTGCCCTGTTTGCCGATTCCGCGCGGGGTGCGGCAGGTGTCGATGATCCAGACTTCGTTCATTACGCAAACCTCATTGTCGTTGGTGGCGTATCCCGATCCGGGAGACCGGGGGCCGGCAATTGATTGAAAGAATCTTTTTGGACGGCTTCCTGTTACAGGGCATGTGGCGTCGCTGTATAGCCTACCAGCAGCGGCGCTACGGGACCATGGCAGTGAATTCTACCCCAGTGCCGGGCCGGTGCCGACCACCGGCTGCAAATAGTCGCGGGATCAGTGGCCGCTCCGGTCCGTGCTATCATCGGATCGGTATCGGACCTGCCGATTTACAGACAAAAACCTATCGTTGAAAGGGGGAGAGTTATGGTGAGTGTTGTCGATGATCTGGGGTGCTATATCTTGCCCGGCAAGGCCACCGACTCCGCCGAGGGCGTCCGGCAGGCCGTGGAGGCGGAACGCATCGGCCTCGGAGCGGTCTGGGCATCGGAACGCTGGGAAGTCAAGGAGAGCGGTGCGCTCCTGGGGGCGGTCGCCCAGGCCACTTCGCGGATCCGTTTTATCACCGGCACCACCCATTTCTGTACCCGGCACCCCATGGTGCTGGCGGGGATGGCGGCGACCCTGCAGGGACTCAGCGGTGGTCGCTTCGAGATGGGAGTGGCGCGCTCCGTGGCAGCGCGCTGGAAAAAACTGGGCATCCCGGCCCAGACCAACCGGTCCATGGCCGACTCCCTGGCCATCCTCCGCCGCCTCTGGGACGGAGAGACCGTGAATTATTCGGGACCCGCCGGCGAATTCCCGGAACTGGTCTTTGCCGATGTTCCCGAAAAAAGAACGCCTGTGCACCTGGCGGCGGTGGGACCCAAAACGCTTGCCCTGGCCGGCACCCATTTCGATGGCGTGATACTGCATCCCTTCCTGACCCCGGAAGGGGTTGGCCGTTCCGCCGAAATTGTCCGTCAGGCGGCGGGGCAGGCGGGGCGCGATCCCGCCGATGTTAGAATCATCGCCGCCGTTGTGGTGGCCCCGGACCTGACGCCGGAGGAAACCCGCGCCGCGGTTTATGCCCGCGCCGCCACTTATTTTGTCCACAAGGAAATGGCCATGCCCATTCTCCGGGCCAACGAATGGGACCCGGAACAACTTGAGCCCATTCTCGGCGCCGGCCTCGAAGAACTGGAAATGAAACAGGTCAGCCTCGAGGAACTGCGCGCAAAAATGGCCGAGGCCAGCGCACTGATTCCCCCTGAGTGGATCGATCAGGGCAGCGCCATCGGTACGGCGACAGAGGTGGCAAAGCGGCTTGGTGATTATCGGGCGGCCGGCGCCGATGAAATTGTGCTGCACGGGGCCACAGCCGACAAACTGGAAGGCCTGGTCCAGGCATATCGGCAGCGGACAACCGGAAGCTGAACAACGCCGGCAATATCCGGCTCCTGGTTGTCCGCAAAACGCCTATATCAGGTGACTGTCAGCGTGAGACTCGTGCCGCCAGCACATTGTAAAGCCAGGCGAAGATGGCACCGCCAATGGCGCCGTCCACCAATCCGTATAGGGTGCCGCTAACCACACTTCCCAAACCACCGCTGGGGGCATAGCCGGGGTAGATGGAGGCGGCAAGCTCCAGAAAACCCCGGCCGTAGTCGGGCCAGACCAGATTGGCGATGGCGACGATGAGAATGGCACCGCCCCAGAGCAAGCCGGCGGCAATGGCAAAGGCCGTGACCTGGAATTTCATCCTATTATCCTCCTGGGTGTATTGAGCGTTCCTGCCACAAACATAGAGTGTTGACAGGGCGCTATCAACCAGCCCCCATACAGGCGCCGGCGGAACCTTTCCTATCCGGATTTGCTGCTTGCCGCGCACTGGGAGCGGTAGGCACTGGGCGTTACCCCCATGGCGCGCTTGAAGGCGATGGTGAAGTTGCTCGGGTGGGTAAAACCAAGCTGCCAGGAAATGACCTTCATGGGCGTATCCGTGTCGATCAGCAGGGCTTTTGCACGCTCCAGGCGGATTTCCTCGATGAAGCTATACAGGGTCATGCCGCTGGATTTCTTGAAACCGCGCATAAGGTGACGGGAACTGATACCGCAAAGCTCGGCCAACTCCTCAATAGTCGGCGGCGGCTCATCAACGCTGGTCACGCGCTCCCGGATTCTTCGCATCTGCCAGGGGGCCAGCCCGCCTTTGAAGTTCTCCCTGTCGGCGGCGTGGCCTTGCAGATAGCGCGCCAGTTCGATCAGGGCCGTGGTCATCAAAGCCTCGATCATGCGTTCGCCGGCCAGCCCGGGATTGAGGATTTCCTGGGCCACGCTCGCCAGGGTTTTCCGCAGGGTGTCACTTTTTACATCCAGGCCCACTGTCAGCTTCAGCTTGTCCAGCCCCGCTTCCCCGAGCCCGAGCCCGGCCAATGCCTTGTTGCCGAAACGACAGATAAGCAGGCGCTGGCTTCCCCCCTCGGACCGTCCGCTGAAGGGTACATTGGCCGGGAAAAAAATCAGATTCCCCGAGTGACTCAGCGGGTGTAGATTCGGTTGGTGATCGTAGCTGAGCCGGGTATGTTCAAGGCGGGGTGTCAGGGAAAGGCTGAGCTGATGCTCATCCGGACAGATGCGGGTTTCCACCGGTTGAGGCCAGTTGATATGGCCTACCTCAAGACGGATACCTTTGACGTCAAGACGTGCTTCGGGCTGCCACAGCCTGTCGAATAAGGTCTTATCCTTTCCGGACGCCCCGGGGTGGGGCGATGTTGTCATCATAATGCTACCAGCCGTCAGCCTTATCCACCCTGGCCCAGTATAGGGCTTTTTCCCTTGAGATGAATACTTACCGTCCAGGGCGGTCAGGCGGTTGAGTCAGGGGCAATACCGGCGAGCAGGAACGCCAGGCCCTGTTCGAACGCGTCATCGAGATCCGGCAGATTCGCGCCGCCACTGGCAGCGCCAGTCCCCCCTCCCGGAAAAAACGATTTGCGCGGGTTAAGGGCGCTTTTCGGGGAGCGCAAGGGAGAGAGCCGCGGCGGCAGCGGCAAAGCCGGCGGACAACCACAGACAGGCTTCCAGGCCAGCCAACTGGAAGACCCAGCCGGACAGGGCTGTGCCGATCAATCGACCTGTGGCATTGGCCATATAGTAAAAGCCCACGTCCAGGGATACGGCATCGGCATTGGCGAAGCTGACAATCAGGTAGCTGTGCAGGGCGGAATTCACCGCGAACAGTAGCCCGAAAACCGACAGGCCGCCGATCAGCGCGGCGGCGGGCTCGAGACCCTCGGCGAGTGCCAGAGCGATGGCCGCCGGCGTCAGGGCCAGCAGTGCGGCCCAGCCGGCGGTGGCCCGGGCGCCCGGCCGTTGCCCCCGGCCGGTGATATGCGGCGCCGATGCCTGTACCAGCCCGTAACCGATGACCCAGAGGGCGAGAAAGCCGCCCACGGACCAGTGTGCCCAGCCCAGGGTCGAGGAGAGGTAGACCGGCAGCGCCACCACGAACCAGACATCCCGGGCGCCGAAAAGAAACAGCCTTGCAGCGGAAAGAATGTTGATCGCGCGGCTTTTGGAAAACATCGCCCGGAAACCGGGTTTCTGCCGGGCGCGGCCCAGGTCTTTTTCAAGCAGGATGACACTGGCCAACCAGACCAGGGTCAGCGCCCCGGCCATGGTGCCCACGGCCCCCCGGAATCCCAGCATGGCCAACAAGGCGCCCCCCAGGAAAAAGCCCGTGCCCTTCAGGGCGTTCTTCGAGCCGGTGAGCAAAACCACCCATCGGTAGAGAGCGCCGCCGGAGTCGTCCGGGACCAGCAGCTTGATCGTACTCTTGGCGCTCATCTTGTTGAGGTCTTTGGCAATGCCTGAGAGGGCCTGGGCCGCCATCACCCAGGGCACGGTGAGTTGCGCCTGGGGAACCAGCAGCATGGCCAGCGCCGCCACCTGTAGGATGAGCCCCGCGTTCATGGTGCGGTTGAGCCCCAACCGGGCGCCCAGCCAGCCGCCGACCAGATTGGTGACTACGCCAAAAAACTCGTAAAAGAGGAACAGCAGGGCAATTTCCAGGGGGGAATAGCCCAGAGTGTGGAAGTGCAGTACCACCAGCATGCGCAGGGCGCCGTCGGTGAGGGTAAATGCCCAGTAATTGCCGGTGACCAGCAGGTATTGGCGAGTGCCCGGGGAGAATCGTGACAGCATGGTCTTGTCCGTTAAGCCGTAATCTTGTGCGTACCGGCAAAGCGGCCAGCTACCGGGGTACATCCCAACCGGCTTTGGAGCTGCCGCACCCGGCCTGCCGTTATCCTCAATCCGCTTTCAGGGGCGTTCCCTGCCCACCAGACGGGCCAGTTCCACGACCCGGTTGGCATAGGCCCACTCGTTGTCGTACCAGGCGTAGATTTTGACCTGGGTGCCGTTCACCACGAGTGTGGACAGGGCGTCGACGACACTGGAGCGGCTGTCGGTTTTGTAATCGATGGAGACCAGCGGGCGCTCTTCATAACCCAGGATGCCGGCCAGTTCATTCTCCGCCGCTTCCCGGAGTCGGTCGTTGACCTCCAGCCTGTCGGTGCTGGTTTCCAGTTCGAAGACACAGTCGGTGAGGGAGGCATTGGCCAGAGGGACCCGCACCGCGTGGCCGTCGAGCCGGCCCTTCAGCTCGGGAAAGATGTCGGCGATGGCGGTGGCGGAGCCGGTGGTGGTGGGGATAAGGCTCATGCCGCAGGCCCGGGCCCGGCGCAGATCTTTGTGGGGCGTATCGAGAATGCTCTGGGTATTGGTCAGGTCGTGGATGGTGGTCATGGAGCCGTGGCGGATGCCGAAATGATCGTGGATAACCTTGACCACCGGTGCCAGGCAGTTGGTGGTGCAGGAGGCGGCGGTGACAATGCGGTGGCGGTCGGGATCATAGAGATGGTGATTGACGCCCATCACGGTGTTGAGCACGTCCGGTTCCCTGACCGGAGCGGTGACCACCACCCGCTCTACCCCCTGATTGAGATACGCTTGCAGCAGGTCGGTTTTTTTCATCCTGCCCGATGCCTCGATGACCAGATCGCAGGCGGACCAGTCCGTGTCGCCGATGGCCTTGTTGGCTGTAAAGGCGATGTCGCTGTCGCCGATGGCCAGCCTGCCTTCCTTGGCTGTTGCCTCGTTGGCCCACCGGCCGTGTACCGAGTCGAAGTTGAGCAGGTGTGCGAAGGTGCTGGCATCGCCGGCTGGATCGTTGACGTGTACGAACTCGAAGTCCGGCCAGTCCCACGCGGCGCGAAGGGCGAGGCGCCCCATGCGCCCGAAGCCGTTGATGCCGATCTTGATGGTCATGGCAGATCTCCTGAACCGGTCGTTGTCGGGATTTGTGGAAACCAGGATTGGGTGCGGTTGGCGAAGGCTACGAGGGACAGCATCACGGGCACCTCCACCAGAACGCCCACCACCGTGGCAAGGGCCGCCCCGGAATGCAGTCCGAACAGGGAAATGGCGACGGCCACCGCCAGCTCGAAAAAATTGGAGGTGCCGATCAGTGAGGCGGGCGCCGCCAGG
>DGNJ01000031.1:38445-38805 GCA_002388905.1 Cellvibrionales bacterium UBA4495
TGCCGTAGGACTGGATCAGCAGTGGTATGGCGATGAGGGCAATGATTTCGGGCCTGTCGAGCAGTGTCTGTGCCTGGAAGCTGAACAGGAGGGTGACCGTGGCGAGCAGGCCGATGATCGACCAGGGCCGGATTCGCTTTAAGAAACGGTCTAGTTGCCGGCCATCGCCCTCGGCATCCAGTTTTTGCCGGGTCAAAATCCCCGCCAGCAAAGGCAGCACCACGTAGAGAACCGCCGATAGCAACAGTGTCTGCCAGGGGACCTGAATATCGGAAATGCCAAGCAGGAATGCGGCGATTGGCGCAAAGGCGAATATCATGACGATGTCGTTGAGAGAAACCTGGACCAGGGTGTAGTTGG
>DGNJ01000031.1:38812-47440 GCA_002388905.1 Cellvibrionales bacterium UBA4495
TGGCTCCACACGAACACCATGGCCGTGCAGGGGGCGACGCCCAGGAGGATCATGCCGGCGATATATTCGCCGGCGGTGGCCGGATCCACCCAGTCCACGAAAACCACCCGGAAAAACAGCCAGCCCAGCGCGGCCATGGTGAAGGGCTTGATGAGCCAGTTGACCACCAGGGTCAGTGCCAGGGCCCGGGGGCGATCGCCGACCCGTCGGAGGGCGGAAAAATCAATTTCCACCATCATCGGGTAGATCATCACCCAGATAAGCACCGCGATCACCAGGTTGACGTGAGCCACCTCCAACCCGGCGATAACGGCGAACAGGCCCGGAGCCTTGCTGCCCAGAAATACGCCGGCAATGATGCACAGGCCGACCCAGAGGTAGAGATAGCGTTGGAAGGTGCCCATGGATTCGTGTCCCTCAAAAAGCGTCGGATAACGCCGGCAAAAGTGCGTGTCTTTGGCCGTTAGCAGCAGGCCGCGGCGCGCTCGGGTCTGTCGCCCATGCTAGACAGTTTGGTATAGGCGTCCTGCATAAAATCGTCGCTGCTTGCCAGTGTGGTCTGGAGAACCTGCCGGGACCATGCCGGCAGATCGGGGTGCAGGCTGTAATGCACCCACTGACCGCGCCGGGTATCCTGCAGCAGCCCGCACTTGCGCAATTGCGCCAGGTGACGGGAAATCTTGGGCTGGCTTTCATCCAGGGCGGCCTGGAGTTCGCACACGCACAGTTCGTCCTCCCGCGCGATCAGCAGCAGGCATTTCAGGCGAATTTCGTCGGCCAGGCATTTGTAGAAAGAAACGGGGTTCACGGTAAACTTTCCGGAGCGCTATATATACGATTAATCATATATATGATTTTTCATATGTCAATGGTCGGTGAAAACGCATCACGACCGCCGGGGAAGCCGCTGGTCACCGACGTGGCCGTGGAAGGCTAATCGCTTGTGGCGGTGTTTTCTCCGAGGCGGTACCAGAATGCGTAGAGCGCGGGCACGAACAGCAGGGTGATGGCCGTGCCCACGGCGACGCCGCCGATCAATACATAGGCCATGGGGCCCCAGAACTTGTCCAGGGTCAGGGGCACAAAGGCCAGGATGGCGGCCAGGGCTGTGAGGATAACCGGCCGGGCCCGCTGCACCGCGGCCTCCACCACCGCATCCCAGTGGGACATGCCCTCGTTGAGATTGTCGGAAACCTGCTGGGTAAGAATCAGGGTATTGCGCATAAGGATGCCGGCCAGGCCGATGAGGCCCAGCAGAGCCACGAAGCCGAAAGGCTTCTGGAACAGGAGCAGGGCGATGACCGCGCCCACGACGCCCAGCGGCGCCGTGGCCAGGACCATGAAGGTGCCGGAAAAAGAGCGCATTTGCAGCATGGTGAAAATCAGCATGAGTGCGGCGGTGATGGGCAGCAGGGCCTGGATGGCGGCGTCGGCCTTGCCGGATTCCTCGACGGTGCCGCCGATATCGATGCGGTAACCCGGGGGCAGGGACCGCCGCAGGTCGGCCATCCGGTCCCAAAGGGCGGCGGTAACGTCCCTGGCCTGGGCGGACCGCACATCGCTATTGACCGCCAGGAAGGGCTCGCGGTTGTAGCGTTTGACCACCGGGTCTTCAAACTCGATGGCGACGTCGCCCAACTGCTTTAGTGGTACCTTGCGTCCGTCCCGGGTGCGGATTTCCACGCCGCGCAGATCCCGGCCCAATTCCCTGGCGCTGCGCGCCTGCACCGGCACCGAGCGAATATCCGCCCGGGCCCGGGTCACTTCGATGCCGTCGAGATGAAACTGCAACTGCCGGCTGACGTCATCCGGGGTCAGGCCCATCAGGCGCAGGCGTTCGGGATCCATGTCCAGGTGCAGGACGGGGACCCGTTCATCCCATTCCAGGTGGGCGTTGTGGGTGTGCGGATTGGCTTCCATGATTTCCCGGACACGGTGGCCGATGCGGCGCAACTCCAGGGGGTCGGGTCCCACCACCCGGAAGCTCACCGGCCAGTGTACCGGCGGCCCCATAAAGAGGCCCTCCAGCCGGATGCGGGCGCCGGCAAACTCGCCCGCGCTGATATGGCGCTGGATATTGCGGATAATGCCGTCACGGGATTCCGAGGTCCGGGCCATGACCAGCAGTTTGGCAAACGCCGGGTTGGGCTGTTCGGGGTTATAGGACGCAAAGAAGCGGGGTATCCCGGCGCCGACGAAAGTGGAGACATGCTCCACGTCGGGCAGGGGTTCGATGAGTTTTTCCAGCCGGCGCGCCGTGCGGTCGGTGTTGTCGATGGCCGTGCCCTGGGGCAAGAAGATGCTCACCAGCAACTCCCTGCGGTCCGAATCCGGGAAAAACTGCTTTTCCACCGGGCCGATCATGCCCAGGATGGATACGAGTAACAGGCCCAGGGTGACGCCCACCACCGTCTTGCGCCTTTCCACACACCAGTGCACCAGCGCACGCAGGCGCCGATAGCCCGGGGTGTGGTAGAGCCCTTCCCGATCGCTCCTGGTGCCGGGCGCCGGTAACAGCCTGACCCCCAGGTAGGGAATGAAGGTCACCGCCACCACCCAGGACACCAGCAGGGCGATGGCCAGCACCCAGAAAATATTGCCGGCGTATTCACCGACATTGGACTGGGCAAAGCCGATGGGCACGAAGCCCGCCACCGTGATCAGGGTGCCGAACAGCATTGGCGCCGCGGTGACATTCCAGGCGTGGGTGGCGGCTCGTATCCGGGTCCAGCCCTCCTCCATCTTCACGATCATCATTTCGATGGCGATGATGGCGTCATCCACCAGCAATCCCAGGGCGATGATCAGCGCCCCCAGGGTAATCCTGTCCAGGTTGATGTTCATCAGGTTCATCACCAGGAAGGTCAGGCCCAGGGTGATGGGAATGGCAATACCCACGACAACACCGGCCCGCAGGCCGATGGCGAGTATGCTCACCGCCATGACCACGATAACCGCCACCATGAATTTGACCTGGAACAGATTCACCGCGGAGGCGATGGTCTTGGCCTGGTTGGTGACCGGGGTCAGGGAGATGCCCAGGGGCAGGCGTTCGCGCTCGCTTTTGAGAAAGGATGCCAGGCTCTCTCCCAGTTCGAGGCCGTTGTAGCCATCGCGCATGACCACACCCAGGATCAGGGCATCCTCACCGGCGCTGCGAACCAGATAAGCGGGCGGATCCTGGTAGCCCCGGCGGATGGTGGCCAGGTCGCCCAGGCGCAACAGGCGGCCGTCGATGCGGATAGGCACCCGGGCCAGCTTCCGGGGATCGGCGAGGTCGGTATCCAGGCGCACATAAACCCGGGCACCGTCGGTTTCCAGGCGACCGCTGGGTGCCAGCCGGTTATGGGAGCGGATTTCCTCGAGGAGCATTTGCGGCGATACGCCGAGGTTATTGAGCCGCGTGGTATCGAATTCGATGAAGATTCTTTCCGGGCGCTCCCCCAGCAACTGAACGCGCAGGACACCGTCCACCTGTTGGAGCCGGTCGCGAATACCTTCCGCTTCCCGGGTCAGCTGGCGCATGGGTAAACCCGGGGCGGTCACGGCGACAAGGGAAAAATAGACGTCGCCGAAATCGTCGTCGACCATGGGACCGATAACGCCGTCGGGCAGGAGCCTGGCCTCCTCCTGCATGCGTTTGCGCACCTGATAAAACAATTCGTCGATAACCTCGGGAGGCGTCGAGTCCTCGAAAACCACCTGGAGATCGGCCCGGCCCGGCCGGATGGTGGTTTCGATATTGCGCAGGTAATCCACTTCCTGAATGCGCTTTTCCAGGCGATTCACGACCTGGTCCTCGATTTCCCGGGTGGTGGCGCCCGGCCATTGTGCCGACACCATCATCACGCGCACGGTAAAGGCGGGGTCCTCGGCCCGGCCCAGGGAAATAAAGGCGTAAACGCCGGCCATAATGGACAACAGCAGGAAGAACAGCGTCAGGGTTTCCTCCCGGACCGAGAGGGCGGACAGGTTGGGAAAGCTCACCGGTGCAACTCCCGGACCGGCATTCCCGGGTGCAGCAGGTGGGTGCCCACGACAATAATGGTGGCGCCTTCGGGCAGATCGGTCCGGATGGCCGCCGTTTCCGTGTCCATTGTCATCACCTGCACGGGGAAGGGATGCGCGCGACCGTCAATAACACGCCAGACGCGAGGGCCTTCCCCCCGTTCGTCGAGTGCCGACACGGGAACCGTCACCGCACCGGGAAGACCGCCGGTATCGAAATGGACGCGGACGATACTGCCCAGAGGCAGGTGCCCGCCGTTGCCCTCGATACGGTAACGGGCTCGCCAGGTGCGACTCTCGGGATCGGCGGCTCCCGCCGATTCCCGCAGGCTCAGAGCTCGGCCATGGTGTTCGCCGCCGGCAATCTCGCCCGCGGCCTGTGGTTCTACGTTGTGGGGAAAGAAGACCTCCACCTCCCGGGGGCCGTCCTCTGCCAGTACCGCCATGGTCTGGCCGGTGGAGACCACCTGTCCCGCCTCGCCCAGGACCTCGATCAGCACGCCCGGTACCTGCGCCGCCAGGGTGGCGTAATCCAGGCGATTTTTAGCCTGCCGGGTCCGGGCCCTGGCTGCATCGAGGCGGGTGCGCGCCTCCCGAACCGCCAGTTCAGACCGATCCAGGTCGCGCTGGCTGAGATAGTTTTTTTCGACCAACTCCCGGTTGCGCTGGAGGTCGGATTCCGCCAGGGCCAGGGCCGTCTCGGCGGCCGCCTGCCGGGCTTCCATGGCATCCAGCTCCTGGATCAGGTCCCTGGGGTCCAGTTCGAACAGGGTTTCCCCCGCCGTCACCCCTTCTCCCGCGTTCACATGGCGCGCCGCGATACGGCCGCCAACCTCGAAGGCCAGGGGAACTTCGTGCCGGCCGCGTACAGTCCCGGAAAGGCTCAGCTGCGACTTATCGCATCGTTGCAGGGGCTGCGTCTTTACCCAGGGTGGCGGTGCGGTTTCGGCCTCATCACCATCGCCCCCGGAGCAGGCGGTGATCATCAACGGCAGGGCGATGAGGGCACAGATTTTCTTCAACATGGGCGACAGGGAGTGGGACTTTCGACTATTATTAAACAAAATCGTCTTGTAATTCGAGGGCCGGAACGAAAAAAATGGTCAAGCGCGCCACGCCGGGCCGTCCCGTCGACCGGGACAAGGATATCGTCATTCTCGCCGCCGCCCGGGAAATACTCTACCGCGACGGTCCCCAGGGGTTGACCATGGACGCCGTTGCCAGCGAAGCCGGTGTCTCCAAGGCCACCGTCTATTCGCGTCACCCCAACCGGCAGGCCCTGGTACGTTCCGTTATCCATGCCCACGGCGAGGAGATTACCGCCCACTTCGCGGTTATCCCCGAGTCTTTCGACGATGCCCGCAGCGCCCTGGTCCATTTTGGCCGTGAACTGCTTGCCTGGGTCACCAGCGACGACCATGTGCGGCTGATGGGCGCCATAGCGGCCACCCGCGCCCTGGCGCCCGAAACCATACGGGAAATTTACGTCAACGGGCCGCAAAAAACTCTGGAGGGACTCGCCGGCTGGCTGGAAAAAGCCGGCGACGCAGGATTGATCCGCTGCCCCCGGCCGACCCAAAGCGCTGAAATGTTTGTGGCCATGCTCACCGGTATCGATCTCGTGCGTATCGTTTACGGCCTGCCCTGCCGCCACGGCGGTACCGAGCTGCGGGCGCATGTGGGCGTCGTTGTCGATGCATTTCTGTGCCTGCATCAGACGGAGTTGTGCCGGGAGGGCCGCGAAAGAAAAAGTTCATCCTTGAGAGGAGATTCCCGATGACCGCAAAACGCTGGGTTTTTGCCTACCTGATCGCCGTGCCGGTTTTTTTTGCTGTCGATATGGTCTGGCTGGGCCTGATCGCCGCCGATTACTATGCCCATCACCTGGGGCATCTGTTGGGGCCGGTCAACTGGCCGGCCGCGTTTCTTTTCTACCTCATGTTCGTTGCCGGTATCGTTATCTTCGGCGTCCGGCCCGCGCTGATGGCCGGCTCGCTAACGCCTGCGCTTCTCTGGGGCGGGCTCTACGGGTTTTTCACCTACGGCACCTACGAGCTGACAAACCTGGCCACTCTCAAACATTGGCCCTGGACAATGGCGATCATCGATATTGGCTGGGGGATTTTCCTGTCGGCACTGGTCGCGACAGTGACTTCGGCGATCATGCTGTTCCTCGACCGTCGTTGACCGGTGGCACTATAAGGCGTGGACGACAGGGGGGCTTAAAAAACGGTAGAGTAGCGGCCCGAAAGCCGAGCACTAAACCCTTTCCCAAGGATGTTCCGTGATAAAAATTTCACCGCTCAAGCTCACCTTGCTGCTGATTTCCATGCTCACCATCATGGCGGGAACGCCGGTGGCGCCGACCCTGCCGAAGATGGCCGAGGCCTTTGCCGGGCAGCCCCAGGCGGAGTTGCTGACCCGGCTGGTGCTGACCATGCCGGCACTGTTCACGGTATTCGGCGCGCCCATGGCCGGGGTCATTGCCGATCGTTTCGGACGCAAACCCCTGCTAATGGCGGCACTGGTGCTTTACACCGTCGCCGGCGTCTCCGGTTATTTCGGTCAGAATCTCTACCAGATCCTGGTGGGCCGGGCCTTTCTGGGACTGGCCGTGGGCGGTTGCTATACGGCGGCCACCACCTTGATAGGGGATTATTATTTCGGTCGCGAGCGTGCCGATCTGCTGGGTTTCCAGGCTGCCTTCACCACCGCCGGCGGCGTTGTTTTTATCAGCCTTGGCGGTTATCTGGCGGAACTGGGGTGGCGATTTCCGTTTCTGATCTACGCCATGGGCGCGGGGGTTTTTATTCTCGCGCTTTGGAATATCCGCGAGCCCGTGCGTGATCGCAAGCCCGCGCACCCCGACGGGCGGGGCGGTGTGCCCTGGGGGTTGTTCAGCATGATTTACATGGTCGCCCTGATCGGCCATATCGGGTTTTTCGCAGTGCCGGTGCAAATGCCTTTCTACCTGCAACGGGAATTCGGCATCGGCGGCGTGGGGACCGGGCTGGTATTGTCGCTGGCGACGGTTTTCGCCACCCTCACCGGTTTCAATTACGGCCGTATTCGCTCGCATCTCAGCTACGGCGCCACTTTCGCGGCCATGTTCGGGTTCATGGGCGTCAGCTATGTGATCGTCGGCTTCGCTCCCTCGGTCTGGATCCTGCTGCCGGGCCTTTGCCTGACCGGGATCGCCGCCGGCATGCTTATCCCCACCATGAACAACTGGATTTCCGACATTACCGATGACCACTCCCGGGGCCGTGCCCTGGGAATACTGACCACGGCGATTTTCCTGGGCCAGTTCCTCACCCCGGTGGTGACCGAACCCCTGGTGACGGCGACGCCGTCGTACGGCACGTTTTTCTGGGTTCTCGGCTTTATCCTTCTCGGCCTTTGCCTGCTCGTCGCACCATTGGGGGCCGCCCTCAATCGACGCACCGGGCTTTTGGTGGCAAGGCACGATGTGCAACCCTGATCTTTCAAACCAACACAACACATGCGCGGCCGGTGCACCGGCTGGCAGCTGAAACAGGAGAGAACGATGCGAGCAGTTATCTTGTCGGACTGGGGCGGCCCCGAACAGGTCAGCCTCGGCGAATTGAAAAAGCCGCAGGCCGGTACCGGCGAGGTACTGGTCGAAGTCCGCGCCGCCGGTGTCAATCCGGTGGACTGGAAAGTCCGGGAAGGCCAGGCCAGGGATTTTTTTGAATTCCATTTGCCCCAGGCCATGGGCGGGGAGCTTTCGGGCGTCATTGTCGGCCTCGGGGATGGTGTCGATGATTTCCAGGTTGGCGACGAGGTCCACGGCGCCATTGGTCCCATGGGCGCCTTTGCCGAGTTTGCGGCCGTCAAAGCGGGCTCCCTGGCGCGAAAGCCGGGCAACCTGAGCTTCGAGGAGGCTGCCGCCCTGCCCAACGCGGCGGTGACCGCTGTCGCGGCACTGGACGCCGGCGCGGTGGGCAAAGGGACCCGCGTGCTGATTCACGCTGCCGCCGGCGGTGTCGGCTCCATTGCAGTCCAGCTTGCCAAAGTGCGCGGGGCCGAGGTGACCGGTATGGCCTCCCCTGACCACAAGGACTTTGTGGCGTCCCTGGGTGTTGATCACGTGATCGACCGCACCACCGCCTATGACAACTTCCTTCGCGACTACGACATGGTCCTGGACGCCTATGGGCCCGAGGCCCAGGCGCGCACCTGGAAGGCGCTGAAACCCGGCGGCATCATGGTCAGCCTGGTATCGCCGCCATCGGAAGAGACCGCCGGCGAACACGGGGTCAGGGCCACCATGGTGGTCGCCAATCCCGAGGGCAGGATTCTGGCCGACGTCGATCGCCATGTGGCGGCGGGCGAGATACGTCCCCGGGTGACCCGGACCTACCCCCTGGAGCGGGCCCTGGAGGCGATTGCCGAGGTGGAAGCCGGCAACGTGTGCGGCAAGGTGGTGCTGACCCTTTCCTGACAGAAACTGTGTTTCAGGAGGGGGCTATTAACCCGGCGATAATTCGTGCCGCGTTATAGTACGGCGAGGGTATGACGGGCGATCATCAGTTCCTCGTCGGTGGCCATGGCCCGGACCCGGACCCGGCTCTCCGGCCCGCTAATCAGCGGCTCGTC
>DGNJ01000031.1:47446-64958 GCA_002388905.1 Cellvibrionales bacterium UBA4495
GCTTATCCCCAGCCATCCCAGTTCCGCGCATACCGAGGCCCGCACCGGTGCGGCATGCTCGCCGATACCGCCGGTGAACACCAGGGTATCCAGCCCGCCCAGGGCCGCCGCCAGCGAGCCCACTTCCCGCCGGATGCGGTAGCAGAACAGATCCACCGCCTGCCGGGCGCTGTCACTGCCGCTGGCCAGGAGTTCCCGCATGTCGTTGCTGAGACCGGAAACACCGAGCAGCCCGGACTCGTGGTAAAGGCAATGGCTGATCTCCCTCGCACTCATGCCCAGTTCTTCCAGCATGTACAGGACAATGCCGGGGTCCAGGGACCCGCAGCGGGTGCCCATGGGCGGCCCCGGGAGGGTGGAAAAGCCCATGGTGGTGGCGATGCTGCGGCCATCCTCCATGGCACAGAGGCTGGCGCCGTTGCCAAGATGGGCGACCACCGCCTTTCCGGGGTCGCCGGCGGCGATCAACTCGCCGGCGATATATTCGTAGGAAAGACCGTGGAAACCATAGCCCCGGATACCGCGATCGTGGTAATGCCGGGGCAGGCCGTAGCGCGTGGCCAGTTCCGGCTGGCTGCTGTGAAACGCGGTGTCGAAACAGGCCACCTGGGGCAGGTCTGGACAGAGGCTGGCAAAGGCGCGGATAGCCTCCAGGTTGTGGGGCTGGTGCAGCGGCGCCAGGGGGCAGAGCTTCTCCAGCTCGGCCATTACCCGGTTATCGAGGACAGCCGGTTCCCGGAATTGCGTGCCGCCGTGTACCACCCGGTGGCCCACCGCCGCCATGACGGCGAGGAGGTCGCGATCCCGGAGCCACCGGATGAGCACCTCGAGGGCGCTGTGATGATCCCGCGATTGTTCCGGGGTCAGCGAACGGGACGCCAGGACCTCGCCGTGGCTGTCGGCCATGCGCAGGTGGGCGCGGTCGCCAATGCCCCCGAGCACACCCTGATAGATCGGCGAGAGGGTCGTCCCGTTTTCGTAGAGGGCGATCTTGATGCTGGATGAACCGCTGTTGATCACCAGCAAAGTGGCACGCGTCATGATTCCCCCCGGGTCTGGTATTGCCGCCACAGAACGGCCAGGGCCGAGGAGGCCAGGCGCGTTGCCGTGTTGTCGGCCCGGCTGGTGAGAATAACCGGTACCCTTGCCCCGAGGACGATACCCGCCCCCTCGGCACCGGCCAGGTATTCCAGTTGTTTGGCGAGCATATTGCCCGCTTCCAGGTCAGGCACCACCAGGATATCCGCCTGCCCGGCCACCGGCGACTCGATGCCCTTGATGGCGGCCGCCGCCACCGAAATGGCGTTGTCGAAAGCCAGGGGGCCGTCCAGGACGCCGCCGGTGATCTGACGCCGGTCGGCCATCTTGCACAGGGCGGCGGCGTCGAGGGTGGAAGTGATCTGCGGTGCCACGGTTTCCACCGCCGACAGGATGGCGACCTTGGGCACGTCGATAGCGAGGGCTTTGCCAAGATCAATGGCGTTGCGGACTATATCGGCCTTGTGCTCCAGTCCGGGGCTGATATTGAGAGCGGCGTCGGTAATAAACAGCGGGCGCCCGTGGCTGGGCACGTCGAAGGCGAAAACATGGCTCATGCGACGGCCGGTGCGCAGCCCGGTGGTCTTGTCGAGAATGGGCTTCATGAGCTCGTCGGTATGGAGGCTCCCTTTCATCAGCGCCTCGGCGACGCCCTGGCGGACAAGCTCCACGGCTTTCTCGGCCGCCTCGTGGGAGTGTTTTGTGTTGACCACCTCGATGCCGGCAAGATCGAGGCCGGCCTCTTCCGCACTGCTGCGGATTTTCTGCTCGGGACCCACCAGGATTGGCCGGATAAGACCCTCCCCGGCGCTGGTCAGCGCCCCCGCAAGCGAGGCGGTGTCCACGGGGTGGACCACGGCGGTGGGCAGTGGCGCCGTATCCCGGGCCCGGGCCCGGGCGGCGTGCAGGTATTTCTCGAAATGGGGATGTTCCTGGAGCAGGATTTCGGGCAGAGCCCAGCGCGGTCGGGTGATTTTTTCCGTGGGCGCAAGCACTTCCGCGGTGCCGTCAATGACCACCTCACCGTCATCGTTGGTAACCCGGCAATCGAGGGTTATGCGGTCCTTGCCGCCGTTCTTTTCCCTGACCCTGACCGTGGCCAGGACCCGGTCCCCCACGCCAATGGGCTTCAGGAAGCGCAGGAACTGGCTGAGGTAGACCGTGCCCGGGCCCGGAAGCTGGGTGCCCAGGATGGTGGAAATCATCGAACCGCCCCACATCCCGTGTGCCACCACCTCGTGGAAGCGGCTGTCCCGGGCGTACTCCTCGTCCACGTGAGCGGGGTTGACGTCCCCGGACATGACCGCGAAGAGCTTGATATCCCGATGCGTGAGTTCTTTTTCCAGGCTGGCGCTGTCTCCCACCTGGATCTCGTCGAATGTCCGGTTTTCGATCATTTCCCGCATAAGGCAGTTCCCGTTTCCAAGATCAAGCGATGTTAGCTTACGATGATGGCAATTCAGTGTCGGTGTCCGCCACCGTCCACCGGTGGCCGTGGGAGTGATAGTAGTTCCACTGCGGCGCCGGGTACAGCGGGATTGCCCTGCGATTCCTTGACGGCGGTTCGGCGCTTACAGTTACATGGCCACTGGCATTGAGTCATCGGTTACCCATGGATCCCCAATACGAAACCCTGGTACGGAACTTCGGCCATATCGGCATCGCCCTGGCCCTGGGCCTCCTTGTGGGCAGCGAGCGCGGCTGGTGGGCGCGGTCTCGGCAGGAGGGCGGCAGGATCGCGGGCATCCGCACCTTCGCGCTGCTGGGCCTGCTCGGCGGCATCGCCGCCACCGGCAGCAGCGCCCTGCCCGACTGGCAATCCCTGTTGTTTTGCGGCCTCGTGTTCCTGCCGGTGGCGACATTGCTGATCGTGGCCTATGTCCAGGTTGCCCGTCGCAACCAGGATGTGGGCATGACCACGGAAGTGGCGGCGATGATTACCTACTGGCTGGGGGTCCTGCCGGCTTTCGACCTGGCGCTGCCGGCCGCTGCCAGTGCCGTGATCCTGGCCCTGCTCCTGCACCTCAAGGAGACCCTGCACAGCTGGTTGCAGCGGCTCGATCGCGCCGAATTGCTGGGCACGCTGCAGTTCCTGATCGTGTCCGTGGTGTTGCTGCCGCTGCTGCCGGACGCCGGTTTCGGCCCCTGGGAGGCGTTCAATCCCTACCGGGTCTGGTGGATGGTGGTGCTTATTTCGGGGCTTTCGCTGCTGGGTTATTTCGCCATGCGCCTGGCCGGGCCAGGCAAGGGCATTCTGGCCACGGCCCTTACCGGCGGCCTGATTTCCTCCACCGCCCTGACCCTGAGCCTGTCGCGGCTGCACGGGGAGATCCGCAACACCCGCATTGTGGCGGTGGGCATCCTGCTTGCCTGCGCCACCATGTTCGCCCGGGTACTGGTGGTGGTGGCCGTGCTCAAGCGGGAGATGGTTTTGCCGCTGTTGCCGGCCATGGCGACGGGTATGCTGGCACTGGGCGCGGCGGGGCTGTTCTACTGGTGGCGGGGGGACAAGGATGCCGATACGGGCAAGCTGGAGGTTCGCAACCCCTTTCAATTGGTGCCGGCCCTGCAATTCGCCGCCCTGCTGGCTCTGGTAATGGTGGCGGTGGAAGCCCTGCGCCACTGGTTCGGCAATGCCGGGCTCTATCTTCTTTCAGTGATTACCGGCGTTGCCGACGTGGACGCCATCGTCGTGTCCCTGGTGCCCAAGGCGGCCTCGGACCTGGAAGCCGGGACCGTCGTCCTGTGCGTGGCGCTGGCGGGTGCCACCAATACCCTGATGAAGGCGGTGTACTGCCGTGTTATCGCCGGTCCCGGGCTGGGCTGGCGGGTGCTGTGGCCCGCGCTTTTTTCCGCCGTGCTGGTATTGGCCTGCGCGCTATTGGTCCCCGTGGGTGCCTTTACTCGCTAGGTGACCGGCCGGTCGCCAATAGGCACTGGCGATTGGCCGGGGGACCCTATAGCCTTTACCAGGCGAAAATCCGGCAATGTGGAGAGAGGCTCTTATGACGACCAAGACAGTGCGACTGGACCGGGACGGTGCCGTCGCGACAATTACCCTGAATCGCCCGGACAATGGCAATGCCATCAATATCCCCCTGGCCCGGGAGTTGTACGAAGCCGCGATTCAGTGCCGCCTTGACGACAGCATCCGCTGCGTGGTGCTGACGGGAGCGGGGCGCATGTTTTGCGTGGGCGGCGATATCACCTGCTTTGCCGACGCGGGCGATGCCGTCCCCGCCCTGCTCGAGGAACTGACCACCCACCTTCACGGGGCGATGGCCCAGTTGAGCCGGATGAACAAGCCCCTGGTAACTGCCATCAATGGCCCCGCCGCCGGCGCCGGCCTGGGCCTGTCGGTGCTGGGCGATATCGCCCTTTCCACCCCGGCGGCCCACTTTACCCTGGCTTATCCCGCCATCGGCCTGACCCCGGACGGCGGCGCCACCTGGCTGTTGCCGCGCCTGATGGGCCTGAGGAAATTCCAGGAATTCGCCCTGACCAACAAACGCCTGTCGGCGGAGGAGGCGGAATCCATGGACCTGGTGACCCGGGTGGTCGCCGCGAAAGACCTTGACCGGGAGACCGGCGCTATCGCCGGGCAACTGGCGCAATCCGCCACCGGGGCCCTGGGCAGGATCCGGCAACTGGTGTTGGACAGCCAAGGGACAAGCCTGGAAGCACAGATGGAAGCGGAGGCCACGGCCATTGCCGAGGCCGGGGCCAAGGCCGAGGCCAGGGAGGGTTTCGCCGCCTTTCTGGACAAACGCAAGCCCGATTTTACCCGGTGCTGACCCGGCCGGACGGGGACCCGCGCGCTTGTTTTCTAAAGGGCGCCACAAACGATCTTTACCACGTCGCATCCCAGTGACCGCGAAACCCGGTTGGGCAAGGCCCGGCTCCCTGTCCTATATTTAGGACAAAGTCGGGCTGCCGGGTTTTGGTTATGGATGTCTATGCGATTTCACAAGGACAATTGTGGTCCTTCGCCATTTATGCGGGGGCGGTCTTCCTTCTGGTGGGCGCCATGCTCGCCGTCGGTCGGTTGGCGGGGCAGCGCCGCCACGAAAAGGCCACGGACGAGCCCTTCGAGTCCGGTATCGTGTCTGTGGGCGATGCCAGGTTGCGGCTGTCCGTATCCTATTTTGTCGTCGCCATCCTCTTTGTGATCTTCGATCTCGAAGTCATTTTCCTGTATGCCTGGGCCGTGGCCTTCGTTGACGTGGGTCTCGCCGGCTTTATCGGCGCTTTGGTATTTATCGGCGTCCTGCTGGCGGCACTCGCCTACGAATGGCGCGTGGGCGCCGTGGACTGGGGCCCCCGGCAGCGCAGTCTGCACGAACGGGAGGATCGTTAATGGCGTGGACGCTGACCAGGGCCGGCCAATCGCCCACCGGTGACAAGGGCGCCGGCGATGGGGACAGCGCCCTGGAAGATTACGTCAAAAAAAGCGTCGTTACCGCCAAGCTCGAAGAACTGCTGGCCTGGGGTCGCAAGAATTCCCTCTGGCCGTTCAATTTCGGCCTGTCCTGCTGCTATGTGGAAATGGCCACGGCCCTCACACCCCGTCACGACATGGCCCGGTTCGGCGCCGAGGTGATAAGGGCCACTCCCCGGCAGGCGGATTTGATCATCATCTCGGGCACCGTGTTCATGAAAATGGCGCCGGTGATCAAGCGCCTCTACGAACAGATGGTGGAACCGCGCTGGGTGATTTCCATGGGCTCCTGCGCCAATTCCGGCGGCATGTACGATATTTACAGCGTCGTGCAGGGCGTGGACAAGTTCCTGCCCGTGGATGTCTATGTGCCCGGCTGCCCGCCCCGGCCTGAGGCGCTGCTGCAGGGACTGACCCTGCTGCAGGATGCGGTGGGCTCGGACCGGCGGCCGCTGAGCTGGATGGTGGATGGCAACAGGGTCTATCGGGCCCCGCGGGAGAGCCAGCGCGATCGGTGGCGTGAGCAACGCATGGCCGTGACCACACTGAGAAGTCCCGACGACGTCTGAAACCAAAAGGTTTCGATAACCGGAAAAACCAGAGTCAGAGTCAATGGAACAGCAACCGGGAAAAAGCAGTCGTGCTTCCCGGCAGTGGTCCTCCGGGTCGGCGGAGCCGCTGTTGCCGGCCCTCTATGCCCGGTTCGGGACCGATTCCCTGCAATTGCAGGGCACCGCGGACGGTATCGAGACGGTCTGGGTGGACCGGGAGCAATTGCGCGGGGTGCTCTGGTTTTTGCGCTCGGAACTGACGCCGGGCTTCGAGATGCTTTTCGATCTCGCCGTTATCGACGAGCGCCACCGCCGCCACCGGGAGGAACAGCCTTCCTCGGATTTTACCGTGGTCTACCATCTGCTGTCGGTGAGCCGCAATGCCGATGTGCGCCTCAAGGTGGCGCTCTCGGGAGACAGTCCCGCCGTCCCGACCATACGGGATATCTGGCCCAATGCCGACTGGTATGAGCGCGAGGCGTGGGACATGTTCGGTGTGCGTTTCGACGGCCACCCTCACCTGTACCGGATCCTGATGCCGCCCACCTGGCAGGGCCATCCGCTGCGCAAGGACCATTATGCCCGGGCCACGGAAGTGGATCCCTATTCCCTGGACCAGGCCAGGCAGGAAGCGGAGCAGGACGCCCTGCGCTTCAAGCCGGAGGCCTGGGGCATGGCACGGCAAAGCGACGACACGGATTTCATGTTCCTCAATTTGGGTCCCAACCATCCCAGTGTCCACGGTGTCTTCCGGGTCGCCCTGCAACTGGACGGCGAGGAGATCGTCGACGCCGTGCCCGATATCGGCTATCACCACCGGGGCGCCGAAAAAATGGCCGAGCGCCAATCCTGGCATACCTATATTCCCTACACCGACCGGGTCGATTACCTGGGCGGCGTCATGAATAACCTGCCCTATGTGCTTGCCGTGGAAAAGTTGGCGGGTATCGAAGTGCCGCCCAGGGCCCGGATAATCCGGGTGATGCTGGCGGAACTTTTCCGGATCTCCAGCCACCTGGTGTTTTACGGCACCTTCGCCCAGGACGTGGGCCAGATGTCGCCGGTGTTCTACATGTTCTCGGACCGGGAAAAACTGTTTGGCATTGTCGAGGCCATCACCGGCGGGCGCATGCACCCCAGCTGGTTCCGCATCGGCGGTGTCGCCCAGGATCTCCCCAATGGCTGGGACCGCCTGATCCGGGAGTTCCTCGACTATATGCCGGCGCGGCTCAAGGAATACGACGACATGGTGCTTGGCAACCGGATCCTGCAAAGGCGCACCAGGGGTATCGGCGTCTACGATACCGGCGAGGCCCTGGCCTGGGGGGTCAGCGGACCGGGCCTGCGCGCCACCGGCCTCAACTGGGACCTGCGCAAAAAGCGGCCCTACAGCGACTACGACCAGTTCGACTTCGAGGTGCCCACCGCCGAGGGTGGTGACTGCTACGACCGCTGTGTCGTGCGGGTGGAGGAAATTCGCCAGAGCCTGCGCATCATCCGCCAGTGCCTGGACAACATGCCCGACGGGCCGGTAAAAGCCCATCATCCACTGACCACGCCGCCGCCCAAGGACCGGACTCTGGCGGATATCGAGACCCTGATCCAGCACTTCGAGAATGTCACCTGGGGGCCGGTCATCCCGCCCGGTGAGGCGGCGGTGAACGTGGAGGCCACCAAAGGCATGAACAGCTACTACCTGGTGAGCGACGGTTCCACCAACAGTTACCGGACCCGCATCCGCACACCGTCGTTTCCCCATTTGCAGATGATTCCCCACATTAGCCGGGGGCTTTACGTGAGCGACCTGATCGCCATTCTCGCCAGTATCGATTTTGTAATGGCGGATGTGGATCGATGATTATTGGAAGTCGGAAGTCGGAAGTGGGAGCGGCCCTTGGCCGCGATAGGGCGATCGAGTGCCGCCTGCGGCTTTTAATTGCGGGCGAGGCCCGCTCCCACGGGGAAAAGCCGGATACCGTTTGGGTTAATTGATATGGCTGAATTCATCGCACGGGACAGGAACTGGGCGCTGGACTACCTCACGGACGCCGAGCGCGACGAGATCGAGGCCGAGGCTGCGTGCTACCCCAGGCGGGACAGTCTCGCCATCGAGGCCCTGCGCGTCGTCCAGAATCACCGGGGCTGGGTTTCCGACGACAGCGTCGCCGCCATCGCCGACTACCTGGGGATGGGTGCCGCCCAGGTGGATGCGGTGGCCACTTTCTACAACCTGATATTCCGGGAGCCGGTGGGTAAAAAGGTGATCCTGCTGTGCAATAGCGTGGTGTGCTGGATGCAGGGCTGCGAAAGACTGCGCGCGCACATCGGCGAGCGCCTGGGCATCGATTACGGCGAAACCACTGGTGACGGCGAATATACCCTGTTGCCCATCACCTGCCTGGGGGATTGCGATCACGCCCCGGCGCTGATGATTGGCGACGATCACCACCACGACCTGGACACGAAAGAACTCGACCGGATCCTGGCAACAAGGGAGGACTGAATTGGAACGACCGCTGACCGGCCTTATGCGTGGCGACGGCGTGGCGTTGAGCCTCACGGAGTACCGTGACGGCGGCGGCTACAGCGCCCTGGAAAAAGCCCTGAAAAGCTGGTCCGGGGAGGACGTGATCGAGGAAGTCAAGGCATCCAACCTGCGCGGCCGGGGCGGAGCCGGCTTTCCCGCCGGCCTGAAATGGAGTTTCGTGCCGCGCACGGACAAGGCCCCGCGCCCCCGCTACCTGGTGGCAAATGCCGACGAAATGGAACCCGGCGCCTTCAAGGACAGGCTGTTACTGGAGGGCAATCCGCACCTGTTGCTGGAAGGCATGATTCTCTCGGCCTATGCCATGGGCGCGGAAGTTGCCTATATCTTCCTGCGCGGCGAGTACGTGGAACCGCGCCGGCGCCTGCGCCGGGCCATCGACGAGGCCAGCGCGGCGGGGCTGCTGGGCAGGAATATCCTGGGCACCGATTTCAGCCTCGACCTGTACCTGCACATCAGTGCCGGTCGCTATATCTGCGGCGAGGAGACCGGCCTGCTCAACGCCCTGGAGGGCAAGCGCGCCACGCCCCGCTCCAAGCCGCCCTTTCCCCAGGTCAGCGGTGCCTGGGGCAAGCCCACCGTGGTCAACAACGTCGAGACCCTGTGTAACGTACCCGGCATCGTCCGTCACGGTGCCGAATGGTACCGGGGCCTGGGGCTGGCGGAAGACAGTGGCACCAAATTGTTCGGTGTCAGCGGCCGGGTGCGCCAGCCGGGCGCCTGGGAGCTGCCCATGGGCACGACCCTGCGGAATATCCTCGAAAAACACGCGGGCGGCATGTGTGACGGCTACCACCTGAAGGGGGTTTTGCCCGGCGGCGGCTCAACGGATTTCCTGCTCCCGGAGCACCTGGATATGGCCATGGATTACGACACCGTGGGCAAGGCCGGCAGCCGCCTGGGCACCGGCACCCTGATCGTGCTCGACGACAAAACCTGTCCCGTGGGTATGGTGCTCAACCTCGAACGGTTCTTCGCCCAGGAGTCCTGCGGCTGGTGCACCCCGTGCCGCGACGGTCTGCCCTGGACCCGGCAACTGCTCGAGGATATCGAGGACGGTCGCGGCAGCCTGGAGGACCTGTCGACGCTGGAGGACCACACAGCCTTTATGGGCCCGGGCAAAACCGTCTGTGCCCTGGCGCCGGGTGCCATGGAGCCGCTGCAGAGCGCCCTGAAATTCTATCGGGAGGATTTCGAGCAGCATATCCGGGAGGGACGATGTCCGTATGACTGAGTTGAACCGCACAACCGACGCCGGAGATCGAATGCCGAAGCAGATTAATGTCTATGCCGGGGGTGGCCCGCGATGACCGGCATCTTTGTCGACGGCACCCGCTTCGAGGTGAATCCGGAGCACAACCTGCTCCAGTCGATCCTGTCCCTGGGCCTTGACCTGCCTNNTGCCTTATTTCTGCTGGCACCCGGCCCTGGGCTCCGTGGGTTCCTGTCGCCAGTGCGCGGTGACCCAGTACGCCGACGGCGGGGACGACGAGGGCAAGGTGGTCATGGCGTGCATGACGCCCGTCACCGACGGCATGCATATCGGCCTGGAGGAATCCGGCGCCGCCGGTTTCCGGGCCGGTATTATCGAGGCACTGATGACCAACCATCCCCACGACTGCCCGGTGTGCGAGGAAGGCGGTGAATGTCATCTTCAGGACATGACCGAGATGAGCGGCCATACGTTCCGCCGCTACCGCGGCCTCAAGCGCACTCACCGCAACCAGTACCTGGGCCCCTTTATCAACCACGAGATGAACCGTTGCATCGCCTGTTACCGGTGCGTTCGTTTTTATCGGGATTACGCCGGCGGCGAGGACCTGAGTGCCCAGGCGGCCCACAATCACGTCTATTTCGGCCGCGAGCGGGACGGGGTCCTGGAGAGCCCCTTCAGCGGCAACCTGGTGGAAATCTGTCCCACCGGTGTCTTTACCGACAGGACCTACAGCCGCCACTACGCTCGCAAGTGGGACCTGCAGTCGGCCCCGTCGGTGTGCACTCACTGCGCCGTGGGTTGCAACACCACGCCTGCCGAGCGCTACGACCGGTTGGTGCGCATCACCAACCGCTACAACCATGCCCTGAACGGTTATTTCCTCTGCGACCGGGGCCGCTTCGGTTACGACTTCAACAACGCGCCGCAGCGGATCCGGCACGCCTACCGGCCCGCCGGCGATGGCCAGGAAGAACTGGATGGCCGGCGGGTGCTGGCGGACCTGCTGGACCGGGTGCGGGATCCGGACCGGATCGTCTATGCCCTGGGTTCCCCCCGGGCCTCGGTGGAGGATAATTTCGCCCTCAAATCCCTGGTGGGTGATGCGCATTTCTATGCCGGCGTGGAGCCGGCGGAATGGGCCTGTCTCCAGCGTCACCGGGCCCTGGCCGCCAGTCACCCCCTGGCCACTATCCGGGAGGTCGAGGAAGCGGACGCGGCCCTGATAATCGGCGAGGACCTGGCCAACACGTCGCCCAGGGTGGAACTGGCCCTGCGCCAGATGGTGCGCAACGAGGGGCTGGAATTCGCCGCCACCCAGGGTGTGCCCGCCTGGCAGGACGCCGCCGCGCGCAGCCTGGGCCAGTGGTACCGCAGTCCCGTCTGGCAGCTTGTGCCCGCCCGCAACCGCCTGAGCGAAATCAGCGACAGCCAGTGCTTTGTCGAACCGGACGCCATTGCCGCCGTAGCCGCGGCAGTGGCCCATGCCCTCGATCCCCAGGCGCCGGAGCCGGCGGCATTGACCGGGGAACAGCGCCAGTGGGCCGAACAGGCGGCGCAGATGCTGCGCGGCGCCAGGCGGCCGCTGCTTCTGGGGGGCAGCGGTCTGGGCCGCCCCGATCATCTCGATGCCCTGGCCAATATCGCCCTGGCGCTTAAGCGCCGCGGTGGCGCCGAATCGGTACGGCCGAAACTCTACCTGGCGGCCCCGGAGGCCAACAGTCTGGGCTTGTCGGCCCTGGCCGAGCGTTCCCTGGGGGACCTGCTGGACACGGTTGCCGGCCCGGCCGGCGAGGGTGGCTCCGCCACCCTGGTAATCCTGGAAAACGACCTTTCCCGGCGCTTGTCGCCGGAACAGTTCGAACGGCTGCGCGCCGGCACGGACCACTGGCTGGTGCTGGATCACCTGGCCACCGCTACGGCGGATCGGGCCGATGCGGTGCTGCCCGTGCCCAGCCCCTTCGAAAAACAGGGTACCCTGATCAATGCCTCGGGCCACGCCCAGGCGTTTTTTGCGGTACGCCACAGCGGCCATTGCCAGCCGCTCTGGCGGCAACTGGCCCGGGGGGCGCTGGATGCCCGGGACGAAGTGGGCAGCGATGCCTGGGCCGGACTCGCCGCCTGGCAGGGTCCCGACCAGGTGCGCGCCGACCTCGCCGTCCGGGACCCAGCCTTTGCCGGTATCGAGGAGACCGCCCCGTCGCCGGACTATCGCCAGGGCGGCCGCAAACTGCTGCGCCAGAGCCACCGCTACAGCGGTCGCACCGCCATGCACGCCCACGAGCATGTCAGTGAAACCCCGCCGCCACGGGACCCGGATTCGCACTACGCCTTTTCCATGGAAGGGGTCTGGGGCGACGGCGCCGGGCGCGCCACTGCCTGGGCGCCGGGCTGGAATTCGGAACAGGCCCTGAACAAATTCCAGGACGAAGTGGGCGGCGACTGGCGAGCGCCCTCGCCGCTGGTGCGCCTGCCGTTCCGGGGCGAACCGGTGGATACCTACCGGCGCCTGGTATTGCCCGCCGGCGAATCGGAAACCACGGGCTGGCGCCTGATACCCCGGTACGGGATATTCGCTTCCGAGGAGTTGAGCGGTTATGCCCAAGCCATTATCGAGCGCCGGGAGCCGCCGCGTGCCTGGCTCGATGGGGAGAGCGCCAGGCACTTGTCGGTGTCCGACTGGGACAGTGTCGAAATCCATCGGGGCGGTGCCAGCGTTACCCTTTACGTGGCGGTGGACGATTCCCTGCCCGCCTGGTCGGTGGCGGTGACACCGCAGCACAGCAGTATCTGGCTGCCATTTTTCCAGGCCGGTGCCAGGGTCGATCTGAAAACCGCCCGGGAGCCCCTGCCCCGGCCCCCGCAACTGATTGCCAGCGACGGAGGTGGCCGTGGCTGAGTGGCTGGCAATCGTTCTCCGGGTGGCCCTGGTGCTGGGCACCGTGGTGGGTGCGGCGGCGCTGCTCACCTGGATCGAGCGCCGGTTGCTGGGGCTGTGGCAGGACCGCTACGGCCCCAACCGGGTGGGGCCTTTCGGGGTTTTCCAGGTGATCGCCGACATGATCAAGCTGATCGGCAAGGAGGACGTGGTGCCGCCCTTCGTCGACAAGCCGGTGTATATCCTGGCCCCGGCCATTGCCATGGCGACGCTGCTGCTGGTATTCGCGGTGCTTCCCTTTACCGCCGATTTCCAGATCGCCGAACTCAATATCGGATTGCTGTTTTTCCTGGCCATGACCTCCCTGGCGGTGTACGGGGTACTTCTGGGTGGCTACGCCTCCAACAACAAGTACGCCCTGCTCGGCGCCCTTCGCTCGGCCGCCCAGACCGTCAGCTATGAGGTATTCATGGGGCTGTCCCTGCTCGGCGTGGTGCTCCAGGCGGGTTCCTTCAACCTGCGGGATATCGTCCTGGCCCAGGAGGGATTGTGGTTTTGCCTGCCCCAGGCTTTGGGGCTGGTCCTTTTCCTGATTGCCGGTGTGGCGGAGAGCCACCGGCTGCCCTTCGACCTGCCCGAGGCGGAACACGAACTTACCGCGGGCTATCACACGGAATACTCGGGGCTCAAGTTCGCCATGTTTTTCCTGGGGGAATACCTGGGCGTCATCCTGATTTCGGCGATGGTGACCCTGCTCTTTTTCGGCGGCTGGCTGGGGCCGGTGTTGCCGCCCTGGTTGTGGTTTTTGCTGAAAACCACCTTTTTTGCTTTGCTGTTCGTGTTGTTGAGGGCTTCGCTGCCGCGGCCCCGCTACGATCAACTCATGGCTTTCGGCTGGAAGGTTATGTTGCCCCTGGCCCTGCTCAACCTGACGGTGACGGGGCTGGTGTTGTTGTGAAGGAGGCGAAGGGATGCTGAGTCAATTGCGCACCATCGCACGGGTGTTGCAGCATACGTTCCGCAAACGGGATACGGTCCAATATCCCGATGAACAACCCTACCTGGCGCCGCGCTACCGGGGCCGCATCGTGTTGACCCGGGACCCGGACGGCGAAGAGCGCTGTGTCGCCTGCAATCTCTGCGCGGTGGCCTGTCCGGTAGACTGCATTGCCCTGCAAAAAACGGAGGACGAGAACGGCCGCTGGTACCCGGATTTTTTCCGTATCAATTTTTCCCGATGCATTATGTGCGGCATGTGCGAGGAGGCCTGTCCCACGCTGGCTATCCAGCTTACGCCGGACTTTGAGATGAGCGAGTACGATCGCCAGAACATGGTCTACGAAAAAGAGGACCTGCTGATCGACGGGCCCGGCAAATATCACGACTACAGTTTCTATCGTGTTGCGGGCATGGCCGTGGGCGGCAAGGACAAGGGCGAGGCGATGGGCGAGGCCCAACCGGTGAATGTAAAGAGCCTGTTGCCCTAAAAGGCCCAATCGACCAGAGGAGGCAATGTGCAGGCACTATTCTATATTACGGCGATAATTGCCCTGGCCGCGGCAGCCCGGGTGGTGACCGGCGTCAATGCCGTACACGCCCTTCTGCACCTGATCGTTACCCTGCTGGCGGTCGCCCTCCTGTTCTTCATGCTCGGCGCCCCCTTTGCCGCCGCCCTGGAGATCATCATCTACGCCGGTGCCATCATGGTGCTGATGGTTTTCGTGATCATGATGCTCAACCAGGGCGACGCCGCCGTCGAAAATGAAAGGCTGTGGCTGTCGGGTCGGCTGTGGTGGGGACCGGCGGCGCTGGCCGCCATTCTGCTGGCCGAGACCAGCTACCTGGTCCTCGCCGGCGGCGGCTCCGGCGTGGAACCCCGGCCGGTGGACGGGCCCGCCGTGGGCCGGGCCCTCTACGGTCCCTACCTGCTGGCGGTGGAACTGGCCTCGATCCTGCTGATGGCGGCACTGGTGGGCGCCTTTCACCTGTCACGGAAACTCCGGGGCCGGGGGAGGACACAGCCATGACCGATCAGGCGCTGATGGCCCTGCCCGTGAGTCACGGCCTGATCTTTGCGGCCGCCCTCTTTTGCGTGGGGCTGGCGGGGGTGCTGATTCGCCGCAATGTCATCTTCATGCTCATGTCCCTGGAGCTAATGCTCAATGGCGCGGCCTTTGCGTTTGTACTGGCCGGCGCGGTGCACGGCAATGCCGACGGCCAGGTAATGTTTGTCCTTATCCTGACCCTGGCGGCGGCGGAGATCGCCGTGGCCCTGGCCCTGGTGGTGCACCTGTTCCACTGGCGCCGGAGCCTGGATATGGACGCCCTGGACGAGGTGCGTGACTGATGGCCGGCGCGCTGATCGGCATTCCCCTCCTGCCCCTGTTAGGCAGCGCCCTGTTGCTGCTTGCCGGCAAGCGGCTGGGGGAGCGGGGCAGCGCCGCGGTGGGCGTGGGCTCCGTGTTGCTGGCGGCGCTGCTCACCGCTTGGGTCATTGCCGGTTTTGTCGCCGGCGGCGAGCCCTACACCGTGACGCTCGGTCAGTGGTTTTCAGTGGCGGGACTAACGGTGACGCCGGGGTTGCACTTCGACGGCCTGGCGGCGGTAATGACCGGCGTCATTACCGGCGTCGGCTTGCTCATTCACTGGTACTCGGCCGCCTACATGGCCGGGGAGGAGGGCTACAGCCGCTATTTCGGCTACCTGAACCTGTTCGTCGCCGCCATGCTGGTGCTGGTGCTGGCCGATAATTTCCTGCTGCTCTATCTGGGCTGGGAAGGGGTCGGCCTGTGCAGTTACCTGCTGATCGGCTTCTGGTACAGGGAGCCCGCCAACGGCTATGCCGCCCGCAAAGCCTTCGTGGTCACCCGGGTGGGAGACGTGGCGCTTGCCGTGGCGCTGTTTATGCTGGTCGGCCAGTTCGGCACCCTGCATATCGAAACCGTTGTCGACCGGGCCTGGCAGCAAACGCCCGGAACACACTGGCTGGCACTGCTGCTGTTGATCGGCGCGGTGGGAAAATCCGCCCAGCTGCCGCTGCAAACCTGGCTGCCGGACGCCATGGCCGGTCCCACGCCGGTCAGTGCCCTGATCCACGCCGCCACCATGGTCACCGCCGGGGTCTACCTGATCGCCCGCAGCCACGAACTGTTCCTGATGGCGCCGCCGGTGATGGACCTGGTGGCCCTGGTGGGCGGACTCACCTTATTTCTGGCGGCCTGCAGCGCTTTAGTGCAGACCGACCTCAAGCGCATCCTGGCCTATTCCACCATCAGCCAGATCGGCTATATGTTTTTCGCCCTGGGCACGGGGGCCTTTTCGGCGGCGGTTTTTCATCTGATGACCCATGCCTTTTTCAAGGCGCTGCTCTTCCTCGCCGCCGGTCAGGTGATACTGAGCCTGCACCACGAACAGGATATCCGCCGGATGGGGGGGCTTGCCCGGCCGATGCCCTTCAGTCTCGCCTGTTTCGCTATTGGCGGTGCTGCCCTGGCGGCCCTGCCTCTGACCGCCGGCTTTTACAGCAAGGACGCGATCCTGATGAACGGTTACGCCCTGGCGGGTGGCACGCCGGCCTGGTTTCTGGCCCTGGCCGGCGCCCTGGTAACGGCCCTCTATTCGGCGCGCATGGTGTTGCGGGTTTTCTTTGGCGAGGCGGTTACCCGTCCCGACCCGGACCGGCGTCCGGCCCTGGTGGTGCCCCTGGCCGTGCTCTCTGTCCTGTCCCTGGCGGGGGCCCTGATTCCCCGGCCCCTGGGGGATTTTTTCGCCGATCTCGGGCGGGGCGGGGTGCCGGAAACGGTACACATTGCCGTGCTGGCCATGCCCTGGCTGGGGTTGGCCATGGGGTTGGGCTTTTGGCGCTACGGCGGCGCCGTGCGCGACCGGTGGCAGGACAGCGCCCTGGCCGCCTGGTGGCGGCGCGGCTGGGGTTTCGATACCGCCTACCAGTGGCTGCTGATAAGGCCCTTTATCGGTCTTGCCCGTGCCAATCGGGACGATATCGCCGACGGGTTGACGGCGGCCGTGACGGCTTCGGGCCGTGCGGCCAACGCCGGACTCTCGGCCCTGCAAAACGGCCGCATACGCTGGTATGCCGCCTTTATCGCCGCTGGCGCCATCCTGACAATCGCCCTGGTGGGTCGCTGACATGTTGCTGGTCTGGCTGATCATCATTCCCGTCCTGGGCGCCGTCCTGGCCTGGCTGGCCCAGCGGCTGGGCCCGGGCTGGAGCCGCTGGTTGAGCCTGGCGGCAATCGTCGCGGAAGCCATTGTCCTGGCTGCTTTGCCCCCGGCCGGTGACCCCTGGCTAGTGGAATTCAGGGTACCCTGGGTGCCCGCCCTGGGCATCGGGTTCCATCTGGCGGTGGATGGCCTCAGTGTCGTGCTGCTGTGGTTGACCGTCGCCATGGCAGGCGCCGCGGTGCTGGTGTCCTGGCGGGAGATCTCCCGGCGCGTCGGGTTTTTTCATTTCAACCTGCTGCTCTCGGTGGCGGGTATTGTCGGTGTGTTCCTGGCCCTGGACCTCTTTCTGTTCTTCGTCTTCTGGGAAGTGATGCTGGTGCCCATGGTCCTGCTGATCGCACTCTGGGGCCACGAGAACCGGCTTTACGCCGCCACCAAGTTCTTTATTTTCACCCAGGCCGGCAGCCTGCTGATGCTCGTGGCCATTGTCGCCATGGCGATCGTCCACAGCCACGATCACGAAGGGCTGAGTTTCGCCTATGCCGATATGCTCGCCCTGTCCCTTGAACCGGCCACCGCCCGCTGGCTGATGCTGGGTTTCTTTGTCGCCTTTGCCGTCAAGCTGCCCATCGTGCCTCTGCATACCTGGCTGCCCGATGCCCAC
>DGNJ01000022.1 GCA_002388905.1 Cellvibrionales bacterium UBA4495
CCCATCGTCGGCCATGTCGGCGACGGCAACTTCCATCTCACCTTCCTGCTCGATCCCGAGAAGCCGGAGGAGATGGCGCGGGCCGAGGGCGTGAACGAGCGCATGGTGATGCGCGCGCTGGCGATGGGCGGCACCTGCACCGGCGAGCACGGTGTCGGCACCGGCAAGATGCGCTTCCTCCAGGCCGAGCACGGCGAGGCGCTGACGGTGATGCGGCAGCTGAAGATCGCGCTCGACCCCGACAACATCATGAATCCGGGCAAGATCCTGACGGTCTAGCGAAGAGGGCGCCGCGACAATTCTGCCGCTTGCGGGGCCGCGCGCCTCCTGTGCATTCTTTGCGCCGTAATGGCCGAGCCCGATCCCACTTCCGTTTCCGCTTCCGCTTCCGTGTCGGCGCCGCGCGGCAACTGGCACGCGATAGCGGCGGACGACGCGCTGCGCGCGCTGGAGACCACGCAGGAGGGGCTCTCCGACACTGCTGCGAAGCATCGCCTGGAGCGCTACGGCGAGAACCGCCTGCCGCGGCGCGCGACCACGCCTGCCGTCGTCGTCTATCTGCGCCAGTTCAAGAGCCCGCTGGTCTACCTCCTGCTGGCGGCGACGGTGGTCTCGCTGGCCGTCGGTGAGTGGACCGACGCGGTTTTCATCTTTGCCGTGCTGCAGCTGAATGCCGTGATCGGCGGCCTGCAGGAGTGGAAGGCCGAGCATGGCGCGGCGGCCCTCGATCGCATGCTGGAGACCGTGACGGTCGTGCTGCGCGACGGCGTCGCACGGCGCCTCGACACGGCGCAGCTGGTGCCCGGCGACGTCGTGCGCCTGGAATCCGGTGCCCTGGTCCCGGCCGACCTGCGCCTCGTTTCTCAGCAGGAACTGCAGGTCGACGAGTCTCTGCTGACCGGCGAATCCCTGGCCGTTACCAAGAACGCCCAGGCCCAGGTTCCGGAAGGGGCGCCGCTGGCGGAGCGCTTCAACCAGTGCTTTGCCGGCACCACGGTGACCCACGGCCGCGGCCAGGGCGTGGTCGCCGCCACCGGTCTAGATACTCAGTTGGGCCATATCGCCCACTCAGTGAGCGATACCGAGTCTGCCGAGGCGCCACTGATTATTCGCATCCGCCGGTTCACCTACCAGATGGCGGCGGCCATTGCCATTGCCATCCTGCTGCTGGTGGGCCTGATGCTCGTGCGCGGGGGCTATGGCACCGAAGGCATGATGCTGATGGCCATCGGCCTGGCGGTCTCCACGATCCCCGAGGGCCTGCCAGCGGCCCTGACCGTGGCGCTGGCCATTGGCATGCGGCGCATGGCCCAGCATTCGGTGATTATCCGCCGGCTGGTGGCGGTGGAGGCGCTGGGCTCCTGCACCTTTATCTGTTCCGACAAGACGGGGACCCTGACTGTCAACGACCTGACCATCCGCCGCGCCGTCCTGCCCGACGGCTCCAGCTACGAGATCACCGGGGAGGGTGTGGCCCCGGGTGGACAGGTCATCGGGGAAGATCCTTCCCGGCTGGAGGAACTGTGCATCACCGGCCTGTTGGCCAACGAGAGTCACCTGGATTATTCCGGCGGCGAATGGGTCTCCGATGGCGATATCGTCGATGTCGCCTTCCTGGTGCTGGCGAAAAAACTGGGGCTTTCCCTCAGCGAAATCCGGGAGCGGCGGGCCCGGCTGGATCTGATTCCCTACGAATCCGAGCGCGCCTTCAGCGGCAGCCTTAACAAAAGCGACGGGCACGCGCATTATGTCCTGCACGTGAAAGGCAGCCCCGAAAAGCTGCTCAATATGTGCAGCCATATGGGCACGCCGGATGGCGATGTCCCTCTCGACAGGGCCGCCATCGAGGCCGAGTTCGAGGATCTGGCATCCCGGGGCTACCGTATGATTGCCCTGGCGCGGCGCCACGCGGACGATGAGACGGCTATCGAGCAACTGGGGGAAATGACCTTCCTGGGCATGGTCGCCATGATCGACCCGGTTCGCCCGGAGGCGAGAACGGCCGTGCAACGCTGCCGACAGGGCGGCATCCAGGTGGCGATGATCACCGGGGATCATCCCGCCACTTCCCGGGCCATCGCCATGGAGCTGGGTTTGTGCCGGGAGGACGACCCGGTGGTGACCGGCGCCATGATCAGTGAGGCCACCAATAAAGGCACCAGGGCGCTGGACGAGATGATCCGCACCTCCCGGGTATTTGCCCGAATTGAACCCACCCAGAAGGAACAGATTGTCGACAGCCTGATCCGCAACGGCCATTTTGTCGCGGTCACCGGTGACGGCGTCAACGACGCCCCGGCCATGCGCCACGCCAATGCCGGAATCGCCATGGGCAAACGGGGCACCGACGTGGCCAAGGAAACCGCCGACCTGATTATCACCGACGACAATTTCGCCTCAATCGTGGACGGTATCGAACAGGGCCGGATTGTCTACAACAATATCCGCAAGGTGATCGGCCTGCTCACGGCTACGGGGTTTTCCGCGCTCTTGCTGTTTTTCCTGACGGTTTTTGCCGGCCTGCCCATGCCCATGATCGCCGTGCAGTTGTTGTGGCTGAACCTTGTCGCCAACGGCCTCCAGGACGTGGCCCTGGCCTTCGAGCCAGGCGAGGGCGGCGAGCTGGACCAGCGCCCCAGGAACCCGCACGAACCGATATTCGAAAAGCATATTATCCAGCACGTACTCATTACCGGTACCACCATGGGCGTGCTGGCCTTTGCCACCTACGCCTATCTTATGCACAACGGCAGTGATGTGGTGGATGCCCGCAACCTGACGCTGATGCTGATGGTGTTATTCGGCAATATCCATGCGCTCAGCAGCCGGTCAGAGACACGTTCGCTGTTTCAGATACGCTTCTTTTCCAATCCCTTCCTGGTACTGGCCGTGCCCTTCGCCCAACTCGTGCACATCGGTGCCATGTACGTGCCGGGTATCAGTGATGTACTGGCGCTCAGGCCCATCAGCCTGGAACAGTGGTCGGTACTGTTGGCAGTGGCGCTGCTGCTCTTTATGATTGAGGAGTTGCACAAGTTCTGGCTCAGGCGACAGCATGACTGGCCTGCGGTGGAAACAAAACCAACAGGCCACAATCGCCGGCAATCCGACCAACCCGGCGAGGAAAGCTGATCTTTAAAGACGCGCACTTAACCAGATAGTGGCGGCGAAACATAAACTGCCCGAATCAAATGGCAAGTGGAAATTTGTCACAACTATTTTCACACCCTAATTCCTACCAATATAAAAAAGGAACCCGCCATGACCGATCACAGCATCGACAATCCCGAAGCCTTTCGCGATTACTATGGGCCCTGGGCACTCATCGGGGGCGCATCCGACGGCACCGGCGAACAGTTCGCCCTGCAACTGGCCAAAGCAGGGTTGAATACAGTGCTGGTGGCCCGCCGCGAGGAAAAACTGAATGAGCTTGCCCGGCACTTGCAAAACGAGTACGGCGTACAGACGCGGGTGATCGTCCGGGACCTGTCCGAACCGAAGGCCGGGGAAGCACTCTGCGAGGCCGTATCGGACCTGGAAATCGGGCTCTACGTTGCCAATACCGGCGGTGGCAGCGGCGGCATCCCCTTTATCGAGCGCACGCTGGATTCCTGGCGGGCACTGATCAATATCAATGTCCACACGCCCATGGAGGTCTGCCACGGCCTGGTCGGCAAAATGCTCGAACGCGGGCACGGCGGTTTGCTGCTGATGGGCTCGGGCACCGGCCTGGGCGGTCTGGCCCGGGCCTCGGTTTATTCCGCCGCCAAGGGTTTCAGCCTCAACCTGGCGGAATCCCTCTGGGCGGATTACAAGCACAGGGGGATCGACGTTCTCAATGTCCTGGGCCCGGCCATGGACACACCGGCGTTGCGCCGGGTGGTAGGGGACCGGCTGGAGGAGGGATTGATCCCCGATGTCTACGATCCCGCCGAGGTGGTGCGTACTGCCCTGGAGCAGTTGCCGGAAGGGCCCTGTGTCGTGTTTCCCGTGGGTCCCGAGAAGTCGACCTGGCGTGAAGTCATGGCGGNNCCGCGCCGCCGCCAGCGCCGCGGCGACCGGCGCTATCTTCGGCAACGACAAATAACCGCCCTTTTACTCGGGTTATTCGAGGTACGCCTCGAGCCTGCTCTGCCGATCAATCTCGCCTGCCAACTCCATCAGTAACCGTCGCATCCACTGGTGAGCCGGGTTGTGCTGGAGCAGCGGCGACCAGGCCATTTTCAACTCGATGGGCGGAATCGGGAATGGCGGCTGGCGGATCACCGTATCGTACTCCTTGCTCATGACCCGCGCCGCCTTGCCGGGCAGTGTGACAATAAGATTGTGCTGCCGGGCCAGCAGCATGGCCGACAGGTAGTGACGGGTATAGAGCTTGATCCGGCGACTTCGGCCCAGGCGTTTGAGCGCCGTATCGACCCAGCCGAGTTTGGCGGAATCACCGGGATGGATACCCATGCCCGCGCCCCAGCCGGTCTTGCTCACCCAGATATGATCGCAGGCCAGGAAGGTGCCGAGAGTGAAGTTCTTGAGCACGGGATTATGTCTGCCCAGTACGCACGCATAAGTGTCGCGCCACAGTGTTTTCTGGTGGAAGGACTGGGGGAGACTGTCGAAGCGGTTGATCATCATGTCGACCTTACCCAGTTCCACGTCCTCGAACGTCATGTCGCTGGGGGCCAGGATATCGATGACCACCCCCGGCGCCTCACGGTGCAGGCGATCGAGCAGGGCCGGGATCAATGTTGCCTCCGTGTAGTCACTGACCATGATCCGGAATACCCGTTCAGATCGCGCCGGCTCGAAATCCGACAGGGTCTGCAGTGCCCGTTCCACGGATTGCAGGGCCTCGCGGATAATGGGCTGCAGTTCCAGTGCTTTTTCCGTGGGCGTCATGCCTTCTCTGGTGCGTACCAGCAAGGGGTCCCTGAAAAGTTCCCGCAACCGGCGCAGGCCATTGCTCATGGCCGGCTGACTGAGCCCGATAAATTCCGCGGCCCGGGTGACATTGCGCTCACGCAACAAAACATCCAGGTAAATCAACAGGTTGAGATCAATTTTTTCTATATTCATTTTCTGAATGGTGAGAATACAAACTATAAATTAGGCAAATCTTCTCATGGGCCGTACCTTGTGTCCACCAAGCCACGCCACTTCCAACGAGGGGAACACCATGACGCAATACGGCCACGAAATCGCCCGGCTCCGGGCGCTGCGCGAACAAATGGGCGACAACTGGCGCACCATTAATACCGAATCCGCGGCCCGCATGAATTTGCAAAACCGCTTTAAAACCGGTCTCGATATCGCCCGTTACACGGCACAGATCATGCGACGGGATATGGCGGAGTACGACGCCGACCCCGGCGCCTACACCCAGTCCCTGGGCTGCTGGCACGGTTTTATCGGTCAGCAGAAGATGATCGCCGTCAAGAAGCATTTCGGCACCACACGCAAGCGCTATCTGTACCTGTCGGGCTGGATGATTGCCGCCCTGCGCTCGGCGTTCGGCCCCCTGCCGGACCAGTCCATGCACGAGAAAACCGCGGTACCGGCACTGATCGAGGAACTCTACACCTTTCTCAAACAGGCCGACGCCTGGGAGTTGAACCACCTTTTCCGGGACCTGGATGCCGCCCGCGACAGGGGCGACGAAGTCCGGGCCCGGGCCGTGGAAACGCAAATCGACAACTTCGAGACCCATGTCGTGCCCATCATTGCCGATATCGATGCCGGTTTCGGCAATGCCGAAGCCACCTATCTGCTGGCCAAAAAGATGATCGAGGCCGGGGCCTGCTGTATCCAGCTGGAGAACCAGGTCTCCGACGAAAAGCAGTGCGGCCACCAGGACGGCAAGGTCACCGTACCCCACCAGGAGTTCCTGGCCAAGATCAATGCGGTTCGCTATGCCTTCCTGGAACTGGGCATCGACGACGGGGTGATCGTTGCCCGCACCGATTCCCTGGGCGCCGGGTTGACCAAGCAGATCGCCGTCACTGAACAGCCGGGCGACCTGGGCGATCAGTACAACAGCTTCCTGGACGGCGACGCGATAACCGGCGCCGAGGACATTGACAACGGCGACGTGGTCATCAAACAGCATGGCCAGCTGGTCCGCGTACGCCGGCTGGCCTCGGGCCTGTTCCAGTTCCGGCCCGGCACCGGCGAGGACCGTGTCGTCCTGGACTGTATCACCAGCCTCCAGCATGGCGCCGACCTGCTCTGGATCGAGACCGAAAAGCCCCACGTGGGCCAGATTGCCGGCATGGTCAACCGGATCCGCGAGGTAGTGCCCGACGCCAAGCTGGTTTACANNCCCTGAACTTCCGCCAGCAGGTCTACGATGCCTGGGCCCAGGAAGGCCGGGACCTCTCGGGCTACGAGCGGGACATGCTGATGAGCGGCGAGTACGACGACACGGAACTGGCCCGGCTGGCCGATGACTGGACGCGGGAATTCCAGCGCAAGGCGGCCCGGGAGGCCGGGGTCTTCCATCACCTGATCACGCTGCCCACCTACCACACGGCGGCCCTGTCGACGGACAATCTGGCCAGGGGCTATTTCGGCGATGAGGGCATGCTCGCCTATGTGGCCGGCGTCCAGCGCCGGGAGATCCGCGAGGGTATCGCCACGGTCAAGCACCAGGACATGGCCGGTTCCAATATCGGCGATGATCACAAGGAATACTTCGCCGGTGCCGCGGCCCTCAAGGCCGGCGGCAAGGATAACACCATGAATCAGTTCGGCTGACCGGACCCGTCGTTCGACTCAGGTCATCGATCAAGTACTGCGCCCCGCTATTGCGGGGCTTTTTTTCGCATCCCTTTTCGCGTCCCTGTATTCGTTCCCTGTAAATGAAGCGGGCGTCGTTACCGCCGGGGAAAGCTCAATCCGGTATTGCCAATTCTCTCGCGGTTGCCTTATCCTGAAGTCCATCCCATTTTTAACGATCCGCCCCCACGGACCGCCAGTGACCAAGACCCTGACCGATAATCTTCACCTGCTGCTGGGCGTTCTGCCCCCCTCACTGCAGGATATGCTCGAGACCCTGCCCCGCGAGGAACTCCTGGAGATCGTCCTGGATCTGGGCCGCCTGCCCCAGGCCCGTTTTCCCGGCCATGCCGTGGCATTGTCCGATCAACCCGTGAGCCGGGACGACCTGAGTCACGTGGTCCGACTGCTGGGGGAATTTGGCGGCGACAACCGGGCCGGCATCGAGGGCACCCTGCACCGCATTTCCGCCATTCGCAACCGCCAGGGCGATATCATCGGCCTGACACTGCGGGTCGGCAGGGCCGTTTTCGGCACCATCGCCCTGATCCGGGACCTGGTGGAAAGCGGCACCAGCACCCTGCTTCTGGGCCGTCCCGGCGTGGGCAAGACCACCAAGCTGCGAGAGGTGGCCCGGGTTTTGGCGGACGACTTCGGTCGCCGTGTGGTGATTATCGATACCTCCAACGAAATTGCCGGCGACGGAGACATTCCCCACCCCGCCATCGGCAGCGCCCGACGCATGCAGGTGGCGCACCCGGACCAGCAGCACGCGGTGATGATCGAGGCGGTGGAAAATCACATGCCGGAAGTGATTATCGTCGACGAGATCGGCACCGCCTCCGAGGCGATAGCCGCCCGGACCATCGCCGAACGGGGCGTACAACTGATTGGCACCGCCCACGGCAATACCCTGGAAAACCTGGTCATGAACCCCACCCTCTCCGACCTGGTGGGCGGTGTGCAAACCGTCACCCTCAGCGACGAGGAGGCGCGCTTTCGCGGCACCCAGAAAACCATCAGCGAGCGCAAGTCGCCCCCCACCTTCCACGCGGTGGTGGAACTGGTGCAGCACGGTGAGTTGATCGTTCACAGCGATGCCGCCCGGGCCGTTGACAAGCTTTTGCGCGGGGTCGATGCCGGAGGCGTGCGCCGCACCAGTGACGGGGAGACCGGCCAGCCTGCCTTGCCACGCAAAAAAGCGACGCCGGCGGAGGAGGATGACAGCGAACCCGCTCCACCGGCTGCCGGCCCGCGCACGGGATTATCGGGGACCGTGCGCATCTATCCCTACGCGCTGAGTCCGGACACCATCGAACGCGTCATTNNATTCGCGGCCTGCGCCTGGATGCCCGCACCGTGAGCCGGCCCGAGCGGGCCGACATGGTTCTGGCGCTCCGCTCCCGGGCCGGGGATTCCAGACTGCGCCGCATTCTGGCGGTGACCGATCTGCCCCTGCACGAAGTCAAGAAAAACTCCAATGCACAGATTCGTCGCCTCATGCAGGATCTGTTCAATGTACTGCCCGGCGTCGATGACCGCGACGTCCGGGACGCGGTGCGTGAGGCGGAGGACGGCGTTCAACAGGTGCGGGAAGAAGGCGTACCGGTGGAACTGCCACCGCGCCCGGCTTCCCTGCGCCAGCTTCAACACCGGATTGTCGTGCGCAACAGCCTGGTGGCCGAGGGTGTCGGCAGTGAACCCCAGCGGCATCTGGTAATCCGCCCCTGAGCCGCTTTTCACAATGGCTCCCATCCAGCTGTTCCCGAACACGGCAACGGCGGTTTTTTGTGATCATTTTCACACCACCAAATATTGACGACCTTTTTCTTTACAATCTATCGACAACGCACTGTAATGCCAGTAGAGCTAGGCTGATCCCCAATACCCGTCTGTCCAGGTTCCCCGGACATTAACGGTCAGAGTCTTACCTTTTCGTTATGCACTATTTGGGCATGCGAAACTGGCCCGGATCCCGCCTTGACTTTCTTTTGCCTGCTCCGATACCGGTATTTACGACGGTTATGAACTATATTCAGTGGGTATATTGAGATCATGAGCCGTCAATCATTTAACCGGTTCATCGATTACCGCCCGGTCGAAGCGGTGAAAGCCAGCGGATGGCCCATGCTTGCAATTCGCTGCCAGAGGCGCTGCAAAGAAGTACGATGTTATGGAAATCTCACTCATGGATAGACTCGATAGTACTTTCGGTGGAGTTTTGGCGGCACAAACCGGCCCCGCCGGCGCGGACAACGCTTTCCTGTTCCACCTGTCCGGCAGCCTGGTGGCTGGCGGCGCCTGCGTCCTCATTTCCGCTGCGATGTTGTATATCGTCCTCTCTCGCCAGGACTGGCTATTCAAGCACCTGCTTCTGGTCTTCACAGGCCTTGTTTTTCTGGTTGGCATTAGCTTCCTGGTTGATGCTCTCATCATCGGACACGAACATGCATTGTTGGTTAAAACCACGACCAGGGTACTGGTCGGCGCAACCGCGGTCCTGGCCGGCCTCGAACTGGTGCGACTGCTTCCCACTATTCGCTCGATGCCGAATAGAACCAGTCTAATGAAGGCCAATGAAGAACTGCGACGCACCGAAAACCACCTTTCCGAAGCGATCGGCCTGCTCGATCAACGCGTAGAGGAGCGGACCCGCGAACTTGAATTACTGTCCGTCACCGATCCTCTGACAAACGTGCACAACCGTCGTGGCGTAATGGAAAAACTCGAAAAGGAAATCGAGCGGAGCTTGCGTTATAGGCACAGTCTCAGCCTGTTGATGATCGACCTGGACGATTTTAAGAAGATCAATGACCAGTTCGGTCACCATGCCGGCGATGCCGTCCTCGTCAAAGCCGCGGAGCGCATCAATCAACTGAGCCGGTCCAGTGATGTGGTGGGCCGCTTCGGGGGTGAAGAATTCCTGATGGTTTTGCCCAACACCACTGCCGAAGAGGCCAGGCAACTGGGCGAGCGGTTATGCGTCGTCATGGAATCGAAGCCGATCAGGGTGGACGATCACGAAATAACATTCACCTGCAGCATCGGCGCCACCCAGCTGACTGAGAACAGCAATCTGGATGCGCTGATCCAGACTGCCGACAAAGCCCTTTACGAAGCCAAACACCAGGGGAAAAACCGTGCGATCATCGGCATCCGGGGCTATGAAACAGGTATGAAAACGGGATAAACACCCTATTGCCGGTTTCCCCCGAAACCCGCGCATAATCCTTGCTTGGAAAACGGGTTTGTCTGCAAGATACCAAACTGTTTTCGGTAGACCCGACTATTAGTTCAGAGTCATAAATCAGGCTGGCAGTGTCGGTCCAGCCGTTCTATATACTTCTTGGATGGCAAACCCCAAGCGGAGAGTCCGAGGCCGAAAAGGACATTGGCAAGACATTCTCCGTTGCCATCCTGAAAAGCTGGATTTTTGTCATTCGGCGCGACTTCTGCCTACTATAACTTTCTGTCTTTAAAGGATTTTTACTGAGAGAAAAAGGAGAGGCCTTATGACTCCATGGATGATCGACGGCGATCAATTCGGCAGCTGTAACTGTGCCTATTCCTGCCCATGCCAGTTCGGCTGGCCCGAACCCACTACCGGAGACTGCCAGGCCATCGTCACCGGGCATATTGATCAGGGTTATTACGGCGACACCCGCCTGGATGGCCTTAACTGGGCCCTTTTGCTCAAGTGGCCCGGGCCCATACCCGAAGGCAACGGCACCCAGCAGGCTATCGTCGACGAACGGGCCGATGACGCCCAGTTCGATGCCTTGAATCGAATTCTTCACGGTGAAGATACCGACCCCGGGACCACCCACTTCTTTGTCTATAACAGCACCATGAGCCGGGTCCTGGATCCGGTCAGGGCACCCATCGATTTCGCCTGTGACATCGAGGCCAGAACGGGGCGAGCCGCCTCTCCGGGGCTTTTCGAGGTGAGGGGCGAGCCCATTGTCGACGAGGCCTCGGGCAACGAGCACCGGGTTCGAATCGATCTGCCCGACGGTTTCGAGTACCGTATCGCCGAGATCGGCCGCGGCTATGGAAAAACTTCGGGTGAGCTCGATATTCGCACCCACAACACCTACGCCCAGTTCAACCGGTTGCACCTGAACCAGCACGGCGTCGTCGCCTGAGGCGACCCGTCGTCGGGAGGTTTCGACGTGTCGCTGCCCCTGCACCGCGACCAGTGGCTCGCCCTGGCGGGGCTGCTGGGAGTAGCGGTACTGTGCTGGTATTACCTGTTCCGGCTGGCCTCGGATATGACCGTCATGACCAGGCCGCTGACCGCCATTCACCCGGTCAGTTTCCAGGATCTGTGGCTGCTGTTTTCGATGTGGGCAGTGATGATGGCGGGCATGATGCTGCCCAGCGCTATACCCATGATCCTGCTCTACACCCGGGTCGCCACCAAAGCCACGAAGCAGGGTATAGCCCTGGCCTCCACCACCGTTTTCACTCTGGGCTATGTGCTGGTCTGGACCCTGTTCAGCCTGCTTGCTACCGGTGTCCAGTGGGGGCTTGCAGAGCTCGCCCTCCTCTCTCCCGCCATGGTGATTAACAGTCCGGCACTGGGGGCCGGGCTGTTGATTGCAGCGGGGTTGTACCAGGCCACGCCCTGGAAGGACCGCTGCCTGGAACACTGCCGCAACCCGGCCGAATTCCTTTCAAGGCACTGGCGACGGGGCGCGACAGGCACCCTGGCAATGGGTATGATCCACGGCGTTTACTGCCTGGGATGCTGCTGGCTCTTGATGGCACTGTTATTCGTGGGCGGCGTCATGAACCTGCTTTGGGTGGCCCTGATCGCCGCTTTTGTTTTGCTGGAAAAGACCACACCCCTCGGCACCCGTGCCGGCCTCTATACGGGTGCGGGAATGATCGCCGTCGGGATACTCGTATTGCTGGCAAATGTGGCGCCGCTTTCCTGAAAGCCGGCCACGCCGGGAAACCTGCGGTTTTCAGTTGGGAAAAGTCATACTATGCTACTGTTCGTTGAGGAAACCCGGACAGACCCCGCGGGAAATTGCTTGACCGGTCTCCTCGCATAACCCTCTAGATATCTGCGACCGGCGGGAATCATTAAGGGCTTCATGTTCCCTTGCTTCCCTTCGCGGCCAAACGGGACCAGAGAGAACAACCAGAAAGGGGAGAGCTATGTCTCTTGCAAACGATATGGACAGGACGATCGCCGACCTCATCGATGGCCGTCGCGGTATTCTTGCCGCCGACGAGAGTACCGGCACCATCGCCAAGCGCTTCGAGGCGGTGGGCGTCAGTTCCACGGAAGACGCGCGGCGCGACTACCGAACCCTGCTTCTATCGGCGCCAGGCCTCGGCGATTACGTCAGCGGCGTGATCCTCTACGAAGAGACGCTGGGTCAGGCCGACGCGGATGGCCGGCCACTGCCAGAGGTCGCTACCGGTCAGGGCATTGTCCCCGGAATCAAGGTGGACAAGGGCAAAGGGCCGCTGCCCGGAGCGCCCGGCGACATGATCACCTACGGACTGGACGGCCTGGCGGAGCGCCTGGAATCCTATAAATCCCGCGGCGCGCGGTTCGCCAAGTGGCGCGAAGTCTACCCCATCACCGACCACAACCCGACTGACCTGGGTCTGTCCGCCAACGCCGAAATGCTCGCTCGCTACGCCGCCACCTGCCAGGCCGTGGGTATCGTACCCATTGTCGAGCCAGAAGTGCTTATCGACGGTGAACACGACCTGGAGCGCAGCGCAGCGGTGAACGAGCGGGTCTGGCACTCGGTCTATCACGCCCTGCACCGGCACGGCGTCAAACTGGAATACACCATCCTCAAGCCCAGCATGGTCACGCCCGGTAAGGAAGCGGGCACGGCCAGCCCCGAACAGGTGGCGGAAGAAACCCTGAAAATCCTGCGGCGCACTGTCCCGGCGGCCGTGCCCGCCATTCACTTCCTGTCCGGGGGGCAAAGTGCCACGGACGCCACCGCCAACCTCAACGCCCTTAATCAATTGCGCGACAAGGCACCCTGGCAACTGGGCTTCTCCTATGCCCGGGCACTCCAGGAGCCGGCCATGAAGGCCTGGGCCGGCAAGCCGGAAAACGTGAACCCCGCCCAGAAGAAGCTGGTGGAGCGGGCCCGTCTCAACCACCTCGCCATGCTCGGCGAATACAACGCTTCGCTGGAAACCTAACCCGAAACCGCCGGCAGGGAGAGGCTGCGGATTGCCGCGACAATACCCAACGCGGCCAGGAACCAGAGCACGGCGGCGGTTCCCAGCCAGGCATCGACAGCACCCAGGGCCGCGCCGGCGAGCAAAAACAGGCCGATCACCGTATTACTCACCGCCGTATAGCTGGCCCGGGTCTCGCCGGTGGCCATATCCACCAGGTAGGTCTTGCGCCCGACCCGGGCCCCCTGATGAGCCACCGCTGCACCGAACAGCAAAAGGCCCGCCGTCGGCGCCGCGCCCAGCCAGGCGGGCATCAGGTAGTGAAACGCCAGTGCCACCAGCGTTACCCCGGTGCCCAGGATTGCCGCGCCGGCCATAACCCGATGAGCCCCCCTGTCCGACCAACGACCCCACAAGGGCCCGGACAGCAATCCCGCGGCGCCGTTGGCAAAGAGCAACGCCCCCAGTTGGACACTCCCGCCGTTCCCGGCCCGCTGGATCAGCACCACCAGATAGGGGATCGCAAAGGCGGTGGCCACCAGCAGGGCGCGGGCGATGACAAAGCGACGGAACACAGGATCGGAACGCAAGAGCGACAGGCTCGCCACCGCCTCGACAATGGCATTGCCGCCGCCCTCCGTGGCGCCGGGTACCTCGGGAATGCGGGCATAGGCCAGGGCCGCCGCCAGCCACAGCAGCGCGGCGCCGGCCAGAATCACGGCAAATAATCCCCGTTGCCCGGATATCGCCGTCCCCTGCCAGTGCTCAAGGCCCGGACCGAAGAGCAGAAAGACGGCCGCCAGGAGGGTCGCAAAACCGGCTGCCGAAGCCGCCGATCCGGTGAGCCGGCCCCGCCGGCTCTTGGACACTGTCTTGCCCAACACATCCTTGGAGGCCACCGAGCAGACGCCTCGCGCCAGGCTGAACACCACCAGCAGTCCGATAACCGCGACCCCCACCGCTGCTCCGTCGAGCAACACGACCGCCGGAACCATGCCCGCCAGGGCCGCCGCCTGCCCGATGCTGCCCCACACCCAGAAATACTTGCGCAGGGGCCGCCGGCGCATTGCCTGGGCAATAAACAACTGCGGCAACAGGGCCAGGGATTCCCGCAAAGGTACCAGCAGGGCGATAAAAACGGCCGGGGCGCCCAGGGCAGCAAGCATCCAGGCCAGTACCAGCCGGGCGCTGACCAGCGTATCGCCGAACTTGGTGAGGACCAGCGCCAGCAGCTGGCGGGTGAAACTGCGCGGTTGCTCGTGGCAGGCTGATTCGGGAATATCCCGGCACACCCGGGAATCCTCGTCCTCGGCGAGGAATTCGTAAATACGATTTGCGGCTTTTTCCATTGGTTACCCTTGTCGGTTATCCGGGGACAGCCAGCGATTCTGGCTCCCCCTGTATTCCCCGCCTTTTCTCGACAAGTGAAAAGTTTAACAGCCCTATCAATGGCCGCATCAGAAACATAGGGCCGCTTTACGACAACCCAAAAAATACACAAATGTCAGTTTTAGAGTTACACTCACCTGTAGACCTGCAAAATCCCGCCCGGCTGTCTGGCCGGGAGGACAAGCGGGCGACAGTCCCAAACCACCGATAACAGAAAAAGGGCTGACAACATGATACCGATGGGCTCCCCTTCATCCGTTTCTCTATCTTTTGCCGGATGGCTTTTACTAACCGCTGTATTCTTTCCCCAGGTACACGCTCAGGAAAAATGCTCTGTTTCCGCCATCCGCGCCATGGCACCGGAAGACACCACCATTAGCAAAGTGGAATCCCTGGCAACGCCGAAACCCCACTGTCGCATCGACGGTTATGTGACCACTCGCAATCCGGGTCCCAACCAGGGGCATTTCCGGCTGCAACTGCCCGACACCGACTGGAACGGACGCTACTTTTTTATTGGCCTGGGAGGCGCGGCGGGTTATGTCCCCACCGAAGCCCAACTGCCCCACGGCAACCCCATTACCGCCGGCTGGGCCGTGGCCGGCACCGACACCGGCCATCAGGGAAATGTGCTGGACTGGAGTTTTCTCCGCGACCACCCCGACCAGCGGCTCGATTACCACAGCCGGGGCACCCATGTGACGGCCCGCGCCACACAGCAGATCACCCGCCAGTATTACCAAACCGACAAACTTTACCGCTACATCTCCGGCTGTTCCGGCGGCGGGCGCATGGGTGTAATGGCCGCCGAAAACCATCCGGAAGATTTCGACGGCTACCTGATCGGAGCGCCTGGCCGCAGTGCCGAAACCTTTCTGATGTTCATGTGGACGTCCCAGGTCAATCTCCGGGAACCGGATGCCTGGGTGCCGCCCAGCAAGCTGGCGTTCGTGGAGAAAAACGTCAAGGCCGCCTGCGATGCCACCGACGGCGTCGAGGACCAGATGGTATGGGATCCGGCAAAATGCGATTTCGATATCGCCTCCCTGCAATGCAGCGAGGGCCAGGAAGAAGACTGCCTGTCGGCAACCCATGTGGAAACCATCCGGCAGGTACTGCGCGGCCCCCACGGACCGGACGGCAAACGAATTACCTACGGCATGCCCATCACCAACATGGGCAGCGGCTGGCCCAGCTTTTACGGCGCCGTTCCGCCGCCCTGGCCGGAAGACACGTCCATCGAGAGCCTGCGCAAATCCTCCAGCGGTTATGTTATGGGCCATGTGATGACCCGGGTCTATTTTGGTCCCGACTACGATTTCGTGGAAGACTTCGATTTTAACGACCGGGACGACCTGGATGCTTTCTGGCAGGGCACAGAGAAATACCTGTTCGGCCAGCCCCACAAGTCCGACCTGACCGGCGTCGAGAAGGCCGGGGGCAAAGTGATCTGGTGGCACGGCGTCAGCGATGCCGGGCCCACGGCACCCACGTCCCTGGATTATTTCCGGCTCGCCAAGGAAAAAATGGGCGGCAATCCGGAGCGCCTGGCCGACACGGCCAGGCTCTACCTGATTCCCGGCATGCTCCACTGCAGTGGCGGCACCGGACCCCACGACGCGCCGGACAGGCTTCTGGAAACCCTCGTCGACTGGGTCGAAAACGGCAAGGAACCGGGCAGCGTGGTCACCCACCGGGGACCGGGCAATTTCGACCCTGTTTTCAAGCCGGTCGGCGGGGAAAATGTCGCCGGCGTCCGACTGCCCAATGCCACGGGAAACCCCCGGGATTTCCGTCTGTGTCCCTACCCCCAAATATCGACCTTCCAGGGCGGCAATGCCGGTGTGGGCGACGCGAAAAATTGGCACTGCCGGCAACCCAACCCTTGATGGCGGTGTTGTCGGTTTATAACGGGGACCAACCTTATAGGCGCTATTGCGCGCGAACCTGAAACCACCTATATTGAATGACGTTTATGTAAATTTATGTAAATATAATCTAACAAGGAGATAACGCAGGAAGCCGCAATAACCAAAAAATGCAGGGACGTAAAAACGTGAACCCGGAATCACGGTTCACCATAACGATAAAAGCGAGGTGTACCCCATGAAAACCCGATTTCTCACCTTTTTAACCGCAACATCCCTGGCCATGGGCAGCCTGGCCGTGCTTCCGGCAACCGTCTCGGCCCAGCAGATCGACGAAATTGTGGTCACGGCCCGCAAGCGCGAGGAGAGCCTGCAGAGCGTCCCCATTGCCGTGACTGCCATCGGCGAGGAACTGATCAGGGAAAAGTCCATTGAGGACCCCTATGACCTGACCTTCCATGTACCCGGCCTGGTGGTCCGCCAGGGCAGCGCCACCCGTGGCTCGCCGGATTACTTTTTGCGCGGCCAGGGCAACACGTTCGGCGGTTCCCCCGGCGTCGTGGTCTACTTTAACGAAGTTCCCCTCAAACCCGTGGGGGTGGCCGGCTCCAATATCCAGTTCTACGATCTTGAAAATGTGCAAGTGCTCAAAGGCCCCCAGGGCACGCTGTTCGGCCGCAGCAGCACCGGCGGCGCCGTGCTTTACCAACCCCGGAAACCCGGCGATGAATTCGGCGGCTATATCGACACCAAGATCGGCAACCTGGATCTTTTCGAAACCTCCGCGGCCGTGGACATACCGCTCCTGGATGGCAAGCTGGCCTTCCGGGCGGCGCTCAACGTCCAGCGCCGGGAAGGTTTTACCGAAAGCCAAAGCACGGGCCAGGAACTGGACGAGCGCAGCCGGGAGTCCTATCGACTGGGCATGACCATCAAGCCCGTGGACTGGTTCGAAAACTACACCATGTTCCAGACCAGCCATGTGGATGAAAGCCCCACCGGGGCCGTGCTCAAGGATTTCAATCCCAATCTGCCCCTGTTCAATACCACGCCCATGGCAGGCATCGGGTGGTTCGCCGTTGCCGGTTTTTGTGGTGCCATCTCCGCTCCCGCCAATGTGCCGGGCTGCATAGCCGAGCGCACGGGTCGCATCGATGCCCTGGTAGCGGACCTGCAAAGCGAGCTTGCCAGGGCCACCGGCGGCGGCGATATTCGCAAGAACCTGACCGCTCGCCGTGATTACAAGAACGGCCGAAACGAGCAGATCATCAATATCACCACCGTGGATATTGGCGATATGGGCTTTCTCGGTGACGTGACCCTCAAGGGCATTCTTGGCTTCAACCGCAACCGGGAGTCCAATATCATCCGGGAGTTCGGCGCCTCCCAGTTCAATCATGGCGTGGTAATCAACAACCACGACCTGGTGGGCTTCCCGCAGCAGGTCGCTGTCAGGGACAAGTACGAGGAGACGGATTTCGACGACGATATGGTCACGGAATTCCAGGTTCTCGGCGATATCGACGGCAAGCACAGCTGGATACTGGGCTTTTTCAGGGAGCGGATCAAAAGCGATTTCGCCCCGCCCCCGGTATTCCAGACCTTTAATAACGCCTTTACCGTACCCCTGGACAGCCTGGGCTTCCTGTTCCCCACCGTATCCCGCTCCGAAGACGAGCAGACCGGTTACTTCGGCCAGTTTACGGCGGATTTGTCGGATGTCCTGCTGGACGGCCTGAGCATGACCCTGGGCTACCGGGAAACCAAGACCGAAGAGACGCAAAACACTTTTCAATTGATTCCCAGCCCCGACGGGCTGATCCCCGGCGCCTTTGTCAGGACCCTGGAACTGGATGAATCGGCGCCCAGCTGGACGGTGAGCTTCGATTACCAGATTAACCCGGACCTGATGGTCTATTTGGCGCACCGGCGCGGTTTCAAGCCCGGCGGCGTCAACGGCACTTCCGCAGCCGCCAACGTGCCCGGCACCCGGGACACCTTCGACCCGGAGGAACTGGATGATGTGGAAATCGGCCTGAAAATGGACTGGAACTACAAGGGAATCGCCGCACGCACCAACCTCGCCTTTTACAACAGCTGGTACAACCAGGTGCAGCGCAGCGAGACGGTCTCCATTCCCGGTGGCGGTGGCGTGCTGACGCAAATAAACAATATCGCCAAGGCGGAAATCACCGGTTTCGAGATGGAGAACCAGTTTGTTTTCAGCGAACAGTTCCAGCTCTTTATCAACTATGCCTGGACGGATGCCCGCTACAAGGATTGGCCGGGGGAAACCACGTCGGTCTTCGGCGTGACGTCATCCAACGAGGACAATGAGTATACCGGTGTGGCCGAACACCAGGGCACCATCGGCGCCCGCTATATCCTGCCCATGGACGAGCGCCTGGGCCGGGCGGCGTTCTATGCCGAGTACTACATGCAGAGCGGCGTCTGGCTGGATGATTCCGCCATCCAGATATTCCCTCACAAGACAGGCTTTCAGGAAAGCTACGAAAACCTGAACCTGCGCTTCGACTGGTCCAACTTCCTGGGCTACCCGGTGGACGCGGGCTTTTTCGTGCGCAACGCCCTGGACGACGAGTGGTTGATCGGCGCCAACAGCCTTATGCAGGCTATCGGCTTCTGGACCGGCACGTTCAATGAACCCCGTACCTACGGCTTCCAGCTGCGGTACCGGTTCGGATCGGAGGTCGGCGACTGAAACCTGATAGCCCTGGTGAAAGCACCCGCCGGATTTATTCGGCGGGTGCTAGGGATTGGGACTGTAACACCACCTTCCCGAGCCACCCCTCTTTTTATCGCAGGCTGGCCTGAGGGCCGTTGGAGGAAGAAATGAATAGTCAAGCCATGAATGCTGGTTTACTGTCTTTACTGCTATTACTTACCACCCTCAATGCCTCCGGCGCGGACCAGTGCAACCTGGAGGCCATCCGCGCCATGGTGCCGGAAAACGCGCAAATAGACGCCGTCAGGCCTGTGGCGGAGCCGGTCGCCCACTGTGAAGTGGTGGGCCACACCATCACCAGGAACCCGGGCCCCAATCGCGTGGAGTGGACGGTGATGCTGCCGGATGAGCGCTTTGGCGGCCGCTATTATTTTGTCGGTCTGGGTGCCGCCGCGGGTTTCGTGCCCACCACGACGTCCACGGAAAGGATGGGAAGTTATTACGCCAATACCACCCTGCAACTCCTCAACCAGGGCTTTGCCGTGGCGGGCTCCGATACCGGCCACAAGGGCTGGCTGTGGGACTACGGTATTGGCAACCCCACCGCCCGCCTTGATTATGCGCACCGGGGCGCCCATGTCTCCGCCGTCGCCACCCAGGCCATCACAAAGGCCTATTACGACGTGGACGACAGGCTGTACCGCTATCATCTGGGCTGCTCCGGGGGCGGCAGGATGGGCGCCATGGCCGCCTACCACCATCCCGATGACTACGACGGCATCGTTGCCTCGACGGGGTTTGGCGGCGGCGCGGTCTGGTTCCCCTGGATACTCCAATACCTGGTAGAGAACCCGGACCGCTGGGTGCCTCCCCATAAACTGGCACTCCTGGAGCGTGAGGTGGCCGAATACTGCGCCGGCCCCGACGGCCTCGTCCGGGACCCCAACGCCTGCGGCTTCGATCCCGCCAGCCTCCAGTGCAAAGGCGAAGACAAGGCCAATTGCCTGACAACGCCCCAGGTCGACATGATAAAACGCATCAGCGGCCGCCATCCCGTGGGACCTGACAAAACATCTCCCGGCTTCACCCTCACCAACCCCACCGCCTGGTCGTCGTTCCTGTTGGGCACCACCAAACCCACCAGCGACCCGGAAAATCCCTGGCCCGAGGAAGGAGCCCCATCGGCCCTGAGAATCGGCCAGAGTATCTATCGCGGGGTTTATTTCGATGATGCGGATTTCAACATCCTTACCGACCTGGATTTCGATAATCCCGAACACCTGAAAACCCTCGCGGCGCACCACGCCGACTGGGGGCTGGACAGTTATGATCTTTCCGGCTTCAAGAAAGCCGGCGGCAAACTGATTATGTGGGCACCCCTGGGGGAAAACGGAGTCCCCCCCGCCACCCATATCGAGTATTACCACAAGTTAAAGGAGGTGGTTCCCGGCACCGACGACTTCGTTCGTCTCTACCTGGTTCCCGGCGTGTACCATTGCGGCGGCGGCCCGGGGCCTCAGGACACCGACGAGCGATTGCTGGACGAAGTCATCGACTGGGTTGAGCAGGGCAACCGGCCCGAAACAGTGGTGGCCAGTGCCTCGGCACGGGATCCAATGCCGGCAGCTCCCGGCCAGCCGCCCACGTTATTGCCGCCGGTCCTGTCCCGGACGGTCCTGTTGTGCCCCTATCCCCAGCGGGCCGTATTCGATGCACCCCAGGGCGCATTCCCCTTCGATGCCGATAACTGGACCTGTCAATAACAATGCCGTGCTGAGATCAGGGACCGGCAGGATTCGTCGAATCCTGCCGGTCCCTGGCATTCTGGATACATCATCGATCGTACCACCTTGTCTGACGATAGAAATGTGGCCCGACCCAAGCGGCGGCGCAGAGTCTCAATCCCGGTTTCAACCCCGTGCTTTTATAGTGATGGGCTATAGACCATAACCCTCAAACACCCTGCAACCAAAAAAACCATGAAACGCGGACGCCTGGCACTACTTATCGCCCTGATCACTGCGGAAATCCTCTCCGGTTTTGAACTGGCGATGATCTACTCCGCCCTGCGGTATATGATCGATGACTTTGGGAACCCGGAGGCCGTGGGTTGGGCCATCACCGGCTTCCTTTTGGCCAGCGGTGTTTCCGCCGCGATTTGCGGCCGATTGGGCGACATGTATGACCGTAAGCGCGTGCTGCTGATCGTCATCGGCCTCAGCCTGGTGGGCTCTCTGGTTTCAGGCTTCTCCACGGGAATTGGCGGAGTGGTGACCGGACGGGTGATCCAGGGCGGCGCCGGTGCCATCTTTCCTCTCTGCGTGGGTATCGTGCGAGCCGAGGTCAGGGAAACCTCGGTGCCCCTATTCATCGGTATCCTGGCGGCCACCATGACCGTGTCCGCGGGCCTCGGGTCAGTTATCGGCGGCATCCTGGTGGACAACCTGAGCTGGCACTGGATTTTTTTTACCGGCGCCGGCGTCGCCGTCGTTGCCCTGCTATTCGTGATGAAGTTCGTGCCCGCCAGGGCTTCGGGTAAAGTGGAAAAGGGCGTGAACTTTTCCGGTGGCATCCTCTTTGCGCCGGCCATCGTCCTTTTGCTGCTGGCGATTACCAAATCAGCCCAGTGGGGATGGCTGGACGCACGTATATTAGGCTTTTTTGCCGGCGGCACGATCCTGACGGGCCTGTGGGTGAACAGTGAATTGAAGGCCAGGGTACCGCTGATCCAGGTTCGGCTGCTGGCCCAACGACAAATGCTTGCAGCCGTTCTGGCGGGAGCACTCCTTGGGCTCACCTGGTTCCAGTTTTTGCAAATATGGTCGATTCTTCTACAGCAGCCCACGGCGACGGGCGTGGGCCTGGGCCTGTCCGCGACGATGACCGGCATCGTTTTATTGCCTCAGACCCTGATGGCACTGATTGGCGGACCTGCCGCCGGCTGGGTATACACCCGTTATGGGCCGCGCTTCACCATGTCAGCGAGCGCCCTGGTGCTGGGGGCTGCCTGGCTTGTGGCTGCCTTTAAACACGATTCGCTCGCACTGATTCTGGCAATACTCATCGCCATGGGGTTGGCGAGCTCATTCCTGTACGCCACCATTCCCATGATTATCGCCAGTGCCGTTCCCATGAATCGCACCAGCGAGGCAACCGGACTGATGAGCGTTATCCGCGTGTCGGCAATGGGCATAGGCGCCCAGATAGTCGCCTACCTACTCAATACATCCACCGTTCCCTCCCCCTCCGGCCCGGGTAGCTTTCCCGACCAATCAGCGTATCTGCTGGCCATGAGTTATGTGATCGGCGGCTGTCTGCTGATCTTCGTCGTTGCCCGGATGCTCACAAACCATTCCATGGCCGAGAGACACGGCGCAGTGCCGGACTCCAGACGCACTTAAGCTGCACCCGCGGAATTCGGATTGAAACTGAACACTGCCAGCCTGCATTCAGGCCCAGATCGTCGCCTGTTCTCAGGCCGGGGCGATGCCAGGAACGCGACTTATATTGACTTTTATGACAAATAGTGCCTTACTTCCAACTAAGCCTCTAAACTGATAATACAAACAATTTGACCCCGGCTCCCGAGCACGCCTGATTACAGAGAAAGCCTTATTCCCAAGAGGTTCCTGCAATCGGGCCGCTTCTTGCGGCGTTACTCTTCTCGACAATGGACTACCGTCTTCGTCTGCGAAAAGCGCCTTGCCGAAAGAGGGCTTGGGTTTGCCGAAGACGGCTCTGGATTATTGGCGGCGCTCTTCCGGGCGCCCGATTTCGGCAACCAACCGGCCCGAAAAGGGCGGAGGTAGAAATGATAAAAAAACTTTTTTCCGCGCGCCTTGTGATTATGATATTTCCCCTGTTGGCAGCCGGTGCCGCCGGCGGCGAAAACCCCTGTACCCTGGAGTCGATCCGCTCTCTCTCACCTGGCAGCGCGGCAATCGATTCGGTCACGCCGGTCCAGTCCCCGGTGGCACACTGCGAGATCCTGGGCCATACCATTACCCGGGACCCCGGTCCGAACCGGGTCGAGTGGACGGTAATGCTCCCGGATGAACGCTTCAACGGCCGCTATTACTTCGTCGGCCTGGGAGCCGCCGCAGGCGTTGTTCCGACCACCACCACCGACAACCCGATCGGCCAGGGCTATATCCCCACGACGCTCAAGCTGCTGGGCGCGGGCTTTGCCGTGGCGGGCACGGATACCGGGCACTANNTGGGAGTTTGCCATCGATAACCCGGCGGCGAAGCTGGATCATGGCCATCGCGGCGCCCATGTGGCGGCACAGGCGACCCAGGCCATCACCCGGGCCTATTACGATATGGACGAAAAACTCTACCGGTATCACCTGGGCTGCTCCGGCGGAGGCCGCATGGGAGCGATGGCCGCCCTGCACCACCCGGAGGACTATGACGGTATCGTTGCCTCAACGGGCTTTGGCAAGGGCGGCAGCGTCTGGTTCCCGTGGATTCTGCAATACCTGATCAACCATCCGGAAGGATGGGTATCCCCGGCCAAGCTCGAAACCCTGGAAAAAGCGGTTGCACAACACTGTGCAGGGCCCGACGGGCTTGTCCGCGACGTGGACGCCTGCGGATTCGATCCCGCGAGCCTTCAATGCCAGGGCGAAAGCAACGACAACTGTCTGACCAAAGCCGAAATCAAGATGGTCGAACGCATCACCGGTCGCCACCCGGTGGGACCGAACGAGACGTCCGGCGGCTTCAGCCTGACCAATCCCACCGGCTGGTCCTCTTTTTTACTGGGCCCCACGCGGCCTACCAACAAAGGCCCCGAAAACCCCTGGGCACCGGATCCGGCGCCTTATTCCTATGGCCTGGGTCAGAGCATTCTCCGGGGCATGTATTTTAATGACGCCGACTTCAACCTGATGGATTTGGATTTCAACGATCCCGAACATTTGCAGACCCTCGCCGACCATCACGCCGACTGGGGTGCCGTCAGTCCGGATCTTTCCGCCTACAAGGAAGCCGGTGGCAAACTGATCCTGTGGGCGCCGCTCGGTGAAAATGCGGTGCCGCCCCGCACCGAGATCGAATATTATCACGCGCTCCACGAGGCAGTACCGGGTACGGATGAGTTTATGCGCCTCTACGTGGTGCCCGGCGTATTACACTGCGCCGGGGGTCCCGGCCCCCAGGATGCGCCGGACCGATTCCTCGATAACGTCATTGCCTGGGCCGAGCAGGGAGAGTCACCGGGCGCCATCGTCACCAGCGCCTCCACCGAGATTCCCCGATATTTTGGCAATGGAGCGCCCTCGCCGGCGCGAACCGTGCTGGTTTGTCCTTATCCCGAGCGGGCCGTGTTTGTCGGTGAAGAGGGAGAATTCGCCTACGACGCGCGCAACTGGGCGTGCCAATCGGTGACCGACAACGCCCGATGAGGACGGAATCAACGGCAATGCGAACGCTCTATTCTGTACCGTTGACGTAACAGTTTAATCGCCAACTCAGAGATAATTACTATGAGAACATACAAAACTATACGATCTGTTCTGCTTGGCTTCGGCATCCTGAGTGTTTCCGGGGCGGGCATGGCCAAAGAAAAATGCGCGCTCGACAACATCCAGGCCATGGCACCGAAGGGTGCCGTGGTGGATACGGTTACTCATATCGACGCCCCCATCGCCCACTGCGAAGTAGTGGGTCATACCACCACCCGGAACCCCGGCCCCAACCGGGTAGAGTGGACGGTGATGTTGCCTGACGACGGCTTCAAGGGCCGGTACTACTTCATCGGCGAAGGTGGAGCCGCCGGTATTGTGCCGACTACCCGGGCCGCCGAAGAGGACCTGGAGGCCATCTACGGACAAAGCTATTCCGGCACTGAATCCGAAATACAGCTGCAGCGACAGACCATGGGCATGATCGCTGCCTCCTATGCCGGTGCCGCCGTGCGCAGATTAGCCGAAGGTTTTGCGGTTGCGGGAACGGACACCGGCCACAAAGGGTTTTTGTGGGATTTCATGATCGACAATCCCGCCGCCCGGCTGGACCACGGCCATCGCGGGGCCCATGTGGCCGCCGTCGCGACACAGGCGATCACCCGGGATTATTACGACATGGACGACAAACTCTACCGCTACCACCTGGGCTGCTCCGGCGGCGGCCGCATGGGCGCCATGGCGGCGCTGCACCACCCCGGGGATTACGACGGCATCGTAGCTTCCACCGGTTTTGGCAAAGGCAACTCCATGTGGTTTCCCTGGATTATCCAGTACCTGGTGGAAAAGCCTGACCGCTGGATCTCGCCGGCCAAGCTGGCCTTCCTGGAGGAAAAAGTGGCCGAGCACTGTGCCGGACCGGACGGTTTGGTTCGCAACCAGGACGCCTGCGGCTTCGACCTGAACAACGTGCAATGCAAGGGCAAGAGCACGGACAAATGCCTGACCCGGGATGAAATCGACATGGCCAGGCGCATTACCGAACCCCACCCGGTGGGTCCCGGGGAGAAATCCGGCGGCTTCACCCTGACAAACCCGGTGGGATGGTCTTCTTTCCTGATAGGAACCACGCGACCCACCAGCGATAATACCGACAATCCCTGGGCACCCAACCCACCGCCCTCCTCCTTCTGGATTGCGAAGAGCATTCTGCGTGGCGTTTATTTCCAGGACCCGGACTTTGACATGCTCACCGACCTGGATTTCGAGAACCCGCAGCATCTGCAGGTACTCGCCGACCATCACGACGACTGGGGCGCCACCAGCCCGGATATTTCCGGGTTCAAGGAGGCAGGCGGCAAATTCATACTCTGGGCGCCCCTGGGGGAGAATGCTGTTCCGCCAGCAACGGAAACCCAGTACCACGACCAGCTGGAGGCAACACTTACGCATGTCGATACGTTCTTCCGCACCTATGAAGTGCCGGGCGTGTGGCACTGCGCCGGCGGTCCCGGACCACAGGACTCCGCCGAGCGTTTTCTCGACAAGGTCATAGCCTGGGTTGAACAAGGCAAACGACCCGATGAAATTGTCCTCAACAGACCCGACGCCCCCGGCTTGCCGAAAGCTGCTCCGTCGCCCATCCGCACAGTTCTGGTCTGCCCCTATCCGCAGAAAGCGGTGTTTACCGCAGAGGAAGGTGCATTCCCCTACGATGCCGCGAACTGGAGTTGTCGCGAACAGTAGGTCCGGGAACCTATGCAATGATTAAGCACCGGAGCCTTGCAGCCAGTTGCCACACTGCAAGCCACAGATGTTTACCCGGAAATACCCCAAATCCGGGCAGGCAGCCAGTGGGACCTTTAAATCATTCCCGACAGCAGGTATTCTTCGCCGCTGGCGGCCCGATTGCCGCCAAACGCGGAGGGATGGCTGAGAGGTCGAAAGCGCCGGTCTCGAAAACCGGTGTACCGCGAGGTACCCAGGGTTCGAATCCCTGTCCCTCCGCCAGCATAAAATGGGTCACCGACAGGTGGCCCATTTTTGGTGGAGGGACAGGGGTGAGAACCCTGGCCGGTTCGACAAAAGCGACAGCTTTTGGGCCCCGCAGCGCAGCGAAGGGGGTCCGAAGGACCGAGCTGCCATTCACAAGAGAATAAGTATGAATGCTTTCCCACTTCATACCGTTAAGGGTCTGACGCTTTGTCTCTCACTGATAACCGGCTTGGCTGTCAATGCATCTGCCGGGGAAACGGAAATCCCCAAGCTGTTTACACAGCATTGCGCTCAGTGCCACGGCGATAAAGGACAGGGGGGCTCGGCCCCGCCGCTGGTGGGCGCGCCGCTTCGCCAGGCCACTGACCTGGGCTCCATCGCCAAGTTGATCGCAAACGGCAGCCCCGCCACCGGTATGCCCGGGTTCAGGGACATTATGAGTGGCGCGGATCTGTTCTCACTGGCCATGTTTATCGCCGAACAACAGGGATTATCCACCTCTTTACCGAGCGCACCACCGTCGATTCCAGACGGTGTCGTCCAGTCCGAAGTCGAATCCTTCAGGGTCGAGCGTCTGGCTGAAGTGGAAAACCCATACGGGATTGCCGTGCTGCCCGATGGCCGGATACTGGTGACCGAAGCCAAAATCGGCGCGCTTCAAATCATTGAGTCGGGCGAACTGCTTCCGGAACCCGTATCGGGCACCCCCTTCGGCCCCCCCACCAGGGACTTTTTCAAGCGGCGCCTGATGGATGTGGCAGTGCACCCGGGCAATGGCTGGATTTACCTGACAGCGACTGAAGGGACGGACAACGAGAACCTGGCGGAGAGGGGGCGACTGATCCTCAGTCGAGGCCACATCCACAATGGTCAATGGGTGGACGGCGAGACACTGCTGTCAGTACCCACGCATGAAGGCAGCGGGGGGCGCATCGCCTTTGACAGTGCTGGACGGGTCTATCTCGGCACCGTTCACGCCCCCACCGATGACGATCCGATTCCCTCCCAGGACATCGCCAGCCCCCACGGCAAGATCCTGCGCCTGAATGAGGACGGGACAGTGCCACCCGACAACCCCTATGCCGGGCGCGAGGACGCTTTCCCCTATGTCTGGGCCTACGGACTTCGCGCGCCCCTGGGGCTGGCGGTAGATGACCAGGGCCGGTTGTGGGAGTCGGAAAACGGTCCCAGGGGCGGCGATGAACTGAACCTGATCAAGCCGGGGCATAACTACGGTTGGCCGGTAATAACCTGGGGCCACCCCTACGATGAAACCCCGACCGTATCACGAGTCACGCAGGAAGGTATGGAGCAGCCTGTGGTCAGTTGGGTGCCGTCACCAGCGGTATCCGGTGCGGTTTTCTATGACGCCGACGCATTTCCCGGATGGAAGGACAGCCTGTTTGTCTGCTCCCTGAAAGGCAGAACGCTTTACCGTATCAAGTTCAAAGGCGATCGCACAGCCCTGATCGAAAACCTGCTGATGGACAGTGATCGCCTTCGGGATATTGCCGTCGGACCGGACGGCTACCTCTACCTGATTACCGATAGTGGTCTGGTATTGCGTCTGGTGCCGGCCTGAAGTTCAACCTCCGGCACCGCGCGGCCATCAATTTGCCACCACTGCTCCGTCGCGCAGGCTCTTCTCTGCGGTGCCATGATCCCGGGCGATCAACAGATAGGCCATGGGCAGGACATAGAGGGTAAACAGGGTGCCGATGGTCATGCCAAAGGCAATGACAAAACCAAGGGAAAAGCGTGCCACCGCGCCGGCACCTGTGGCAATCAACAGGGGAACCATTGCCATGACCAACGCAGCCGTTGTCATCAACACGGGCCGCAGGCGCATTGCGGATGCATGCTCAATGGCTTTTAGCTTGCTGTAACCTTCTTCCTGCAAGCGGTTGGCAAATTCGACGATGAGGATGCCATGCTTGGAAATCACGCCGATCAGGGTAACCAGCCCCACCTGGGTATAGATGTTGAGGGTGGCGCCGGGTACCTGGAACAGTGCGAGCACATTGAGACCAAGCAGGGCGCCGCTGATCGCCATGGGCACGGTGATGAGCATGATCAGCGGGTCGCGCCACGATTCAAACTGTGCTGCCAGTACCAGATAAATAATCAGCAGCGAAAAGAAAAAAATACCCGCCAGGTTGGATGTTTCTGTCTTGAACTGTCGTGACTGACCGCCGTACTCGACGCTGAATCCGGTAGGCAGTATCTCCGCGGCCGCCGCATCCAGTATGTCGAGCACCTCGCCGATGGATACGCCGGGGCGGGGCACACCACTGATGGTCACGCTGTTGAGTTGCTGGAAATGTTGCAGTCGCTGCGGCTGCACCGAATCTTTGAGCTGGATAACCGTCCCGATGGGAATCAGCTCGCCGCTGACAGTGCGAGTGTAGTAATTGTTGAGCTGGTCGGCAGAGAGACGGTCAACCCGCTGCACCTGGGGAATCACCTTGTATGAGCGGTTATCGATGGAAAATCGATTGACGTAGGCGCCCGCCAGCAACCCCGACAGATCCGCGGACAATTGAGCCATGTCGATGCCCAGTTGGGAGGCCTTTTCCCGGTCGATCAGAATGTTGGTGATGGGCTTGTTGATCTTCATGTCGCTGTTGAGAAAAATAAACTGTTTGCTGTCCTGGGCCTTTTCCATGACCTGGTCCGCCAGTTCCTTGAGGATCACCGGCGGAGCAGTGCCACCGATAACAAATTCCACGGGCATGCCACCGCCCCCCGAGGGCAGGGGCGGGCGTGGCACAACGGCGATTTTCAGGCCAGCCACCTGGGAGACCTGTTTATAGATGTCCTCGTTGATGACCTCCACAGTATCGCGGCTGCGCTCGCTGGAAGGGCTAAGGATAAAGGGGCCGAAAGCGCCATTGGTGGCTGTGGCACCACCGAAGCTCGCAGCGTTGAACTGGAAGTTGGCAACAATGTCCTCGCTGGCTTCGTCAATTTTGTCGAGCCGGGAGGTAAACAGCTCGATATATTCCCGGGTAAGACCGGGGTCACTTTCGGCCAGCATAAAGGCAAAACCTGTGTCCTCCTGCGGCGCCAGTTCGCTGGGCGCGGAGATAAACAGAAAAAAACACGACAGGATAACTATAAGACCGAAGAGACTAAGCCCGATTTTCTGGTCCATCATGCCGTGCAAACCGCTTTCATATTTGTCCTTTAAACGGTTAAACAGCCCATCAAGGCGACTTTCCAGTCGGCGGCTTCGCCCATTAACCCTGTTGTGAGGCTTGAGCAGGTACGCACACATCATCGGCGACAGAGTGAGAGCGACAACGCCCGACAGCAATACCGAGGCGGCAAGCGTAAACGCAAACTCGGAGAACAGTGTGCCGGTAATACCGCCGAGAAAACCGATGGGCAGATAAACCGCCACCAGGGTGGTGGTCATTGCCACCACGGGCCAGGCCAGCTCCCTGGCCCCTTGCAAAGCGGCTGCCATGGGCTGCATGCCATCTTCTATATGGCGATGGATGTTCTCGAGCACGATAATGGCGTCATCCACGACAATGCCGATGGCCAGCACCATGGCAAGTAACGTCAACAGGTTGAGCGAGTAACCCATCAGCAGCATCAGTGCCATGGCACCAATCAGCGACAGGGGCACGGCTATGGCGGGAATGACGACCGAGCGCAGCGAGCCCAGGAACAGGAAAATCACCACCACGACGATAACCACTGCCTCGATAATTGTAGTTTGCACATCGTCTATGGCATCGCGAATATAGACTGTCGCGTCGTAAAGTAGCTCGCCTTCAAGACCCTCGGGAAACTGGGGGCTTATCTGCGTGTCCCAGACCTTGCGCACATCCTCCATGACATCAATGGAATTAGCATCTGGCGCGAGGTCCACGGCGATGAATACCGCCGGCTTGTTTTTGAAACGCGCCGTGGGGGAGTAGTTTTCCGAGCCCAGTTCCACGTCGGCCACATCGCCTAAGCGAATGATCGCGCCATTTTCGGCCCGGACAATCATCTGACGGAACTGTTCGATGGAGCGCACATCCGTGTCAGCTTTCAGGTCGACGGCCACCATCGCCGAGCTGGTTGTACCCACAGAGGTAAGGACGTTATTGCGCCTTAATGCCGTATTGACATCACTGGCGGTGAGATTAAAGGCCGCCATACGTTCCGGTATCATCCAGATACGCGCCGCAAACGGCTGGCCTCCGGCCAGGTTAACCCCTTGAACGCCGGAAATGGTGGCCAGCTTCGGTTCCACCACCCGCACCAGATAGTCGGTAATCTGATTGATCCGCAACACATCGCTGTAAAACACCATGTAACCCGCCGTGCTGAATCCCCCGACAGAGAGTGTCACCACCGGGCTTTCCGATGCTTCCGGCAGCTCGCCGCGTACCTTGTTCACGCTGGCAATGACTTCGGTGAGGGTTTCATCCGGATCTTTATCCAGGCGCACATAGGCGCGAATCAGACTCCTGTTGGTATCACTGGTGGAAGTGATGTAATCAATGCCCTCGGCAGCTGCGACTTCGCGCTCCAGTGGCGTAGTGACAAAATCCTGTACCAATTGGGCGTCGGCACCGGGGTAGGGGGTGGACACTGTAATAACGGCATTTTCCAGCTTGGGGTATTCCCTCACCTGAAGTTCCATCGCCCCGCGAATACCCACAATGAGGATAAACAGACTGACGACCGAGGCCAGTACAGGTTTTTTGATAAACAGATCGGTAAATTTCACGGTGGCATTCCCGGCGGGTCAGACTCAGCCGTTATCCGGCGTGGGTGTAGTGCTGGCTTGTGGCACCACTTCATTGTTTATATTGACCAGGCCCCCATTGCGAAGCTTGAGCAAACCGCTACTGGCAACGGTTTCGCCAGCCTCGATGCCCTCGGTCACGGCGATTACGTCCCCCCGTATTTCGCCCGTTTGTATAAGGCGCTGCCGGGCCCTGGTGTTGCCTTCCTTGTCTTTGCTGAGAATGAAAACAGAGTTGCCATAGGGATTAAAATTGATGGCAGTACGGGGCACCGTCAGCACACTGTGAGGTTCACCGAAATTGAGTCGTACTCGGGCAAACATACCGGGTCGAAGGCGTTTTTGGGGATTGGCGAGGGTCGCCTGCACAGCGAAATTTCGGGTGTTACTGTCTATGGTCGGCTCCACTGCGGTTATTTTGCCTGTAAATTCGGCATCTCCGATGGCATCCACGGCAACGTTCACCGCCATAGCCGTCTCCACTTCCGGATACCATTGCTCGGGCAGGGTAAAGTTGAGGTAAACCGGATCGAGGGACTGGAGGGCAATCATCGGGTCACCGGCAGCGACAAACTGGCCAATACTTACCTTGCGAATCCCGAGCCGGCCATCATAGGGCGCGCGCAGGGTTTTCTGCTCAAGCCTGGAGCGTCGGGCCAGGGCATTGGCTCTGGCCTGGGCCAGTTCTGTTTCGCGCCGGTCAAATTCAGCTGCCGAAATGCTCTTGCGGGCAAGAAGTGATTCGACCCGGTCGCGCTCCAGTTCCGCCAGGCGCACGGCCGCCTCGAGTGAGGCGAGTTCGGCTTCGTCCGTGGTGCTAACCAGGCTGATGATCGGATCTCCGGCTTCCACTTCGCTGCCACTGTCAAAATGAATCTCGTCGATAATGCCGGCCACTTCCGTTGTCAAATTGGCGCCATTGACGGCTGCGAGCGTACCCACGGCTGAGATCTGGCGCGTCCAGTGCTGCTCGATGACGTCGGTGGAAGACACCGTTACCGGCATTTCGGGCATGTCATTCAGGTATTCGTTCATCATCCGGTTCCCCTGCCACTTGGCAGCCATGGTGCCGCCAAAAACCAGTACAGTGGCGGAAAGGATGAAGATCATGCGCTTGTTCATTGGGAGTCCTGATCGATAGCTGAAAAAAGCGGAGCTGTTATCAAGGGGTCAATATCGCTGAAAACTGCTGACACGATGCACTCAATCAGTTGTTGCCCACTACTGGCATTGTTGAGATCACACATAGGCTGCCAGTTGAGACCGTTCAGCAGTGCATTGACGTGTTGGAAGAGCAGTTGATAGGGGTTTTCAATCCTGTAGGCGTCCAGCAAACCTTCGGCATGGACGAGGGTATGGATACCTTCGCTCAGCGCCCAAAGGCCGGATCCGATCTGGAAGGGACTTAAGGACGAGGAAGGCAGATCGCCACAGGCTTGGGCCTCGCGGATAACGGCTTCGAAAATCGCAGCCAGTGGTTGGTGAACCTCGTGGGCCTGTTGCCGCCGTGATGGGGAGGTGGCAGCAGAGATCACCTGGGTCGTCAGATATTGATGAAGGTGGAAAAAAAGCGGCTGTTGCCGGGCAAAAATCACGTCGGCCAAGACAAAACCCAGCATGCGCTCCCGGGTGCCGGCCTGCCAGCGGGCGACAGTCTGAAAGAGTTTGATCCGCTCGCTGGCACGCTCCGTGAGCAGCGCCAGCAGCATGTCTTCCTTGCTGGTGAAATGAAGATAGAGAGTACCCACGGAGTAGTCACAAAGATGGGCAACCCGTTGCATCTGTAAATTGAGCATGCCATTGCTGGCAATCAATTCCCGTGCGGCATCGAGGAATACCTTTTCTCGCTCGGCAAACGCCCTCAGGCGGCGCTCTTTAGTGCTCATAAATTATGGTTATGACTACGACCGGAACACTATGAACGGGATTCATTTTTTGATCAATCATCATTACACAACATTACAAAAGCCCGTTTAAGCAAGGTGTCACGCCCGGGAGCCAATCCAGCCAGGCTTTTCGGGCAAATCGATATTCGCGATGCGTAACAGGAAGGCGTTTCCCTGGGGCCAAAGGGAAACAGGTGCTTTAGCTGGCGCAATAATCGCGACACAACTATCGGTTTCTATGAGTCAGCTCGCAAAGAGATTCCTCAGCCATACGTGACCGCTCTTCTCTGCATTGACAGGTAAGCGCCAGAGGACTGGTGATCGATTCCTGAATGGATTTCCTGAAGGGGATCAAACCGGGTTCCGACAAAGCTCGGCCGGCGGCGCAGGACCGGCGACTCTATCATCCCGGTGTTTACTCAAACCTTGTTTCTACGCCTACCTGACCCGGACCAACAGTACGCGGCGCACGGAAATGGAGTGCCACCGCAACCTGGAAGTCCTGTGGCCGATCAAGCGACTGACGCCGGACTTCAGAGCGATTGGGGACTGCCGCAAAGACAAATGCACAAAGCCGGTTGACATCGGCAACCGGCTCTATGGCGTATTCCCATGTTTTGGCTCACTAAAGTGAAACATCAGGGCGGACGCTCTCCAGAAGTGTCCGGGGCGATTATCCAGCCACCGGCATTTTCAAAAATGGCGTATTGTAATAATCGAGCAGAACATCAGAGGTCTCACCCTGGCTCATCATTTGCGGTATTCCCGCTGGAACGTGGGTGTCTTCGTACAGCCAATAAGATTGGATATGGCTGGTGGTTTGCGGTTCTAGCCTTGGGAGAGGAAGACTGCCGGCAGCATATACAGCCCCGGATTCGATAATATTCATAGGATACTCTTTGAATGAAGGGTGAGAAAGGCTCATCGGGGGCTGGGACGGACCGGGAGCGCAACTATACGCCCAGGCCGGCCAAAGGCAAGCTTTCTCGGCTGTGTATTTAGATTGAATTGTTGCAACCGCGGGGTTTTATAGAACGTAATAAGAGCGTCTCCGCAAGGGCGGGAATCGCTTTCCCGTTAACGCTTTTCCGGTCACGCTTTTTGCGTTCTGGTGGTTATATTCACTATTTCATGGCGGTAAAACCCTGTCCTCGGGATAACGACTCAATCGTCATCAACGAAGGCATCGCGATGAAATTCAACGGCCTCCGTGACCTCGGGAATACCGCACTCGGTCAATTCGGGAGGCTCGGCACCCGCAAGCACTTCCAGGACGGCATGGGTACCGTGGGCAAGGGAATCCAGATTGTAGCCTCCTTCGAGAACAAGGGCGAGCCTGCCCTGGCAATGCTTGTCGGCAATTGCCTGGACGATGCTGGTCAATACCGCAAATCCGTCATAGGTGAGGTTCAGGGCCATGTCGTTGCGATGGGGGTCGAAGCCGGCGGATACGAGTACCAGGTCGGGCTCAAACCGGTCGGCGGCAGGGATCAGTATTTCCCTGAACGCCTTCTCATAGGCGATATCGCCGGCATCCTCCGGTAGCGGTACATTGATGGTGTAGCCCTCCCCCAGGCCCGCACCCACGTCTTCGAGATAACCGGAGCCCGGATAGAAAGGCGGCGCGCAGTGTGTATCGAAAAAGAGCACATCCGGATCGGCCCAGAATATATCCTGGGTACCGTTGCCATGGTGGGCATCCCAGTCGATTATCAGGATCCGTTCGCAGCCCAGTTTGGCCTGCGCGTGAGCGGCTGCAACGGCCACATTGTTGAACAGGCAGAAGCCGCGTGCCCGAACCGGTTCGGCATGGTGCCCGGGCGGACGAACCAGGGCAAAGGCGCTTTGCGCGCCACCATTGAAAACGGCTTCCACGGCCGCGATAGAATTGCCGGCGGCCGACGTCGCCGCCTTGATACTGCCAGGCGAAACAGCAGTAGTATCCTTGTCCAGCCAGGCCATTTTCCCCTCCAGGGCGAAGATATCGTCCAGATAGGAGGCTGTATGAACCCGGACCAGTTGCTCATAGGTCGCGCTGGCGCCGACCTTAAACTGAACGCCAGAAATGGGATTTTTATCGAGGTGATCTTTAATGGCGGTGAGCCTGCCCGGGTGTTCCGGATAACTCCACTTGGTGTTTAATCCCTTGAGAATGTTTCGTACCCGTTTCTCCACCCGACTGGGCAGGAATGGCAGATCCACCTGAGGGTCATGGCCGAGCATCAGGTCGTCATAGAAGATTGTCACATCACGATCGCCGATCACTTGCTGGCCTCCTCACAGTGGTTACTGGATTATGGACGATTTCGCCGCGTTTTACCGCTTGACTAGCTTCTCTCTTACTACCCCGGTGAAAGCCGCCGCCCGAATGCCCGTGGGATTAAACCCCAGCTTTCGCCAGACGGATTCCGCTTCCGCGTTTGAAACCGAATATTCCAGATACAATTCTTCGATATGGTGCCGTTCGGCAAAGCTCACCAGAACATCCAGCATCATGGCGAACAGACCCCGCTGGCGGTATTCTGGCTCGACCCACAGATCATCGATAAAAGCCGACTTCAGATCCAGTCCTGCCGCCTCTTCCCAGAGGTTGGGGCTGTGCCATATATGAATATTACCCATTCCCACAACCTTACCCCGGGCGGTGCATGAGACAACCATGCATTTTTCGGTTTCGTCGATATAGGTTTTCAGGAATTTTTCCAGCCTTTGTCGAGCCTCCACGGTCAGTGTTTTCGGTTCACCCCCGGAAACATGTAAAGCGAGTTTTGCCATGAAATCCACGAGAACAGGGATATCCCTTTCCTCCGCTTCACGTATCGTAAACTTGCCTTTTGACTTCATATCGCTGTAAAACTCCGGAGTATGAGTGCCGTTTCCTGCCATTCAACCATAGTCGCCGCGACCTTTCAGATACAACCGTGTGCCAATGCAACAATTACCCGGTGCGAGGTTTAAAGCCGGGGACATGAAACTGCGAAGGTTCACCAGGAGACAAGTTCGCAGGATTAGAAAACTTTTTCGAGCCCCAGGTAAAGGGCGCGGGGTTTACCGGGGAAATACCGATCACCGCCAAAGGTAGTGAAGTCGGCGCGTTCCGCATACTCGGTGTCGAAGAGATTAAACAGTTTTGCCGATACCACCCAGGCTGGTGCAGGCTGCCAGCGGGCACGCAGATGAAAGAGGTCGTGGCCCTCGTAGCGGTGACGGTTTTCCGGGTCCGTGTAATACGCACCCATACGCAGCCATTCCAACTCCGCGCGGGCGTTGTCGGCAAAATCCCAGCCCAGCTGCACGTTGGCAAAATGGTGGGGCGCTGTATCCACGTCATTGCCGTGAATATCGACCCCCGACTGGATGTCGTGGTAGGCGTACCGGTGTCGGGCCACGGTGCCGGCAATATGAATATCCCAGGCCGGCGCGAAACGGTAGTTGACTGCCAGCTCCAGGCCATGGTGTTCCGTCTCACCGTCGCTGACATTAAAGAAATCGCTGTTCCGGAATATAACGTTGTCCTTGCGCATGGTGTAGGCCACCACTTCGTAGTGGAAGGCTTTTCCGCCACCGCGCATTCCGACTTCCAGTGAATCGAGTTGCTCGGAGTTCAGGTCCGCCACTCGCTGACGCCGCTGTAGCCGATAAAGCTCCGTAGTCTGGGGTGCCCGAAACCCCCGGGACAGGGTCGCAAACAACTGGTGCCCCCCGTCAAACTGGTAAAGGAAGCCAAGATTCGGGGACCAGTTCTGGAAGTCATCGTCACGGTCGGCAGGTCGGCTATAGCGACATCCGGTATCACCGGCAAAAACGCAGGCGGTTCCATCATCGCGAGTGCGCCCTGCCAGCATGCGGTTATCGTAATCGTACTCCATGGTTTCGAAGCGCAGGCCGGCGGTGAGCTGCCACCTGCGGTGAAACTGCCATCGCCACTGAAGGAAAGGCGCCAACTGGTATGCGCTTACCTCGTAATCATAGTGCTTGCCCTGAGGGATTGTGGCGCGAAGGAAGGAAGAACCCTGGGTCGGTGCATCCTGGCTTTGCTTTAACCAGCCACGGGTATATTCCATGTCAAGACCGGCGACCAGGCGATTTTCCTCGGAGCCCAGATAGACAGCACTCTGTAACCCGGCGCTGCGCTGTCCGTTTTCTTCCAGCGGTGTTCCCGGCAAAAAGTGCATGAGGAAATCCATACTGCTGTGTCGGAGATAGGGTGTAACAACCCAGTTCCGCCCGGCACCGCCGCTTTTCTCGATGCGCGACCATAAGCGCACCGCCGAGGCATCCCGGTAGGCTTCGGGGTTGGGGTTGGTTTTTACCCGATCATCGTCCTTGTAGGCATCCTCACCCACCAGATACCCGGCGGTTTCCTGGTTCAGGTTGACGGCGGTCATTCCCGAAGTAATCTGGATATCGCTTCCCCGATGGCGATGGCGCAGGCTCAGTTTCTGCTGGTCTACGCCGGAGCTTTCCCGGTAGCCGCCGTCATGGTCCCCGGTAAAGCTGAACGCAAAATCCTCCCAACCGCGGGAAAACTGAATACGCCCATAATCCCAGGGACCGGCCAGCAAACCCAGTCGCCCGGGCCGCTCAAAGTCCGCGGGCGCAATGACGTTAACCACGCCGTGCATGGCATTGGAGCCGTACAGCGCGTTGGCCGGTCCCCGGATGACCTCTATGCGGGCGGCCTGCTCGCTGTGCGCTTCGAATAACTCATTGACATTACAAAACCCCGCCGGCCGCAGGGGTATGCCGTCCTCGGCCATGAGGAAACTGCCACAGGCGCCGGCACCGGTGAGTACCGGCGAGCGAATGGCGGGCAGATATTCCTGGCCACTATTGCGGTGCATGTCGACGCCGGGAACCTGGACCAGCGCTTCCTGGATATGTGCGTGAGCGACCATATCCAGGGCTTCCCGGTCGAGCACCGCGATATTGCCAATGGTCTCCGCCACCTTCGATTCCCGGCGGGTAACGGAGACAACGATTTCCGTCATGGCCACCGCCGCGACGTCCGCACAGGTCAGAGCCATGGTAAGGACAGCTGTCCACCCCAGGTTATGTTTCATGGCACCTTCATTCAGGATTGGATGTTGAAGAAATGTTCCCGGTAATAAGCAAGCTCGGCGATGGAGTCATGAATGTCGTCCAGGGCCAGGTGACTGCCTTTTTTGGTAAAACCGTCGAGAATACCGGGCTTCCAGCGCCGGGCGATTTCCTTGACGCTGCTTACGTCCAGGTTGCGGTAGTGGAAGAAGCGTTCGAGTTCGGGCATTTCCCTGGCGAGAAAGCGTCGATCCTGGCAAATTGAATTACCGCACATGGGCGAGGTCCTGGCATCCACCCAGGGTCGCAGGAAATCCAGGGTGCGCGCCTGTGCCTCGGCGGCGGTGATCTCGCTGCGCCGGACCCGGTCGATCAGGCCGGATTGACCGTGCTGGCGCGTATTCCATTCATCCATACCCTCCAGCACCGAATCGGGTTGGTGTATGGCGAGCACCGGCCCTTCCGCCAACACCCGGAGATCCGCGTCGGTGACCACAGTGGCAATCTCGATAATGACATCGTTGTCCGTATCCAGACCGGTCATCTCCAGATCGATCCAGATGAGGTTAAGGCTGTCTTTGCTGTCGCTTGCGCGCGTCATTTTTGATCCTTTATCCGGAGTACGCCGTCCCGGTGGAAAAGCGGTCCGGCGTCCCGTGTGTTTCTTTGATACATTATGCTATATCCTTGCCCCCCATTCAGCTAGGGATTCCCGTGGGCAAACGCAAACTGACAATCCAGCAGCAACGTCGCATCCGTGAGCGGCGCCGGGACGGCGGTTCGCCCAGCCCCGCGGAAATGGCGGCAGATCGCGCCCTGGGACCCGAGCGCGAAGGCGTAGTGATTACCCGCTATGGGTCCCAGGCCGACGTCCTGCCCCCCGATTTTTCCGCTGACGATCAACCGCAGCGTTGCCATATCCGGGCCAACCTCACCGACCTGGTTACCGGCGACCGTATCGTCTGGCGCGAGGGCCACGATACCGGCGTGATCGAAAGAGCCCGGACCCGCCAGACTATCATGGCTCGTCCCGACAAACAGGGTCGAAGCAGGCCGGTGGCCGCCAACGTCGATCGCATCGCCGTGGTTATTGCCCCCGAACCACGTCCCCACGCCAGCCTCATTGACCGCTATCTGGTCGCTGCCGAAACCCAGGGTATCCGCCCGCTGATCATTCTCAACAAGGTGGACCTGCTGACCGGGCCGGATGCCGGCCACCTGAAAGCCCTGCTGGATACCTATGCCGAACTGGACTACGAGGTGCTTCGGGTCTCAGCGAGGAACGGCGACGGCATGGGCCCCCTGTTCGCGTACCTGGCGGATCACACCAGCGTGCTGGTGGGCCAATCCGGTGTCGGCAAGTCGACGCTGGTCAATATTCTCTGCCCCGGCGCCGCCGCCACGGTGGGGTCCCTCTCCGAACAGGCTGCCAAGGGCCGGCACACCACGACCAGCGCCACGCTGTACGCCATGCCCAACGGCGGCCGGCTCATCGATTCACCGGGAATTCGCGAGTTCGGCCTCTGGCACCTGGACACCCGGGCCGTGGCCGAAGGTTTTGTGGAATTCCGCCCCGTGCTGGGCGGTTGCCGGTTTCGCGACTGCCGCCACCTGGACGAACCCGGCTGCGCGGTGCTTGAGGCGGCGGCCCGGGGACAAATCCAGGCCCGGCGGCTTGCCAGCTATCAGCACATCGTCCGAGAATTGCTAGACCATTGACAGAGGTATCGTCATGCCCCCTACCCTGCCCCGACTAATGGAGCCCGAGCAACTCAATGCAGAACTCGGCGAGCCAATGCTCATCATCGATCTGTGCCGGGACGCCAACTACGACAAGGGCCATATTCCCGGCGCCGTGCATGTTGCTCCGGCCGAACTGATGGACGGCGGCGGGCCCGCACCGGGCAAGCTTCCCGACAAAAAACGCCTCGATGCCCTCGCCACGCGGCTGGGCCTGACTCCCGACCTGCCGGTGGTGGTATACGACGACGAGGGCGGTGGCTGGGCGGGCCGGATGATCTGGACCCTGGATGTTATTGGTCATGACAGGTGGTCCTACCTGAATGGCGGCCTTGTCGCCTGGAAGGGCGAAGGCTATCCCCTGGAGACACAGCCCTGCTATCCGGAGCCCGTGCCCCAGACAGTGGATATCGACAGGCGCTATATCGCCGAGGTCGACGATATAGTGCCACGTCTCGAGGAGCCGGATTTCCGGGTATGGGATGCCCGCAGCCGGGCCGAATACGAAGGTGCCCGGTCGGCATCCCGGCGCGCCGGCCACATTCCCGGCGCTGTCCACTGTGAGTGGACGGAACTCATGGATCCATCACGCCACTACCGGATCCGGGAGGATGCCCGCGACTATCTTGCCGATCGGGGACTTACGCCAGATCGGGAAATCGTCACCCATTGCCAGAGTCACCACCGTTCCGGCTTCACCTACCTGGTGGCGAGACTTATGGACTATCCCCGAATCCGGGGTTACCACGGTTCCTGGTCGGAATGGGGAAATCGCGACGACACGCCGGTGGCAACGGGGCCATGAACAGACACGGTCGCGAACTCTATATCGCCCTGCAACGACTGCTGCCCCAGCACGCCCTGTCCCGGTTGCTGGGCAAAGTCGCGGACGCCCGGACCCCCTGGCTCAAGAACCTGTTGATACGCCGCGCCATCGCCCATTACGGTATTGATCTGGAAGAGGCCGAGGTCCAGGCCATCGAACAGTATCCCAGCTTCAACAGCTTCTTTACCCGGGCTCTGAAGGAGTCGGCCCGGCCCATTGAAGGGGGCAAGGACGACATTATCTCGCCGGCAGACGGCACCCTGAGCCAGATTGGCCATATCCGCGACGGCGAAATCTACCAGGCCAAGGGATCCTGGTTTTCCACCCGCCGGTTACTGGGGTGCGACCCCGAAACCGCCAGGCGCTTCGACGGAGGCAGCTTCGCCACTGTTTATCTCGCGCCCCGGGACTATCACCGGGTCCATATGCCGGTCTCCGGGAAACTGGTGGCCAGCCACTATATCCCCGGCCGGCTGTTTTCCGTTAATACCACCACCGTTTCGCAGGTGCCCAGACTCTTCGCCCGTAACGAACGGCTGGTCTGTTTTTTCGAAAGCGAAGAGAGACTGGTAAGCGTGGTGCTGGTAGGCGCCATCTTCGTGGCCGGCATCGAAACCCGCTGGCGCCCCCACTACCCTCCCGGAAAATTGCTCGAAGAGTATTTCGACACACCACGGGCGTTCGGGCGCGGCGAGGAGCTGGGTCGATTCCGCTTCGGGTCGACGGTGATCGTGGCAATGGAGGAAGGGGCTCAATGGCTCCCCGAGCACCGGGCCGGGGAGCGAATCAAGATGGGCGAGCTTCTGGGCAGGCGAAAAAACGGGTAACCCAAGTCTAGCGGGACAGGCGCTCCTTGAGACTGGCAAAAAAGCCACCCGCTGGCTTATCGACCGCCTCCTGCCGTACCACGTCGCGAAGGAAGAGCGCCGATATACTGCCCATATCGATGTCGTAACCGGTGGGCTCCAGATCCCTGGCAATGGCGAGGCGGTCACTGGTCGAAATATTGTCGCGGCCACTGCGCACGAGCAGGTTTCGGCTCTCCCGCTGCTCCTTCAGGTCGATAATAATGCAGTTCTTGTTAAGATCGCCGCCCATTCTGTCAAGCACGGCCAGGCGCGGCGTCAACCGGGATTCCGGATGCTGCTCGAGCACCACACCGATATCCCCCGAGGTCAGTTCCACCAGGGTTCCCGGCGGATAGAGACCAATGGACTGGATAAATTTGACCACCAGGTCGTCCTGGAACTGCTTGTCGCGCATGTTGTAGAGCAGGCTCACCGCCTTTGAGGGCGCCATCGGTTCACGGCTCTCCCGGGGGTTGACCACGGCGTCATAGGTCGTGGCTATGCCGGCGATACGCGCCAGAAGGGGAATCTTGTTGCCCACCAGGCCTTCGGGAAAGCCGCTGCCGTCGTAGCGTTCGCGATGGTAGCGCACCACGGATATTATCCGGGGTTCGATACTGCGACTCTGGCGCAGCATCTCGACACCGTATTCCACGAACTTGCGGTACTCGGCTTCTTCCTCCGGGGTACGCCGGGGATTGCGCAGGATCTGGTTGGGAATCTTGACCTTGCCCACGTCCTTGAGCAGGGTTCCCAGGCACAGGATCGTAATCTCATCCTTGGGCATTCCCGCATACCGGGCAAACTGCACCGCCCACATGGCCGAGCGCAGGGTGTGGTCATGGGTATGCTGGTCCTTGCTGCGCAACCGCAGGAGCCAGGTGAAGGCATCGGGGCAACGAAGGATACTGGCCACCATGCCATCCACGTTCTTTTTCAATTCCCGCATATCGACCTGCTTGCCCTTGACCACCATTTTTGTCGCCAGCGCCAGATTGCCCTTAAGCTCGCGGATAATCTTTTCCGCCCGTGCCGCTTCCATCCTGACCGGCACCACAGTCTCGTAGACCCCCTTTCGGATGGGGATCGGCGTGGGGGTGAAATCCGACATGGTGGCCGATGACCGTCGGTCCGGCGAGGGCTTGTGGATTACATCCGCGGGAGCATCGGCCACCTTCCGGGCCTCGCCCCCCTTGAGGGTGACCTGAGCATCGAAGGGGTTAAGTGGGCCCTTGCCCTTGGTGACATCGATGTAGACGTGGCTGCAATAGTTCTTCAGCGCGGCAATGTCTTTGGGCGCGCGTACATGAAAACCCTGCAGAGGGAAGGGCGTTTGCGACCAGGGCCGATCAAGCCCGGACACATACATGCCCAGCGTCAGGTCCTGCACCTTGATTTGTACTTGTTTGATCGACATAGCCTCGACCTCCTCCCGATCCGGGATGCGCATCACCGACGCGGCAACACCCGACGGCCAGTCCTGAGTGTTCCCTGCAAAAATAATTACAGGTTAATAGTAAACCTGCGGGACCGCCTTGCAAGCGAAAGGGTACAGTCGGTCCTATTTACCGACAGACGTTACCACAAGCTTTATAAGCTAGTGATATTTCTCAGAATTTTTGTGAACTGCATCAACAAACACCCGCACTCTGTCGGGGTCGATGTCCGGGGTAATACCGTGGCCGAGATTGAACACATGGCCGCTGCCGGCACCGAAATCGCCGAGAATGTGCTGCACCTCACGTTCGATGACTTCGGGAGTAGCCCGCAGTACGGCAGGATCCATATTGCCCTGCAGGGCCACCCGGTCGCCAACCCGGCGGCGCGCATCCCCGACCCCGGTGGTCCAGTCCACCCCGATAGCGCTACAGCCGGTGCCGGCGATATCCTCCAGCCAGTGGCCGCCACCCTTGGTGAACAGGATGACCGGCACCCGGCGACCTTCTGATTCGGGAATAAGGTTGTCGACAATCCGCTTCATGTAGGCCAGGGAGAACTCCCGATAGGCGCGATCACTCAGGACCCCGCCCCAGGTATCGAAAATCTGCACCACCTGAGCACCGGCCCGGATCTGGCCATTGAGATAACCGGCCACGGAAAGGGCAAGCTTGTCCAGGAGCCGGTGCATCGCCGCCGGGCGGTTATAGAGCCAATCCTTGCTCTTTTTGAACTCCCGTGTGCTACCGCCCTCGATCATGTAAGTGGCGAGCGTCCACGGGCTTCCGGAAAAGCCGATCAGCGGTACGCTGCCATTCAGCTCCCGGCGGATGGCCGTTACGGCGTCCAGGACATAAGGAAGATCCTTTTCGGTATCCACCACCGCCAGGTTGTCGACAGCATCCTCATCGGATACCGGCTTGCGGAATTTGGGGCCCTCGCCGGGCTCGAAGTAGAGCCCAAGGCCCATGGCATCGGGGATGGTGAGGATATCGGAAAAGAGGATGGCCGCATCCAGGGCGTAGCGGCGAAGGGGCTGGAGGGTCACCTCGCAGGCCAGTTCGGTATTCTTGCACAGGGACAGGAAATCCCCCGCCTGGCCTCGCACCTCCCTATATTCGGGCAAGTAGCGACCGGCCTGGCGCATCATCCATACCGGCGTGTATTCCACCGGCTGGCGCAACAGCGCGCGGAGGAAGGTATCATTTTTAAGTTCAGTCATTTTGGCGCCTGGCGTCTCATTCTGACGCGTCGGTTGCTGCGGATTTACCCTTGCTTGTGCCGCGTCACGTGCCGGCAGGAACAAGGTATTCTGGGCTCTGGATGGATTTGCCGCTGACCGATCAGGACGGCCCTTCGCGCGCGTCTAATGTCCTGTGGGATGACTCGCTCTGACAGCAAACTGATCACCGCAGGGCACCAAGGCTTTTCCAACCCCAGGTCAGACGTCCAGGTAATCCAGAATGCCCTCACCCGCCTGTCGGCCTTCCCAGACAGCGGTAACCACCAGGTCGGAACCCCTGACCATATCACCACCGGCGAAAATCTTGGGATTCGAGGTCTGGAACTTGAACTCCTGGTGTTCGGGAGCAACGACACCTTGCCAGTCGTTAAGGTCGATACGATGGGACTCGAACCAGGGTGCGGGACTGGGGCGAAAGCCAAACGCAATCAGAACCACGTCGGCGGGGAGGACCTCCTCGCTGCCCGGAATAGCCTCCGGATGCTGCCGGCCACTCTCATCCGGTTCCCCCAGGCGGGTTTCGACCATCTTGACGCCTTCTACCTTGCCGTCGCCGACAATTTCCACCGGCTGGCGGTTGAACAGGAACCTGACGCCCTCTTCCTTGGCATTTTTCACCTCCCGGCGTGAGCCGGGCATGTTGACTTCGTCGCGTCGGTAGGCACAGGTGACGCTGGCGGCACCCTGGCGAATCGATGTGCGGTTGCAGTCCATGGCGGTATCGCCCCCGCCCAGTACCACGACATGCTTGCCTTCCACGTCGACGAATTCCTCGGGGTTTTTCTCCCAGCCCTGGCGGCGGTTGACGTTGGCCACCAGGAACGGGAGGGCCTCGTGGACGCCGGGCAAATCCTCGCCGGGGAAGCCGCCACGCATATAGGTGTAGGTGCCCATACCCAGGAACACCGCATCGTATTCCTCGGCAATTTCGTCAAAGGTTATATCGGCGCCGACATCGGTATTGAGGCGAAACTCGATACCCATTTCCTCCATGACCTGGCGGCGGGTGGCCATCACGGATTTTTCCAGCTTGAATTCGGGGATACCGAAAGTGATGAGGCCGCCGATCTCGGGATAGCGGTCGAAAACCACGGGTTTGACCCCGGCCCGCACCAGCACGTCAGCACAGCCCAGACCCGCCGGCCCGGCCCCGATAATGGCGACCTTCTTGTCGGTCCACTCCACCCGGGACATATCGGGCCGCCAGCCCATGGCAAAGGCGGTATCGGTAATGTACTTTTCGACGCTGCCGATGGTTACCGCCCCGAACCCGTCGTTAAGGGTACAGGCCCCTTCACAGAGCCTGTCCTGCGGGCAGACACGGCCACAGACTTCCGGCAGGGTATTGGTCTGGTGGCAAAGTTCCGCCGCCTCGATGATATTGCCCTCCGAGACCAGCTTCAGCCAGTTGGGGATATAGTTGTGCACCGGGCACTTCCACTCACAATAGGGGTTGCCGCACTCGATGCAGCGATGCGCCTGGCTGGCGGCCTGTTTTTCCTTAAAAGGCTCGTAGATTTCAACGAACTCAGCGCGCCGGGCATCGATGGGTTTTTTGGGCGGATCTTCCCGCTCCACATCGATAAACTGGAAATTGTTGTTCAATCGTTCAGCCATGGGATTAAAACCTCGCTATCCCGCGTATTCTGTGAGTTGCCGTGCAGTTTGCGTCGCCGGGATCGGGCTCGGGACATGTTCGCGACCGACGGACGCAACGGTTCCCGCGCCGGAGGGAGCTGCGCGCAATGCCTGGCAGTACAGGCGGAACGCCGAAAAACAGGATCGTAGCATACCGCCGTTGAGTCCAAATGCACCGGAAGCCATTGTTAGTAAGCCCTCACTTTCGACTTTCCGAACAGATTTCGAGGGGGTTGAGGGAGACACGGATCACTGCGGAGCGGCCCGTGTGGTTTCCAGAAGACTGGCGAGCGACGCCGCCTTGGGTTTGACCAACCAGAACATCCGGATAAAGTCCTCAAAATTGTCGAGAATTTCGGCACCCCAGCCACTGCCGGTATGGGCGACGAACTCGCGGATCATGCCCTTGAGGAAATGACGGTAGGCTTCGACGTTCTCGCCGGAAATACGCTGGAATTCCACCAGTTCCATGTTCACCCGGTCGGTGAAACAGCGCTCCTGATCAAGCACGAACGCGAAACCGCCGGTCATGCCCGCACCGAAATTGTAACCGGTCTTGCCCAGGACAGTGACAACGCCGCCGGTCATGTATTCGCAGCAGTGCTCGCCGGCGCCCTCGACCACGCCGATGGCGCCGGAGTTGCGCACTCCAAACCGTTCGCCGGCAATACCGGAGGCAAACAATTTACCGCCAGTGGCCCCATACAGGCAGGTATTGCCGATAATGGGCGTCTCCTGGGACTTGAAGCGGCTGTCCCGGGGTGGCCGGATGACGATCTTGCCTCCCGCCATACCCTTGCCCACATAGTCGTTGGCGTCACCGGTAAGATAGATATCCAGCCCCCCGGCATTCCAGACCCCGAGGGATTGTCCCGCCACGCCGGTCAAGTTGAGCTTGACGGGATTATCCGCCATGCCCTGATTGCCGTGCCGGCGGGCGATCTCGCCGGACAGGCGGGCGCCGATGGAGCGGTCGCAGTTGGAAACCTTGTAGTGAAATTCGCCACCGGCTTTGTCCTCGATGGTGGGCAGTATATCCGTCACCATCCGTTCGGCCAGTTCACCCTTGTCGAAAGGCTCGTTCCTGGGCTCGGTGCAGAATTGGGGCTTGCTCGCCAGGTAATCATCCGTGTGGACGATGGGGCTCAGGTCGAGATTCTGCTGCTTGCTGGTGTCGCCGGGCAACGCCTCCAGCAGATCGACGCGCCCGATCAATTCCTCGAGACTCTTCACCCCCAGGCGGGCCAGCCATTCCCGGGTTTCCTCCGCCACAAAGCGGAAGAAATTCATGGCCATTTCAACGGTGCCCTTGTAGTGGTCCCGGCGCAGGGTGTCGTCCTGGGTGGCAACACCGGTGGCACAGTTATTAAGATGGCAGATGCGCAGGTACTTGCAGCCCAATGCCACCATGGGCGCAGTACCGAAACCGAAGCTCTCGGCGCCGAGGATGGCGGCCTTGATCACATCCAGCCCGGACTTGAGGCCGCCGTCGGTCTGCACCCGCACCTTGTCGCGCAGGTCATTGGCGCGCAGGGTCTGGTGAGTCTCGGACAGCCCCAGTTCCCAGGGGGAACCGGCATAGCGGATCGACGTCAAGGGGCTGGCGGCGGTGCCACCGTCATAGCCGGAAATAGTGATCAGGTCGGCATAGGCCTTGGCGACACCGGCGGCAATGGTCCCCACCCCGGGCCGGGACACCAGCTTGACCGACACCAGGGCCTTGGGGTTGACTTGCTTGAGGTCGAAAATGAGCTGCGCCAGGTCCTCGATGGA
>DGNJ01000127.1:0-2255 GCA_002388905.1 Cellvibrionales bacterium UBA4495
CGGTTGTTGCGGTTGATCACCCGGCGATACAGGTCGTTGAGGTCGGAGGTGGCGAAACGCCCGCCATCCAGGGGCACCAGCGGACGCAGGTCCGGCGGCAGTACGGGCAGGGCTTCCAGCACCATCCACTCCGGCTTGTTGCCGGAGTTGTAGAAGGCCTCCAAAAGCTTGAGTCGCTTGGAGAGCTTCTTGATCTTGGTTTCCGAGTTGGTATTGGGTATCTCGTCCCGGATCTCGGTGATATCGGCTTCCAGGTCGATATCGGCCATCAGGGCCTGGATGGCCTCGGCACCCATGGCCGCCGAGAACTCATCGCCGAACTCTTCCATGGCTTCGAAGTACTGTTCGTCGGTGAGCAACTGACCGCGCTCCAGTGTCGTCATGCCCGGATCGGTGACCACATAGGACTCGAAATACAGGACCCGCTCGATTTCACGCAGGGTCATGTCCAGCAGCAGGCCGATGCGCGACGGCAGCGACTTGAGGAACCAGATATGGGCGACGGGGCTGGCCAGCTCGATATGGCCCATGCGCTCCCGGCGCACCTTGGCCAGGGTCACCTCGACACCGCACTTCTCGCAGACGATACCCCGGTGCTTCATGCGCTTGTACTTGCCGCACAGGCACTCGTAGTCACGCGTGGGACCGAAAATCTTGGCGCAGAACAGGCCATCCCGCTCCGGCTTGAAGGTGCGGTAATTGATGGTTTCCGGCTTCTTAACTTCGCCGAACGACCAGGAGCGAATCATGTCGGGGGATGCCAGCCCGATCCGGATGGCATCGAATTCGCCGGCCTGATCCTGGGACTTCAGCAGATTCAGTAAGTCTTTCAAGGCCCTTCCTCCAGTGGATGCTTGCCTCGCACACGGGCCCGGTGGCCCGTGTCCTCTTCAAAAATAGCGGTTACTCGTATTCCAGCTCAATGTTGATACCCAGGGAGCGAATCTCCTTGACCAGGACATTGAAGGATTCCGGCATACCCGGCTCCATGCGGTGGTCGCCGTCGACGATGTTTTTGTACATCTTGGTACGACCGTTGACATCGTCGGACTTGACCGTGAGCATTTCCTGGAGCGTATAGGACGCACCATAGGCCTCCAGCGCCCAGACTTCCATCTCTCCGAAGCGCTGGCCGCCGAACTGCGCCTTGCCGCCCAGCGGCTGCTGGGTGACCAGGCTGTACGACCCGGTCGAGCGGGCGTGCATCTTGTCGTCCACCAGGTGGTTGAGCTTGAGCATATACATGTACCCCACGGTGACAGGACGGTCAAAGGCATCGCCGGTGCGGCCGTCGTACAGCGCCATCTGGCCGCTCTCGGGCATGTCCGCCAGGGCCAGCAACGCCTTGATCTCGTCCTCCTGGGCGCCGTCAAAGACCTGGGTGGCCATGGGTACGCCCTTGGACAGGTGTCCGGCCAGCTCGGTCATTTCCTCATCGCTCAGGGCCTTCAGATCCACCTCCTCGGTACTGGCGCCGGTATCGTAGATCTCCTGGACGAACTTGCGAACCTCGGTGAGTTTGCGCTGTTCCTCGAGCATGGCATTGATCTTGTCGCCGAGCCCTCGGGCGGCCAGCCCCAAATGGGTTTCCAGAATCTGGCCCACGTTCATCCGGGACGGTACGCCGAGGGGGTTGAGCACGATATCCACGGGCTCGCCCTTGTCGTCGTAGGGCATGTCTTCCACCGGCATGATGGCGGAAATGACGCCCTTGTTGCCGTGGCGGCCGGCCATCTTGTCACCGGGCTGAATCCGCCGCTTGACGGCCAGGTAGACCTTGACGGTTTTAAGTACACCCGGCGCCAGGTCGTCGCCGCTCTCCAGCTTGTGCTTCTTGTCCTCGAAACGCTCGTCCTGATTCTCGCGACGCTCCTGAAGCAGTTCCTCGGTGCGGGCAAGAAGGTCGTTCAACTCGTCTTCCTCCATGCGTACCTTGAACCACTTGTCCTGGTCGTAGTCGGCCGCCACCTCGGCGGTGAGTTCATCGCCCTTCTTGAGGCCGGGCGCCTTGACCACCTTCTTGCCCACCAGGGCGCTGCGCAGACGCTCGAAGGTGGCGTTTTCCATGATCCGGAATTCGTCCTTCAGGTCCTTGCGATACTCTTCCAGGGCGGCACGCTCGATTTGCAGCGAACGGGCGTCCTTCTCCAGGCCGTCGCGCGTAAAAACCTGAACGCCGATGACCGTGCCCTTGGTGCCGCTGGGGACCCGCAGGGAGGTATCCTTCACGTCCGAGGCCTTTTCACCGAAGATGG
>DGNJ01000127.1:2321-2504 GCA_002388905.1 Cellvibrionales bacterium UBA4495
AGACAATGCCGGACTCGTCCAGGCGAGACAGCGCGGCTTCGCCGACATTGGGGATGTCGGAGGTGATTTCCTCCGGCCCCAGCTTGGTGTCCCGGGCGGTACAGGTCAATTCCTGGATGTGAATGGTGGTGAAGCGGTCGTCCTGGGCAACGCGCTCGGAAATGAGGATGGAGTCCTCGAAGT
>DGNJ01000126.1:0-18938 GCA_002388905.1 Cellvibrionales bacterium UBA4495
CCTGCTGTCCCGGGCCCGTTTCGAATTCCGCTGGGAGGACCAGTTCAACCTGGGCCTCGATCCCGACACTGCCAAGCAGTTCCACGACGAGACGCTGCCCAGGGACAGTGCCAAGGTGGCCCACTTCTGCTCAATGTGTGGGCCCAAGTTCTGTTCCATGGAAATCACCCGGGAGGTGCGCGAGTACGCCCGGGAGGGAATGGCAAAAAAATCCGAGGAATTCCGCGACCTGGGCAGCGAGATCTACGTCAGGGAGGTCGACTGAAGTGCATGTGGGTATAGCCGGCGCCGGTATCATGGGCCGGACCCTGGCCTTTTCGCTGCTGGAGCGAGGCCACCAGGTGACCCTGTTCGACCGGGACCCCGTGCAAGAGGGCGGTGCCGCCGCGTACGCCGCCGCCGGCATGCTCGCGCCCCTGGCCGAACTGGAATCCGCCGAGCACGATATTTACCGCCTGGGCCGGCGATCCCTGAGACTGTGGCCGGGTCTGATCGACCGGCTGGCCGCCGATGTCGATTACCATCGGCTCGGCAGCCTGGTGGTGGCCCATGGCGCCGACGGTGCCGGCTTTCGCGAATTTCACCGCCGCCTGAGCAATCAGCTTCCGCAGCAGGAGCGGGAGAACCTGTGCCTGCTCCAGGGAGAGGCGCTGGCGCTGGAGGAACCGGATCTGGCCGATCGATTCGGCGAAGCGCTCTGGCTCAAGGGCGAAGCCTGGCTGGATACCCGTAAACTGATGACCGCACTTGCGGATTACCTGCCTGGCAGCGGCGCCCGTTGGCACGCGACCACACCGGTCGAGTCCCTGGCGCCGGGCGTTATCCGTACCGGGCACGAGGATCATTGTTTCGACGTGGTGGTGGACTGCCGTGGCCTGGGTGCCCGCGATGCCATTCCCGGCCTGCGGGGGGTGCGCGGCGAAATACTCTGGCTGGATGCGCCGCAAGTGCGGGTGAACCGGCCGGTACGACTGATCCATCCCCGCTACCGTCTCTACCTGGTGCCCCGGCAGGGCAATCGCTATGTGCTGGGCGCCACCCAGATCGAAAGCGACGATTCCGGCCCGGTAACAGTGCGGTCGAGTCTGGAGTTGCTGTCCGCCGCCTACAGTCTGCACGACGGCTTCAGCGAAGCCCGGGTGGTGCACATGGAGGCCAATTGCCGGCCGGCCCTGGACGACAACCGGCCCCGGCTGATTGCCGGCGACCGGCTGTTGCGCATCAATGGCCTGTTCCGCCACGGCTACCTGCTGGCGCCGGCCCTGGCCGAGCTGGCGACGGACTGGTTGGAGAACCCCAACCCGGTCGATTCGGGCCACGATGTCCTGTTCAGTTTCGACAATGAGGAAGCCCATGATTGAAATCAGTGTCAATGGCGAAAACCTGAGCCTGGAAAAGGGCACGAGCCTGGCCGGGCTCCTGGAGCGTTTCGCCGCCCAAAAGGGGACGGTGGTGGCCATCAACGAAACCTTCGTGCCCAGGAGCGAGCACGTCCATCACCGGCTGTCGCCCGGTGACCGGGTGGAACTGCTGGCGCCCATGGAGGGTGGCTGAAATGTGGCAACTGGCCGATAGGACACTGGACAGCCGGCTTTTGATCGGTTCGGCCCTGTATCCCTCTCCGCAAGTCATGCAGGACGCCATTCGCGCGTCCGGGGCGCAGGTCGTTACCCTGTCCCTGCGCCGGCAGAGTCCCGGGGCCGGTGGCGGCAGTGATTTCTGGAATCGTTTGCAGGAACTGGATATCAATCTGCTGCCCAATACCGCCGGCTGCCACTCGGTAAAAGCGGCCGTGACCACTGCCCAGATGGCCCGGGAATTGTTCGGTACCCGCTGGGTGAAACTGGAAGTAATCGGCGACGACTACAATCTTCAGCCCGATCCTTTCGGCCTGCTGGAGGCGGCCCGGGAGTTGCTCGGCCAGGGCTTCGAGGTCTTTCCCTACTGCACCGACGATCTGGTTTTGTGCGAACGGCTGGTGGAAGCGGGCTGCCGCATCCTTATGCCCTGGGGCTCACCCATCGGGACCGGGCGGGGGCTGATCAATCCCTACGCGCTGCGCACTCTCCGGGCCCGCCTGCCCGATATCACCCTGATCGTGGATGCGGGTATCGGTACACCATCCCACGCCGCCCGGGCCATGGAGATGGGCTTCGACGCCGTCCTGCTAAATACCGCCGTCGCCCGGGCGGAGGACCCGGTGCGCATGGCGGAGGCATTTCGCCATGGTGTTGCCGCCGGACGGCTGGCCTGGGAAGCGGGTGCTATGGCGGAGCGGGACAGCGCCGCTCCCAGCACACCCGTGGTGGGCACACCATTCTGGCATCAGTCATGAACGGCGAAACCGGCAACAGCCTAGCCACGGTGCTGGTCATTGGTGGCAGCGACAGCGCCGGGATGGCGGGTATCCAGATGGACCTGTCGGTGATCCGGGCCCTGGGTGGCCATGGTGCCAGTGTGATCACGGCAACCACTGCCCAGAATAGCGGCGAGTTTATTTCAATCAATCCGGTCCCCGCCGCTACCATGGCGGACCAACTGGCAGCATGCCGGACGCTGGCCCCCCGGGTCGTGAAGATCGGCCTGCTGGCCGGCGTCGAACAGGTTCGCCTGTGTGCGGACCTCCTGCGGGAAACCGGCCTGCCGGCGGTTCTCGATCCGGTCCTGGCCAGTTCCACCGGCGCCGCCTTCGCCGACCGGGAAACCCGGGTGGCCATGCGCTTGGAATTGATGCCGCTCTGTACCCTGGTGACGCCCAATCGCCGGGAACTGGAGCAACTGACGGCACTCGCCCTCGACGAACCCGCCGATGTCGAGGCTGCCGCCCGGGCCCTTCAGCGTGCCGGTGTCCCGGCCCTGCTGGTCAAGGGGGGGCACTGGCCAGGGCCACAGAGCGCGGATTACGCCCTGCTTCCCCAACAGCGCTTCTGGTTGCGCAACAAGCGACTCGATACCGCCCACGCCCGCGGCACTGGCTGCGCCCTGGCATCCGCCGTTGCCGCGGCCCTGGCCATGGGGCATCGCCTGGACGACGCCCTGGTTATCGGCAAAATGACGGTCAACCAGGGCTTGCGCCAGGGTTACGGCATCGCTGGTCAGCCCGGCCCCCTGCGCATTACCGGATTCCCCGAGGCACCGGAGGATCTGCCGGAACTGACCGGCGATCCCGTCGCCCCGGTACGACCTGCTTTCCCCGATTGCGGTCCACAACCCCTGGGCCTCTACCCGGTGGTGGATCGGGCGGAATGGCTGGCGCGCTTGTTACCACAGGGAATCACCACCATCCAGTTGCGCATCAAGGATCTGGAAGGCGCCGCGTTGGCGGCGGAAGTGGAACGCGGCATCGAGCTGGCGCGCCGCCACGGGGCGCGTCTCTTCGTCAACGACCACTGGCGCCTGGCCATTGAAAAGGGAGCCTACGGCGTCCACCTGGGCCACGGTGACCTGGACAGCGCGGACATCGATGCGATCCACCGGGCCGGACTGAGGCTGGGCATCAGCACCCACTGCCATCGCGAGGTCGCCAGGGCCCATGCCTGCCGACCCTCCTATATGGCCTGTGGGCCGGTGTTCGCGACCACCACCAAGGTCATGCCCTGGACGCCCCATGGTGTCGGAGGACTCGGCTACTGGCGTCGCGCCCTGGCCGACTATCCCCTGGTGGCCATCGGCGGTATCAACCGCGAGCGCCTGCTCCCGGTGGCCGCCACCGGCGCGTCCGGCATCGCCATGATCACGGCCATCACCGAAGCGGCGGATCCCGAATCCATGACCCGAACCTTTGGCATCATTCTGGGGAGAGCGGCTGATGGCTGACATCCTTTTCACCGAAAGGGAGCGGCAACGCTATGCCCGACAGTTGCAATTACCCGAAGTAGGCGACCGGGGACAGGCCCGGCTCAGGGAGGCCAGGATCCTGGTGGTGGGCGCCGGCGGGCTCGGTTGCCCCGCGGCCCTTTACCTCGCTGCCGCCGGCGTCGGTACCCTGACCCTGGTGGACGGCGACCGGGTGGAACTGTCCAACCTGCAGCGCCAGGTTCTCTTTGGCGACGATCAGGTGGGCAGGGGCAAGGCAGGGAGCGCGGCGCGGCGACTTCGGGACACCAACGGCGATATTTCGGTGACCGCCGTGGAGGAGTATCTCGGGGCCGACAACGCCGGCCGGTTGATCGCGGAGAGCGATCTGGTCCTTGACTGCACGGACAATTTCGCCACCCGCTACCTGATCAACGATTTCTGCCTGCACCACCGTAAACCCTGGCTTTTCGCCGGGGTAAACCGCTTCGAGGGCAGCATGGCGCTTTTCACTCCGGATACCGCCTGTTTTCGCTGCCTCTATCCCGACGCTCCGGAAGCCGGTGCCTCGTGCAGCGAGGCGGGGGTCATGGGCATGGTGCCAGGCCTGCTGGGGCTGCACCAGGCGGGGGAAGCCCTCAAATACCTGCTGGGGCTGACTGTCGCGGCCCGCGAAACGCTGGTGCTGTTTGATACCCTGACCCTTTGCCAGCGTCGCCTGGCACTGAGGCCGGATTCCGGGTGTATCTGCCGCGAACCAATGGAGGACCCGGAATCAACCCGCCAGATACCGCCCGGCGCACAGGGTCGCAATCCCGTTTCGGAACCTTCCCTCGACTGGAGCACTTGGGAGGCGCTTGCGCAACAAGGCGATGTCCTGCTCGTGGATGTTCGCACGGCGGCGGAGCATGGGGAGTTCAACGTGGGTGGCCTGAACGTGCCGGCCACAGAAGCCGAAAGCCGCGTCCCGCCGCTGGCGGCAGGTCGCATCGTCGGCCTGTACTGCCAGACTGGCAGGCGCTCGGGCGGGGTGGCAAGGCGATTGAACGATATGGGCCTCGAGGCATACAGCCTGGTCGGCGGTATTGACGGCAGGGCAGCGGGTTGCCGGCGAAATCTGGCGCGGTAAACGGACTGTGGTCAGGGGCGGGGCAGGGCTGCCGGTCACTGCCGGCGATGGGGCACGCAATCAGGTCGCCATGTGGACGAGACTGACGGCATAGAGCAGGAGTATCAGGACGCTCTCCAGGCCGATATTGGCAATACCATGGCGCTCCCGGTGGAGCAGGCCCATAAGCAGGATTCCGGTCATCAGGAGACTGATCGCCAGCCAGTAGAGTTCGTTGGCCGTGATGGCGGCATAAATGGAGCCGTCCCTGTAGGCGATATCGGACATGGCGATAAACAGGGTATCGAAACCGTTGCCGCCGATGATGTCGCCCACCGCCAGGGTCAGGGATTTCATGCGCACGGCGGTCACGGCGATCACCAGTTCGGGAAGGGAAGTGGAGACAGCGGTGAAGACACCGCCCACCAGGCCTTCGGACAATTCCGTCTCGGCGGCGATGACGATGGCCGCCTGGGTGAGCAACCAGCCGGCAACCGCGACGACTGCGGCGCAGAGCAGGAAAGAAAACCAGGGTCTTCGGGAATCCTTTCGGCGCCCGGCCGGGGAGGACTTATGTTCCGAACGTGTCTCGGAAGTACGCCGTGGAATCCACATGGGCATGGCGTGAGTCCTGGCCAGCAGGCGGATACCGAAGGCATAGGCCGCGACCAGCACCAGTGACAGGGGATGTATGCCCAGGAAGGAGGGCTCGGGAACGGCGAAGGCCACCAGCGGGATGGCCAGCAGCATGATCAGGAAGGCGCACATCATCAGGTTTTCCGCCGAGGCGGCCGCATGCTCCAGGTTGGCACGGCGGTAGACACTGTCGGCGATTGCCAGGAAAGCGGTCTGGGCGGCGATTCCGCCCAGGGCGTTGCTCACCGCCATTTCGGGGTGTCCCTCGACGGCGGCGGTGACAGTAGTGACGATACCGGACAGCGATGTGGCGCCGCCGATGAAAAATGCCCCCATCATCGCCTCTCCGAGGCCGGTGGTATGCGCCAGTTCCCTGGCCAGGTGCGTCATTCTGACGCCGAACACGCCGATTAAAAACGCACCCAGCAGAAAGAAGGCGATACTGACTGTCAGGGAACTGCTCATAAGCGCCACGGTGTTTTTTGCCTTTCCACGCCTCGTATCTCCTATTCTGTCCCGAACGTTCAATGTCGTATATTTCGGAGCTAAAAGTCATTGATTCGGACCATGATTTCCGACACCCTCAACAGTAGCACGGTGTTGCCGGTTCCGGCGTCAGGGTAACAAGGGGAGATCCATGCCAGCGCAAGCGCGTCCGATTGTCGATACCGGGGGAGGCGGGCTGCCATGAAACGGCACCGGGCGATAATCCTCACCTGGCTGGTGGGCCTTTTCCCGGCACTCGCGGCGGTCATCGCCGTGCCCTGGGACCAGGTTGCCGGTGTTCCCGCGGCGCTGAATTTCCTGGGCCGCCTCACGGGTATCGGCGGCCTGGGACTGATGCTTGCTGCGGCAGCCCTCAGTTGCCGGGTGCCCGGGTTCGACAAACCGTTCGGCGGGCTCACCAAACTCTGGCAGCTCCACCACTGGCTGGGGGCGGCCGCCTTTTTCCTGCTGCTCGCCCATCCGCTGTTACTTTCCCTTGGCAACGCCCACCTTTCACTGGATGCGGCGGTGGCCACCTTGCTGCCGCCGCTGGCCTCCGGGGCAGTCTGGCTCGGCTGGCTCGCCCTGCTCCTGACTATGGGCTTTATGGCCAGCAGCTTTTCGTTTTTCGGCAAACCGCGCTATCAGCGCTGGAAATGGCTGCACCGCTCCAGCGGGCTGGCGATCATGCTTGCCCTGGCCCACACGTTTTACCTGGGGCGTACCATTGCCGCGCCGTGGAGTACGCTCATCTGGTATGCCCTGGCGGGACTGGCGGTTGCCTCCCTCGGCTATCGTTTCGCCTTCTCGAGATTCTGGGGCCGACGGCGCTATCGGGTCCAGGCGATTATGGAGCCCGCCACGGATGCCGTGGAACTGGCGCTTAAGCCGCTGGACCGTCCCCTCCATTACAGTCCCGGGCAGTTCGTTTACCTGACACCACTGGATCGGGCGCTGGCTGCCGGTTACGGCGAGGAACATCCCTATACGCTCTCCTCGGCGCCGGAGGAGCCCGTGCTGCGCATCGCCGTCAAGAGCCTGGGCGACGCCAGCCGTGCCCTCCAGCATATCGCAGTGGGCAGCCAGGTGAGTGTGGAGGGGCCCTACGGTAATTTTTTCCCGGAAACCGAAGAGGCCGGTACCACTGAACTCTGGATTGCCGGGGGAATCGGCATTACCCCGTTTCTGGGCCGGCTCCGCCATCTGTCGAATCGGGACGAGCCGGTGAATATTCACCTGGTCTACTGCGTCCAGGATCGCTCTCGCGCACTGTTTATCGAGGAACTGGAAGAGCTGGCGCAAAACATCAGGGGATTCAAACTGTCCATGCACTATTTTTACCGGGAGGGGCCTCTTACCGGTGACTTTCTGCGTCAGTGCTGCCCGGACCTTGCCGAAAGGCAGGCCTATATCTGCGGTCCCATTCCGCTGCTGGCGCTGGCTCGCCGGGATTTGCTGGCCGCCGGGCTGCCGGGGCACGCCATCACCACGGAGGAATTCGAACTGCCATGAGGAGACCGGCAATCAACTGGAATACACCATGAAAAAATTCCTCTTCGCCGCCTTTGTCGCTTTCTGGAGCGCGGTTGTCGTCCTGGTGGTTCTGGATGCGCTGGTGCCTGCGCGCGAGGTGAAAGGGGCCCGGGAAACCCGGGAGCCGATTTCCGAGGCGGTGGTAAAACGTCACGACAACAGGGAGGATTGCTGGCTGATTATCGAGGGCGCGGTCTACGATATCACCGGCTATATTCCCGAGCACCCGGCGCCGGATTTCGTGCTCACATCCTGGTGTGGCATGGATGCCACCGAGGGTATGCGCACCAAGGGGTATGGTCGGAACCACAGCGACGCCGCCTGGGCCAAGCTCGAGGAATACCGGATCGGCGAGCTCGAGGGGGCAGGGGGTTAACTTCTAAACGCTGTCGAGCAGCCTGTCTTTGGCCGCGTTGATTTTGGCCGCCAGGTAATCGCTCCCGCCCCGGTCCGGGTGCAGTTTTTGTATCAGGCGCTTGTGGGCCTTGATGATTTCGTCCCGGTCGACACCGGGTTCCAGCCCCAGTATCTGCCAGGCTTCCTCCCGACTCAGATCGCCGACCGCCTGTCCGCCGTTGTCGACACCTTCGCTGCCGGCGCCGGCCAGCCCCCGGCGAACCATATAGGCGCGCAGCAGCAGGGCCGATTGTCTGTCCTGTCCTTCCCTGAAATAGCGGAGTTGTTCCTGCAGCGCCTCTTCCGGCAAATCCTCCAGGTTCCTGTCGGCATGGGGGCCCTGAAAGATCTGGCCGCGCATTTTGCCGTTGGCGATATCCAGCACGACTTCGAGACCGGCGGTGCGGATACGGGAAGGGCCGGCTTTCTTCTGCCAGAAACGGAGCATGGGCAGGGCATGGAGCCCGATCCGGAACAGCCCCCGGAGCGCGGGCAGGGCCGCGGCGATGGCCGCTCCAACCCAGTGCATGCGGCCGGTGGCCACCAGCAGCAGGGCAATGGCGATGAGGACCATCGAACCCCATGTCCAGATCAGTCTCTTGCGCTCTGCCGGCGGACGACTGCGGATATACTGCCAGGCATACCAGCCCGCGCCGATTGCCACTAACAGCAGGATCAGGCGAGGCATGGATCAGCCCATATGCCGCATGAGCATGGCATAGCTGCCGTCGCCGTTATCCAGCGCCACCGGCAGGGGGATTCTCACCACGTGTCCCGATCCGGGCGCGGCATCGACGCTGACCCCGTCCCGGTTCTCGATGGTATCCAGGGCAAAAGGCGTATTGCCCCGGGGGGTGATCAGCTCCAGAGTGTCGCCCTTCTGGAAGCGGTTTTTGACCTCGATGGTCGCCCAGCCCCGGTCGCCGTCGATTTCCCGGATCTCGCCCACGAACTGCTGGTTGGGGTTACTGGATACGCCGTGCTCGTAATTCTGGTAGGCCTCGGGCACGTGGCGTCGGTAGAAGCCTTCCGTGTAGCCCCGGTTGGCCAGGTGATCGAGTTGGGCCATCAGGTCCATGTCGAAGTCGCCGCCGGCGGCGGCCTGGTCGATGGCGCGCCGGTAGACCTGGGCGGTGCGGGCCACGTAGTAATGAGACTTGGTGCGGCCCTCGATCTTCAGGGAGCGGATGCCCATCTGCACCAGCCTGGGCACATGCTGGACGGCGCGAAGGTCCCTGGAGTTCATAATGTAGGTGCCATGCTCGTCCTCGAAGGCGGGCATGTACTCGCCCGGACGCCCCTGTTCCTGAAGCAGAAAAACCGGCGTATCGTCGCGAACACCCTCGTCCAGGCTGCCTTCCATGCGCGGCTGTGCTTCCGGGTCCCAGGTCCGGGTGGCGATCCGGTTGGTCAGCGCGGGGTCCACCGGCACCACGTCACCGGTCTCGGTTTGCCGGGCTTCGTGGGCCGTGTATTTCCAGCGACAGGCATTGGTGCAGGCTCCCTGATTGGAATCCCGGTGGTTCATGTAGCCGGAAAGCAGGCAGCGCCCGGAGTAGGCGATGCAGAGGGCGCCGTGGACGAATACCTCCAGTTCCATATCGGGGCACTCCTCGCGGATTTCGCCAATTTCCTCCAGGGACAGTTCCCGGGACAGGATGATCCGGCTCACGCCCTGCCTGCCCCAGAACTTCACCGAGGCGAAATTGACCGCATTGGCCTGGACGGAAAGGTGAACGGGCACCTCCGGCCACTTTTCCCGCACCAGCATGATCAGCCCCGGGTCCGACATGATCAGGGCATCGGGGCCCATGTCGATCACCGGCTCCATGTCGCGCAGATAGGTCCGGACTTTGTCATTGTGGGGCGAGATATTGCTGGCGATATAGAATTTTTTACCCTGGCCATGGGCCTCGGCAACGGCATCGGCCATACGATCGAGATGATTGAACTCGTTATTGCGCACCCGCAGGCTGTAGCGGGGCTGGCCGGCATAGACGGCATCTGCGCCATAGGCAAAGGCGTAGCGCATACTCTTGGCAGTGCCGGCGGGAGAAAGGAGTTCCGGTTTCATGGCGGCCTCGCGATTGCTCGGGATGTGATGGCGGAGAGGCCGGCATTCTACCCTTTTTAACGTCGGTTTGCAGGGCGCAGGGACGGTCATCCCAGGCGGCCATCGTTTTCCGGTGGCGGGACCCGGTTGCGTCCCGGACGCGTCATTCTGTCGGTAAACAATAAGCCATGGGGATGGATTTATCGGGTGGCGGTCATTATCCTGTTCGCGGTCAGAAAGCTGTCTGCGTCGCGGCCCCAGGGTCCCGGCAATTCCATAAACAAAGATCGCGTCACCAGCGGCGCGGATCGAGGGAAGGAGAATTCCATGAAAGTTGGTTTTATCGGATTGGGTAGCATGGGCTACGGTCAGGCCATGCTGCTGGCAAAAAGCGAGCACGAGCTGACTGTATTCGATGTCGCGGCCAAGGCCATGGCGCCTTTCGAGGGCAAGGCAACCCTCGCCGGCGAACTGGCCGGGACGGGCCGGGATGCCGACGTCGTCGGTGTCTGCGTGCGCGACGACCAGCAGGTGAATGAATGTGCCGACGCACTGATTCCGGTCATGCCCGCCGATTCGGTCCTGCTGATCCACAGTACCGTCAAGCCGGCCACCATGGAGTCCCTGGCCGCCCGTGCATCGGAGCGGAAGATCAACGTGCTCGATGCGGCTGTGACCCGGACGGTGATGGCCCAGGACGCGCCTTTTGTCTTCTGCATGACCGGCGGCGACGATGCAGTGGCGGAACGCGTGCAACCGGTTCTGGATACCTACTCCACGGATACCATTCACGTGGGACCCCTGGGTTCCGGCATGGCAATGAAAATTTCCAACAACCTGGTTTCCTGGAGCCAGATCATGATTGGCCTTGAAGCCTTTCAGATGGCCGAAGCGGCCGGCGTACCCACCGAAAAACTGCTCAAGGTCATGAAAAAGAACGGCGTATTGACCCCACCCATGGAGGGCTTTATCAAGCTCCGTGCCGCTGGCGGGGATCCGGACACCAGTGAGCTTATCAGGAGCCAGTCGGGCATTGGCGAGAAGGACCTGAGTCTTGCCGAGGCCCTGGGTGCTGAGGCCGGAGCGTCGACACCCATCGGGACTCACATCCGCGGCCTGGTCCGGGATACCATCAACGGGCTGGCCAAAGCCTAGCGACGACAAGGCCGCCGCTGGCCTGCCGCCGGTCTCACCGACGCCAGCGGCGCTCGCTGGCGTTCTCGATCAGGCAGTAAAAGAGCGGTACGAAAATCAGGGCCAGGGAACTGGCGGCGATCATGCCGCCCACCACGACGGTGCCGATCTCCTGGCGACTCACCGCGCCGGCGCCACTGCTGAAGATCAGGGGCAAAGCGCCGACGATAAAGGTCAATGCCGTCATCATGATGGCCCGGAAGCGCTGCCGTGCCGCCGCCTCGGCCGCGGCCCTGGCGGTCATTCCGGCGCGGCGGTTCTGTGCGGCAAATTCGACAATAAGAATGGCATTCTTTGCCGCCAGGCCGATCAACACCAGAAGCCCCACCTGGAAATAGATGTCATTGGGGAACCCCCTCGAAAGAGAGGCGAGGGTGGCTCCCAGAACCCCGAAGGGCACTGCGGTAACCACCGCCAGGGGCAGTGTCCAGCGTTCGTACTGGGCGGCAAGGATCAGGAACACCATAATCAGCCCCAGGGCGAAGGCCAGGATTCCGGCCGCCTCCGAGAACTGCAACTGGTACGCTTCGCCGGTCCAGCCGAACCTCGCTTGCCCCCCCAGAACCTGATCGGAAACCGCCTGCAGCGCCATCATGACCTGCCCGGTACTGTATCCCGGGGCCGGATCCGTCAGCACCTTGGCCGCCGGGTAGGCGTTGAAGCGGGTGACCATGTCGGGACCCAGGGTTTCCTCGAGCGTGACGAGGGCGCTCAGGGGCACCATCGCTCCGGTATCGGCGCGCACGAACACGCGGCCCAGGTCTTCGGCCTGGTCACGGAATTCAGCCCGGGATTGCAGGGTTACCCGCCAGTTGCGGCCCTGGAGTGGAAAGTCATTGACGTACAGAGAGCCGAAGGTACTTTGCAGGGTTCTGAAGATATCGTCGATATCCACGCCGAGCCCCTTGGCCTTTTCCCGATCCACCCTGGCCCGATAGCGGGGGATGCCCGTATTCAGTGTGGTAAAGGCCGAGCCGATCTCCGGCTGTGCCATGGCGACGGCATTGAAGCGGTCGGTCAACGCCTGCAACTGGTGAGGGGTCAGGTCACCCCGGGACTGTATATAGCCTTCGACGCCGCCGGTGGTCGACAGGCCTAGAATCGGGGGCGTCATAAAGGAAATAATCCGGGCCTCGGGGATTTCCGTGCCCATTGCCATGACCCTTTGCATTAGGCTGAAGGCATCCTGGCCGGGGCCGGTGCGTTCGTCCCAGTCGGTGAGCGGGACGAACGAGAAGCCCATATAGGTTCGCATGGCGCTGGACATCATGTCGTAGCCGGAAAACGCCAGCACGTTGTCCACTTCCGGCATGGCCCGGAGGCGGTCGCTCAATTCGCGCCAGACTTTTTCCGTGCGCTCCACCGAGGCGGCGGCGGGCAGTTGGGGCACCACGTGGATATAGCCCTGATCTTCCTGGGGGATCAGTCCGGTGGGCATGCGCAGCATCAGGACGGTCGAAACGATGATTACCGCCCCAAAAAGTGCGGAACCCAGCCACGGCCGGTGCAGCAGGAAATTGACGCCGTTGACGAACCAGCCCGTGAGTCGATCGAAACCGCGATTGAACCAGGCGAAGGGAGCCCAGACCGCGGTGGGCTGCCTGTCCAGAAAGAGGGCGCACATGGCCGGGGTAAGCGTCAGGGCCACGATGCCGGAGACAATCACGGAAATGGTGATGGTGACTGCGAATTGACGATACAACTGGCCGGTAAAACCACCGACAAACGCCGCCGGGGCAAAGACGGCCACGAGGACCAGAGTGGAGGCAAGGACCGCTCCGGTGACCTGGTCAAGGGTCTGGACCGCCGCCCGGGAGGCGCTCAGGCCCTGTTCGGACATCAGCCGCTCGGTGTTCTCCATGACGATAATGGCATTGTCCACCACGATGCCGATTGCCAGGATCAACCCGAACAGGGTCAGCAGGTTGATGGAATACCCCAGAATCGCCATGCCGCCGAAGGTGCCGATCAGGGAGACGGGGATGGCAATCAGCGGCACAAGACTGGCCCGGAAATGCTGGAGGAAAAGGAAGGTGACCAGCACCACAAGGAGCACGGCGATGATCAGCGTGGTGGCGACTTCTCCCACGGCGATGTCGATGTAGCGGGTGATGTCATAGGGAATACGATAATCCAGCCCGTCCGGAAAATTTTTGCTCAACTGGGCCATGACCTCGCGTACCGACTGGGTTACCTCCATGACATTGGCGCCGGGCTGGAGAAAAATCCCCACCGGAACGGCCGCTTTGTCGCCGAACCGTGCGGAAAAATCGTAGCTTTGGGCACCAAGCTCCACCGTGGCGACGTCGCTGAGCGTCAGGGTCGCCCCGGTCTGATCGGTGCGCAGGATAAGGTTTTCGAATTCCGTCACTGTGGAGGGGCGGGGCGGGGTGGTGATGGTGTAGGTAAATGCCTGCCCTGCAGGCGCGGGCTTTGCCCCGATGCGACCGGCGGCATACTGGATGTTCTGTTCCTCCAGCACTGTGGCCACGTCCACCGGTGTGAGCCCGTATTCCGCCAGTTGATCGGGATGCAGCCAGATACGCATGGCATAGTTCTGGGAACCGAACAATGTGGCGTTGCCGACACCGGGTATGCGGAGCAATTCATCGAGGATGTAAATCTCGGCGTATTGGCCAATGTCGTGATCGTCAAAGCCGGCGCCGGTACCCAGCAGTGTGATCACCTGGGGTGCCGACGACTGCTGGGCCTCGACCCGAAGCCCGAGATCGCGGACGGTCTGTGGCAACCTGGCCATGGCCTGCTGGACGCGGTTATTGACGTTGATGGTCGCCAGATCCGGGTCGGTTCCGGTTTCGAAAGAGACCAGTATCGAAAAGCCGCCGGCATCCGTGGTGACCGACTCCATGTATATCATATCCTCGACCCCGTTGATTTCCTGTTCCAGGGGCGCGAGCACGGACGACGAAATCACCTGGGCGTCGGCACCGGGGTAGGCGCCCTCAACCACAATCCCCGGTGGCAGGACGTCGGGGTATTGCTCGACGGGCAGGGTGAAGAGCGCCACAATGCCTGCCAGAACAATGGCCAGGGAAATGACCGAGGCGAAAATTGGGCGATGAACCAGATAACCGAGCATCAGCCCGCCTCTCCGGATGTCCCGGATTGCACGACGACCTCGCTGCCACTGCGAAGGCCCACCAATCCCTCCACCACCACGGCTTCACTGCCGTCGAGACCTTCCAGGATGGCAATGCGCCCCCCGGACTCCGGCCCGGGCTGTACAGGCCGGGCCCGGGCAATTCCCTCGCTGTCCACCACGAACACGCGATAGCCCTGGGGAGTCCGGTCCAGGGCCTTTTCGGGAATGGTCGCGACGTCGGTCAAGGTTTTCAAAATCAGGCGAATGCGAGAGAACTGTCCGGGTACCAACAGGTGGTCGGGATTGGCAAAAACCGCCCGAAGTGTCTGGGAGTTGGTCTCGGCGTCTATGGTGCTGGCACTGAAATCCACCTGTCCCTCATATTGGTAAAGCGTGCCATCCGGCAAAATCAGCTCCGCCCTCATCATTGCCGGTGCCGGTTTGTCGCCGTTGTCGGCCAGGTGCGCTTTTCGGATCAGGGCATCCCGCTCCGGGATTGCGAAGCGGACATGAACGGGTTCCAGTTGAACAATACGGGTGAGGAGGGAACCTTTCTCAACGAGACTGCCTTCGGGCAGCGTTTCAAGTCCCGTGATTCCCTCAATTGGCGCCTCAACCTGTGTGTATTCCAGATCCAGCTCGGCTTCCTTGACAGCGGCCTTGGCGACCCTCAGGTTCGCGCNNGAGCGGGCGCGGTCGTACTGCCTCTCACTGACGGCACCGTCCTCGAACAGCCGGGAAACCCTTTGCCAGTCCCGTTCCGCCTCGCTGAGTTCGGCCTCGGCCACGGCCTGCCGGGCCCGGGCTCTTTCCAGCGCCACTTCGAAAGGGGCCGGGTCGATTCGGAAGAGAGCCGTTCCCGCCTCTACAGCCTGGCCTTCCTTGTAGAGGCGTTCCTCAAGGATGCCCTGCACCCGGGCGCGCACTTCCACTTCCCGCGCGCCCCGGATGCGCGCCGGGTATTCCCGCTCGACGGCGATATCGGCGACCTTGGCGACGGTTGTCACCACTGGTGTCGCGGGGGGGCCAGACCCTTCCTGCTGGGCGGGCTCCCCCGGTGTGCAGGCGGCAATAGCCGCCGCCGGCAATAATAAAAGGAGAACCCGGCGTCGGGGTGCGGCTCTCATGTTGATAACTCCGGAAGTGTTGTGAGCGGGTGGTCAAACCATACATACATGAATGTATGCTAGTATGCCGGCAAGCCGGAGACAAGACCAGAGGTAATGACCCAGCCCAGGAAAAATCCCGAGGCCACCCGCCACGCCATTCTCGACGCCGCCGAACAGGTATTCCTCGAGCGCGGGGTCCAACGCGCCTCGCTCGAGGAAATCGCCCGTGTCGCCGGCGTCACCCGGGGTGCCATCTATTGGCACTTTTCCAACAAGGCCGAAGTGTTCAATGCCATGATCGACCGGGTCCAGATGCAGCCCAGCCATCTCTTCGACCGGCTCCCCGATGCCGACAACCGCAGCTCCATCGACAGTATCCGGCAGGTCTGTACCGAGGCCCTGCTCACGATTGCCAGGGATGAGCATATAAGGCGGGTATTCACCATCTCGCTGCTGGCCCTGGAGGATACCCACGGAATCGAAGCGATCCGGGAGCACGACTTCAAGCTGCGGGAGGAAGCACGCCGGACCATTACCCGCCATTTCGAACAGGCGCAGCGCGAGGACCGCCTCCGGCAGGGCCGGTCGCCGGGTTTTTGTGCCTCGGTCCTTGAATCCTACATCACCGGCCTGCTGGTGGTCTGGCTGCGCAACCCGACCCAGTTCAACATGGAAGCGGACGCCCATTCCCTGGTCGATGTACTGATCGACGGCCTTGTCGAACCCGTTTGACAAGCGGCGAACTTTCAAGCACTTTCCACTCTTTGCCGGGCCAGAGGCTGCCATGCACGATCCGCTACCGCTGTTGATCTCCCTGTTGATCATGATGGGCATGCTGGCCCAGTGGGTCGCCTGGCGGGTCAAGGTCCCGTCGATTCTCTTTCTCCTGGTGCTGGGGGTCATCGCCGGCCCGGTCACCGGCGCCATCAATCCCGATGTACTCTTTGACGACCTCCTGTTCCCCATGGTTTCCCTGGGTGTCGCGCTGGTGTTGTTCGAAGGGGCGCTTACCCTCAAGTTCGCCGACCTGAAGGGCCACGGGTCCAGTGTGTCCAACCTGGTGACCTGGGGAGCCGTGCTCAACTGGGCCCTGATTGCCGGCGGCGCCTGGTGGTTCGTGGGGTTCGATTGGTCAATGGCACTGCTGTTCGGCGCCCTGGTGGTGGTTACCGGTCCCACGGTGATCATGCCCCTGCTGCGCACGGTCAGGCCCACGGCCAACGTCAGCAACATTCTCCGCTGGGAGGGCATTCTCATTGATCCGCTGGGCGCACTTTTCGCGGTTATCGTCTTCGAGGTCATCATTTCGGGCGTCAGCGACAACCCCTGGCTGTTCTTTTTCAAGGAACTGGCGGTTGGTTTTGCCGGTGGCGCCCTCGGCGCACTGTGCCTGTCGACGCTGATCAAGCGCCACTGGCTGCCGGAGTACCTGCATAATATCTTTACCCTCGGCCTGGTACTGACGGTCTTCAGCCTGTCCAACCAGTTCGCGCCGGAATCCGGCCTTCTGGCGGTGACCGTCATGGGCATATGGCTGGCCAACACCCCAAGGCTGGTCATGCACGACATCCTCTCCTTCAAGGAGAGCCTGTCGATACTGATTATCTCGGTGCTTTTTATTGTGCTCGCCGCACGTGTCGATATCGGATTGATCATCGATGTGGGTTGGGGTGCGCTGGGCGTGCTGGCGGTGATTCTGCTGGCGCGGCCGGTAATGGTCTTTGCTTCGACCTGGCGTTCGGGACTCAACTGGCGGGAAAAGGCACTGCTTTCGTGGATCGCCCCCCGGGGCATTGTCGCCGCCGCTGTCTCCGCACTGTTCGCCCTGCGCATGGAGACCCTGGGCTTCGACGACGCGGCGTTGCTGCCGGCGCTGACCTTTATGGTGATAATCTTTACGGTACTCCTGCAAAGCGTGACATCACGGTTTGTCGCCCGAATGCTCGGCGTCGCCGAGGAGGAACCCAGAGGTATCCTCATTGCCGGCGGCAACCCGGTGGCCATCGCCATGGGCAAGGCTCTCAAACAGGAGGGGTTCCGGGTCAAGATTGCCAGTTCCTCATGGAACGAGGTGCAAAGCGCCCGCATGCAGGAACTGGATGCCTATTTCGGCAGCCCGGTGTCTGCCCATGCCGATAGAAATCTGGATCTGGTGGGTATCGGGCGGCTTTTCGCCATGTCCATGGACCCGGCCTTTAACGCTCTTGTATGCCTGCGGTACCGCACGGAATTCGGGCGCAACCGGACCTACGTACTGCGCAACGCCGAAGAAAAGAATGCCTCGGAAAAAGACCGAATGGTGGAGAACTTTCGGGCACCGAGCCTTTTCGGTGAAGATGTCACCGTACAGAAGCTGGCGAGTCTTCTAAGCCAGGACGCCGAGATTAAATCCACCAGCCTTTCCGAAACCTTTGCGCTGGAGGATTTTCAGGCGCGTTACGGCGAATCCACGCTGCTGCTTTTTGCCATCGATCCCAAGGGGCGGTTGCGGGCCTATACGGATGATTTTACGCCGGAGCCGGGGGATGGCTGGACGCTGGTGTTCCTCCTGGAAGAACCCCAGAAAAGCGAATCCAAAGTGGAGAAAAGCCGGCAGCGCAAGGCCGAACAAGAGGAAAAAAACAGCAAAAAGGCCGCCAATGGGCCGGCGCCCGCATCGGGATAAGGCCGCGTCTGGCCCGGCAAGTAATCGAGAAACTATAAAAAAAACCCCGCCGAAGCGGGGTTTTTTAACGGGGCCGTGCGCCCATCAGGCCACGTCGACGATCAGCTCGGCGGCGATGCGCTTGCCGTCTTCCGCGGCTTTCTGGAAGGACTCGATCTGGTCGAAGTTCATGTAGCGATAGATCTCGTCTCCCATGGCGTCGATGAAGCTGGCGTATTCCCGGTATTCCGCCGGTGTTGGCAGCTTGCCGAGAATGCCACCCACGGCCGCCAGTTCCGCAGAGGTCAGGTAGACATTGGCGCCATCACCCAGGCGGTTGGGGAAGTTGCGGGTGGAGGTGGACAGCACCGTGGACTTGGGCGCCACCCGGGCCTGGTTGCCCATGCACAGGGAGCAGCCGGGCATCTCGGTGCGCGCACCCGCCTTGCCGTAGATGCTGTAGTAGCCTTCCTCCATAAGGGTGTGGGCGTCCATCCGCGTGGGCGGGCAGATCCAGAAGCGGCTGTTGAGCGCACCCGTGGTTTTTTCCAGCAGCTTGCCGGCGGCGCGGAAGTGGCCGATGTTGGTCATGCACGAGCCGATGAACACTTCGTCGACCTTGTCGCCGGCGACGTCGGACAGCCAGCGGGCGTCGTCCGGGTCGTTGGGGGCGCAGACCACGGGTTCGTTCACCTCGTCCAGGTCGATCTCGATGACGGCGGCGTACTCGGCGTCCTTGTCCGCTTCCATCAGCTCGGGGTTTTTCAGCCACTCTTCCATCTTGCGTACGCGGCGCTCCAGTGTCCGGGCGTCGCCGTAGCCCTCGGCGATCATCCAGCGCAGCAGGGTGATGTTGGAGCGCAGGTACTCGGCCACGGAGT
>DGNJ01000126.1:18961-19228 GCA_002388905.1 Cellvibrionales bacterium UBA4495
AGCGCTCGGCGGAGGCGTCGGAGAGTTCGAAGGCCTGCTCCACGGTGAGATCGTCCAGCCCCTCGATCTCGAGGATGCGCCCGGAGAAGATGTTCTTCTTGCCTTTCTTCTCGACGGTGAGAAGCCCTTCCTTGATGGCGTAGAGGGGGATGGCGTGGACCAGATCCCGCAGGGTGATGCCGGGCTTCTTCTCGCCCTTGAAACGCACCAGCACGGACTCGGGCATGTCCAGGGGCATCACACCCGTGGCGGCGGCGAAGGCCACCA
>DGNJ01000096.1:0-9277 GCA_002388905.1 Cellvibrionales bacterium UBA4495
CGCCGCCGCCCTGGTCGATCATCTGCCCAACCTGCCGCTTCATCAGCAGGAAGACGCTGTCCAGGGAGATGGCCATGGTTCCGTGGTAGGCATCTTCGCTGGTGGTGTGCAGCGTGTTGCCCGGCTTGTCTTCGGGATGGGCGCCGCCGAGGACGTTGGCCGCGACATCGAGCCTGCCAAGTTCCCGGACCGTGGCGGCGACAAGGTTTTCCACGTCACTGCCCCGAGTGCAGTCGGCGCGCAGGTAAATGGCCCTGCCGCCTTCGGCCGTGAGTCTTTCCGACAGCGCCTTGCCCCTGCCGTCCTGAATATCGGCGATGGCCACCAGCGCCCCCTCCCGGGCAAATGCCTCACTGGTGGCGGCGCCGATGCCGCTGGCGCCACCGGCCACGAGCACGACTTTATCCTGGAATCTTGCCATCTGCTTCTGTCCCTTCTTGTCTTGTTGTATAGCACCGGTCGGAGACTCGTTGGTAGTGCCGCCCCCCGGCCGGCTGTAGTCCGCTAGCGCGCAGACCAGCCGCCATCCACCGGCAGGTTCTGCCCGGTGACCATGGCGGCGTCCTCGGAACACAGCCAGAGCATGGCGGCCGCCTGTTCACCGGGATCGATGGGGCGCTTGATGGCGTGCCCCTCCAGCAGGCGCTGGGTCAACGCCTCGGCCGCCTCCGGTCCCCACTTTTGGTAGGCGGCGGTGGGCGTGGTGCCCGGTGCGATGCAATTGACACGAACGCCCCGGTCCGCATAGGTGAGCGCCGCAAAACGGGTCAGCTGGATGACGCCGGCCTTGGCGGCGGAATAGGCGGCTCCCGAATCGGGCACATAGAGCATACCGGACAATGACGCCACATTGGCGATGGTGCCGCCGCCGTGCTCGATCATGTGGGCGATCTCATATTTCATGGAAAGGAATACGCTGCGCAGGGAAACGGCGACAGTACCGTCCCAGCCCTCGAGACTTTGTTGGTGGAATTCCGGACCGTAGGCATCGCCAACCGCATCCCCCACGACATTGGCGGCCACATGCAGGCCACCGAAGGCATTCACGGTTTCGGCGACCAGTGCCCGGATATCCGGCTCCAGGGTGGCATCGGCGGCAAAAAAGCGGGCATCGGCACCGCCCTGGCGCAACGATTGCGCCATTTCCTCGCCCCCCGCCTCATTGATGTCGGAGAGCATGACCTTCGCCCCCTCGATGGCAAAAGCCTTGGCTGTGGCGGCGCCGATGCCGCCGGCCGCCGCCGTCACCAGGACCACCTTTCCGTCAAATCGTCCTGTCATTATTTTTCCCTCCTGCTGCTGTCAGGTGGTGGCAACCGGTTTGCACCAGGCCCGCCACGCCGGCTTAAGTCGCCGCTTATTATCTTCCCGGCGAGTATAGGGAGGCGCGGCGGTGAAATCCAGGCAACGGCAAGCGCCGGATTCCATTATGCGCTGCACGTTTATGCTCATTCCCAAATATTCTTGTGCAAAACTTCCGTCAAACATTAAAGTTATAACTAATGCTTTACTGCTCTCTCAGGTTCATAAAGACCTGAAGTTATCGCCACTATGCGGGTCAATGACATCAATGAACATGCCAGCCCACTCGACCGCGAGCAGGCCAGGTGTCTCAATGAACTGGTGAAAAGCCTGTCCGCCGACCAGGCCCAGTGGATCAGCGGTTACCTGGCGGGACTCAACGCCGCCGGTGCCGGCGAGGCCGGCGCCCGGGTAGCGCCGTCGGCCACCGAAAAACCCACCATAACCATCCTCTACGGCTCGGAAACGGGCAACGCCGAGAGGATCGCCGAGCAATTCAGGGCCCAGGCCGAAGACAGGGGCCTGAACGCCCGGGCCCTGGATATGGCCGATTACAAACCCCGGGACCTGAAGAAGGAACAGTGCCTGGTCCTGGTCACCGCCACCCACGGCGAAGGCGACCCGCCGGATCCCGCCGAGGAGTTTCACGAATTCCTGCACAGCCGCAAGGCCCCCGGCCTCGCCGGCGTGCCCTATGCGGTACTCGGCCTGGGCGATTCGAGTTACGAGCATTTCTGCCAGACCGGCAAGGATTTCGATGCCCGGCTGGCCGAACTGGGCGCGGAACGCCTCCATGATCGCGTCGACTGCGACGTGGACTACGACGAGCCGGCGGCTCACTGGACAGAGACGGTGCTGAAACGGCTCGGCGAGCGATTCGACAGCGGCGGGGAGCCAGGGCCCAACGTGGTGGCCATCGGCAGCCAGGCCCGGACCAGGCAACCGAGCGCCTTCGGCCGGGACAATCCCTTTCCCGCGGAAGTGCTCGACAACCTCAAGATCACCGGTCGCGGCTCCAACAAGGAAATCCGCCATATCGAGCTTTCCCTGGCGGATTCGGGGCTCAGTTTCGAGCCCGGCGACGCCCTGTCCATTGTCGCCCGCAACCACGACGAAGTGATCTTCGAACTGCTCGAGGCCGTCGGCCTGGAGGGCTCGGAAGTCGTTCCCACTCCCCGCGGCGAGCAGACCCTGGAGGAGGCCCTGCGCCACGACTACGAAATCACCACCGTGACCCCGCCCTTCCTCGGGGCCTACGCGGAATTCGCCGACAGCGACGAACTGAACCGGCTGCTGGAACCCGACAACGCCGGCAGGCTGACCGAATACCGCTGGGGCCGGCACATCGTCGATGTGGTGCGGGATTTTTCCGCCCGGGAACTGGACGCGAAACGGTTCGTGACCATGTTGCGCAAGCTCCAGCCGAGGGATTACTCCATTGCCTCCAGCTACAACGCCAATCCGGACGAAGTCCATCTCACCGTGGCGGCCGTTCGCTATCGCAGTCACGGCCGGGAGCGGCACGGTGTCGCCTCCACCTACCTGTCGGACCGGGTCGAACCGGGGGAGACGGTACCCGTCTACGTCCAGCGCAACAAAAATTTCAAGCTGCCGGCCGACGACGCCACGCCGATCATCATGATCGGTCCCGGCACCGGCGTGGCGCCCTTCCGGGCTTTTGTCGAGGAACGGGAACACCGGGGCGCCGACGGCCGCAACTGGCTGTTTTTCGGAGAGCAGCACTTTCGCACCGACTTCCTCTACCAGACCGACTGGCAGCGCTGGCTGCGCGACGGCATCCTCACCCGCATGGACGTGGCCTTCTCCCGGGACACCGAAAACAAGGTTTACGTCCAGCACCGGCTGCTGGAGAACGCCCGGGATCTCTACGCCTGGATTCAGGACGGTGCCCATCTCTATGTGTGCGGCGACGCCGACCGCATGGCGCCGGACGTGCACGAGGCCCTGACCACGATTATCGCCGAACAGGGCGGGATGTCCGCCGACAAGGCCCGCGACTACCTGAAATCCCTGCAACGGGAAAAACGTTATCAGCGGGATGTTTACTGACCCCGCTCCCCCGTGCCGCCGGCGTAGGGCTTTTTGTTGCCGGAGCACCACACAGGAATCTGCGAGCAGACACAGAGGTTAAGGAACCATGACTGACGACAGCGGGCGCCTTACCCGGGATGCTCCCCTTGAGGAGTTGCACCCGAACGAGCGACTGAAACACGACAGCAACTACCTGCGCGGCACACTACAGGAAGGGCTCGCCGACCCCATTACCGGCGGTATTTCCGAGCAGGACAACCAGTTGCTCAAGTTCCACGGCATCTACCAGCAGGATGACCGCGACCTGCGCAGCGAGCGCCGCCACCAGAAACTGGAGCCCGCCTACCAGTTCATGGTCCGGGTGAGGCTGCCCGGCGGCGTCTGCACCACCGGGCGCTGGCTTAAGCTTGACAGCCTTGCCAATGATTACGCCGACGGCAGCCTGCGCCTGACCACCCGCCAGACATTCCAGTTTCACGGCGTACTCAAGGGCCGCCTGAAGCCCCTGATCAGGGGCATGGATGAGGTGCTTCTGGACACCATCGCCGCCTGCGGCGACGACAACCGGGGGGTGATGTGCGCCGCCAACCCCGAGCATTCCAGGGTGCATGCCCGGGTTTTCGAACTGTCCCGCCGGATCAGTGAAAGACTGCTGCCGCGCAGCCGCGCCTGGCACGAGATATGGCTCGACGAAGAGCCGGTGTCCGGGGGTGGCGACGGCGAACAGGAGCCTTTGTACGGGCGCACCTACCTGCCCCGGAAATTCAAGATCGGCCTGGCGGTACCGCCGGTCAACGACATCGACGTCCACAGCCAGGACATCGGCTTTATCGCCATCGAGGAAAACGGCGAACTGGCCGGCTTCAACGTCTGCCTGGGCGGCGGCATGGGCCGCACCGACCATGCCCCGGACACCTACCCCCGGCTCGCCGACGTGGTGGGCTTCTGCAGCCCCGAACAGGCGGAGGAAGTAGCGGAGGCCGTGGTGAGTGTGCAGCGGGATCACGGCAATCGCCTGGACCGAAAACGCGCCCGGATGAAATACACCATCGAGGACCTGGGCCTCGACTGGTTTGTGGCGGAAACCGAACGCCGCCTGGGCTGGCGGTTTGGCGAGGCCCGGCCCTTCCGCTTCCACCACAACGGCGATGCCTACGGCTGGACCCGGGCCGACGACGGCCGCTGGCACTATTGCCTGTTCATCGAAAACGGTCGTGTGCGGGACCGGGAGGGCCTGCCCCTGATGACCGGCCTGCGCAAAATCGCCGAGAGCCACGACGGCGAGTTCCGCATCACCCCCAACCAGAACCTGATTATCGCCAATGTGGCCGAGGCGAAAAAGCCGGAAATCGACGACCTGCTCAAGGAACACCGGCTGCTCGACGCCACCCAGGCGAGCCCCCTCAGGCGCAATGCCATGGCCTGCGTGGCGCTGCCCACCTGCGGCCTGGCCATGGCCGAGAGCGAACGCTATCTGCCCGACCTGGTGGGCAAGCTGGAAGCGATAATGGCGGAGGCGGGCATTGCCGACGAGCCCATCGTGGTTCGCATGACCGGCTGCCCCAACGGCTGCGCCCGCCCCTACCTGGCGGAAATCGGTTTCTCCGGTCGCGGCCCGGGCAAGTACGACCTCTACCTGGGGGGCAGTTTCCGCGGCGACCGGCTCAACAAGCCCTATCTTGAAAACATCAACGAGGACAAAATCCTCGAGGCCCTGTCGCCCATCCTTCACCAGTTCGCCCGGGAGCGGCAAAGCGGCGAGCGGTTCGGGGATTTCGTCATCCGCGCAGGCTACGTGCCGGAAGTGAAGGCCGGGCGGGATTTCAACCGGTGACCGGAAAAGAGCCGGTACCCGTCTTTACTCCCGCAGGCTGAATAACACCGTATCGCCGCCCCTGGCGGTCAGGTTTTCGGTGCGTGTCCTCTCATAACAAAAACGCGCCAGATAATAATCCACCGGTGCCAGTCTCTTCGGCGCCCATATCGCCGGCAAACGCTCGATCCACGGCAGGATAGCCCCGTGCCGATCCGCCAGCCGCCTTCGCGCCCACTGTTTCGGAGCGGACGAGAGATCGGTTGCGACCACGCCGGCCAGTTGGGGATGCTCCAGCAATGCCGTTACCTGCTCCCAGGGAACACCGGCAACCAGGTTGTCGGGCACGCCGGCATCGGCCAGGGCGCTAATAACAGGGACAGGGACAGGAACCGGGTCCTCCACCGGCTGCCTGGTGGCAACCACCAGGCCGCAGCCTGCGGCCAGGGCCACCAGTAACGGGGTCGACGACCAGGGCCCCTCCGTAAGACACAGAAACACCCCCCGGGGATGCAGGGAGAGGCGGTTGTCCTCGCCGGTGGGTCCCGGCAGTGAAACCGGCTTCAACAGCCTGCGGGCGTCCGCGAGGATCTGCCCCCGGAGTTCTGCATTGTCTTCATCGACCGCCCCGGCCGCCCCCGACAACCGTTCGAAGGCAACCCCGACGCGATCGCAGCGATCGGGTGGAGGTATTTCCCGCCACTGCCGCCAGGCTCGCACCACTGTACTGAAATCGACAGGGGCCATCGCCTTGCCGGTATCCGACCGGACAGTCCCTGCTCCGGCAGCCGTTTCCGGCATCGACAAAGGCCGGGCAAAGGCCGGCACATAATGGGGCCCCCCGGCTTTGGGCCCGGTCCCGGAAAGACCGGTGCCACCGAAGGGGTTGACCCCCACCACGGCACCCACCATGTTGCGGTTGATATAGGTGTTACCCGCCCGGGTGTGGCGGAAAACGTGGTCGGCAAAGGCCTCGACCCGGCTGTGCACACCAAGGGTCAGGCCGTAGCCCGTACCCTCGATCTGCTCGATCACCGAATCCAGTTCCGACAACCGGTAGCGGATCACATGCAGTACCGGCCCGAAAACCTCGCCGGGCAATTGGTCTATGTGCTCGATCTCGAAGACCCGGGGCGCGACGAAATGACCCTGGTCCGAATGCGGCGGCTCACAGGCGGCGACGATTCGCGCCTCCCGGTACATGGCCCGGACGTGCGCTTCCAGCGCGGCCCTGGCATCCCCGTCGATCACCGGCCCCACATCGGTGGCCGGATGCAGGGGGTTGCCCAGGCGGAGTTCGGCCATGGCGCCCCGAAGCATGGCCAGCACATCGTCGGCAATTTCCTCCTGGAGGTAGAGCACGCGCAGGGCCGAACAACGCTGGCCGGCACTGTGGAAGGCGGAGGCGACAATATCGTCCACCAGTTGTTCGTGCAGGGCGGAGGAGTCCACCACCATGGCATTCTGCCCGCCGGTTTCGGCGATCAGGGGAATGGCGTCCTGCCGTCTCGCCAGCAACCGGTTGATTCGCCCGGCCGTGGCCGTGGAGCCGGTAAAGGCGACGCCAGCCAGGCGGGCGTCGGGAATCAACTGCTCCCCGATGCGCGGCCCGTCCCCCGGCACCAGTTGAACCACCTCCCGGGGCAACCCCGCCTCCCGGAAAAGGTCCACTGCCCGGGCTGCAACCAGGGGAGTCTGCTCGGCGGGCTTGGCGAGCACGGTATTCCCGGCCGCCAGGGCCCCGGCGATCTGGCCGGTGAAAATCGCCAGGGGAAAATTCCAGGGGCTGATGCAAAAAAAGACGCCTCGACCGTGCAGCAGTGCGCCGACTCCGAAATGCGAGCGGGCCTGGAGCGCGTAGTAGCGGCAGAAATCCACCGCTTCCCGGACTTCCGAAAGGCCGTCCTTCAGGGTCCTGCCCCCTTCCCGGCCGATTATGCCTATCAGTTCGCGGGTGTGGGCCTCCAGGACATCCGCCATGGCCTCCAGGATGTGTGCCCGGTACTCTCCCCCCCTGCGATTCCACTCCGGTTGCGCCCGGGCGGCGACGGCCAGGGCCGCATCGAGGGAAGCCGTACTGCTTTCCACCACCCGACCGACCGTGTCGCCGGTGGCCGGGTCGCGTATGGTCCGCCCCTGGGCCTGTTTGCCGTCCGCGGACAGGCCGTCGGCGACGGCTTCCAGGGGGTGCCGGAGGCGATCCAGTTCCGCCATCAGGCCCGCCACCGGCAAGGGGGCGTCCAGGTCCAGGCCCCGGGCCTGGGCGCGCTCCTCGCCGGCGTTGCGGTAAATGGCAAGCGGTGGGGGAATCGACCCGTGGCGGCGGGATGCGCTTTCCTCCACCTGCCCGATAACGTCCCGCACCAGTGCGTCCACGGGTAATTCGTCGTCCAGAAAACGATTGACGAAGGAACTGTTGGCGCCGTTTTCCAGCAGGCGCCGCACCAGATAGGGGAGCAAATCCCGGTGTTGGCCGATGGGCGCATAGACCCGCAACGGCGGCGCATTCTCTCCCGCGTCCCGGTAAAAGTGCTCGTAGAGCAGCGCCCCCATGCCGTGCAGCCGCTGGAATTCATGGGGCCGGTCCCCGGCCATTGCCCGAACCATGGCCAGGGTATAGGCGTTGTGGCTGCCGAATTGGGGGTAGACGGCATCCGTGGCTTCCAGCAGCCGGGCCGCGCAAACCAGGTAACACAGGTCGGTGTTGGCCTTGCGGGTAAACACCGGGTAATCGTCGAGGCCCTGCTGCTGCGCGCGCTTGATCTCGGCGTCCCAGTAAGCCCCTTTTACCAGCCGCACCATAAAGCGCCGGCCGGTCTGCCGGGCCAGGGCGATAAGCCAGTCGGCGACCCCGGGTGCCCGTTTCTGGTAGGCCTGGAGCACGAAGCCCAGGCCCTGCCAGCCCGCCAGGGCCGGGTCCCGGGCCAGGGCCTCGAACAGGGACAGGTTGAGGTCGAGCCGGACCGCTTCCTCGGCATCGATACTGAGCCCCAGGTTGTGGGCCCGGGCCCGCAGGCAGAGGGTGCGCAAACGGGGCAGCAATTCATTCAGCACCCGGTCGTACTGGGCAAACTCATAGCGGGGATGCAGGGCCGAAAGCTTGACCGAGATACCGTCGGCCCGCTCGATGGGCCTGTCCTTTCCCGACCCCGCCAGTATCGCCACCCGATCGAGGGCCTCCCGGTAGGACTCGAAGTAGGCCCGCGCATCGACGTCGGTGCGGGCACCCTCCCCCAGCATGTCGAAGGAGAACAGGGTGCCGGGCGGATTCTGCCGGCGGCCCCGGCGCACACCTTCGTCGATGGTGCGACCCAGCACGAACACGCCACCCATGATCGCCATGGCCCGGCGCACCGCCCGGCGGACCAGGGGCTCTCCCAGTCTGCCCGTCAGTTGCTCGAGCCAGGAGACCGGTGCTCCGGTCAGGGCGGGGTCGAGCGTGACCACGCGGCCGGTGAGCATCAATCCCCAGGTCGACGCGTTGACGAACAGTGAATCGGTTTGCCCCAGGTGGCTGCGCCAGTCTCCCCCGCGAATTTTTTCCGCGATCAGCCGGTCGCTGGTTTCCTCGTCCGGTACCCGCAGCAGGGCCTCCGCCAGGCACATAAGGGCAACCCCCTCCGGGGATGAGAGTCCGAACTCCCGGAGAAAGGCGTCCAGGCCACCGCCATGGCCACTATCGCCCCGGCACTCCGCCACCAGCCGGCGGGCCTCGGCGAGCCCCTGTTGACGGGCCGCGTCATCGGGAGCGCGAGCTCCAAGCAGAGTGGCAACCGCGCCGGTTTCATCCGCGTGGGTGGCCAGCCGGATTTGCCGGCGCAGTGACGAAAGCGTCATGGTGACAGCCTCTGGAGGTTTCCCGGGACCACGGCCGTAAGCCGACGGTCACTTCAACATATGCCGGCCCCGCGATATTGGCAAGGGCCGCCGTCCCATCGCCTATACTGGGAGAACATCACCCGCAACGCCGCTCAATACGGCGATTGCCGTCGCTTCATGCAACCATCGTCGAGAGGTGCCCGTGCCCAACCGACTGCAACTGGAAACCAGCCCCTACCTTCGCCAGCATGCCGACAACCCAGTGAACTGGTATCCCTGGTGCGACGAGGC
>DGNJ01000096.1:9308-25137 GCA_002388905.1 Cellvibrionales bacterium UBA4495
GGTGCCATGTCATGGCCCATGAGTCCTTCGAAAACCCGCGGATTGCCGAATTGATGAACGACAATTTCGTCAATATCAAGGTGGACCGGGAGGAACGGCCGGACCTGGACCAGGTCTACCAGACCTGTTTCCAGCTCATGCACCAGCGCGGGGGCGGCTGGCCCCTGACCGTTTTCCTGGATCCCCACAACCATATTCCCTTCTATACCGCCACCTACATTCCCGACAAACCCCGCCACGGCATGGCCGGCTTCGACCAGATACTGGACAGTGTCAGCGAGTTTTACCGGGAAAGGCGAGGGGACGTTCGCTCCATGGAGCAGCAATTCCGGGACGTTTTCCAGCGTCTCGAACGACGCACACCGGCCACGGAATGGGACCTCAACATCATCGACAAGGCCGTACACCAGGCCCTGGGCGAGTACGATCCGAAACACGGCGGCTTTCGCGGTGCGCCAAAATTCCCCCTCCCCTATCAACTCCAGCTGCTATGGTGGCGCGGCGGCAGGAAGGGGCGTGACGCGGTGCGCCACAGTCTCGCCCGGATGATCCGCGGGGGCAGTTTCGATCAGGTGGGCGGGGGTCTGTTCCGCTATTCCGTGGACGAACGCTGGGAGATACCTCATTTCGAGAAAATGCTTTACGACAATGGCCCCCTGCTTACTCTCCTGGCTCCCCTGGCTGAGGAACCGGAATTCGCCCGCGCCGCCAGGGCGGTGGCCGACTGGCTGCTGCGGGAGATGCGCACGCCGGAGGGTGCCTTCTACGCGGCGGTGGATGCCGACAGCGAGGGCCGCGAGGGTCTGTTCTACCTGTGGACGCCGGACGAAATCGCCACGATTCTGGGCCCGGGCAGCGAAGCCCTGGCACTGCTGCGACACTGGCTGAATCTCGATAAGCCGGCCAACTTCGAGGGCCGCTGGCACCTGCACCAGACCCGGCCCCTGGTCGAGGCCGCCAATGCGGTGGGATTGCCTTTCGAGCGGGCGGCACAGGTAGCGGACGCTGCTCTTACCCGGCTGCACCGGGCCCGGGAAGAGCGGGTTTTTCCGTTCACCGACATCAAGATACTCACCAGTTGGAATGCCCTGGCGGTCACCGGTCTTCTGGATATTGCCGAGGCCCTCAACGAACCGGCTTACGGCGAGGCGGCCCTGCTCGCCCTGGATTTCATCCAGCAGAGGTTATGGCGGAACGACAGCCTTTACGCCTCCTGGCAGTGGCGGGAGGACGGCACCGGCGAACCCCGGTACGCTGGCTATCTGGATGACTACGCCTTTCTGGCGGCGGCCCTGTACCGGGCGCTGGCATGGCGCTGGGACAACGACAGGGCGGCCTGGCTCCAGGCAATACTCACCCAGCTGCTGGCCCGTTTCGACGAGGGTGACAACGGCTTTCGTTTCACGGATCGCGCGTCGCCGCCGCTGATCCTCAAACAGCGCACCTTTATCGACAACGTGGTGCCCGCCGGCAATGCCGTGGCCGCGCTGACCCTCACCCGGGCCGGGCACCTGTTCGCCGTCGGCGACTGGCTCGCCGCCGCCGAACGCCCCGTGCGCGCCGGCTGGGAAGACGCCCTGCGCCAGCCCTCGGCCACCTTCCACCTGTTGCGGGCCGCGGACGAGATCACCTCGCCCCCGCCCCTGGTGCTGGTACAGGGTCCCGACCGGGAGGACTGGCGCCGGATACTGCAACCGGAGAATCCGGCATGCCACCTGTTCGCCCTGCCGCCGGCAGTATCGCTGCCCATGGCAACGGCCCGGCGGGAAAACTCGGCGACGGTCTGCATCGGCCATCAGTGCACGGGGCCGTACCGGACACTGGACGAACTACGCGCCGCCCTCAGGGACATTACCGACGCAACAAAGGCATAGGCGACGAAACCCGGCCCCGGTGAATGATGCGGCGCCGGCTTGCCACCGGACCGAAACCGCCATGCCGGCTCAGCTCGGGTCCGGCACCAGGCGCAGGTAGGGCCGGGGCGCCTCCCAGCCGTCCGGAAACAGCTGACGGGCCTCGTCATCGGGCACGGAGGGTACGATGATGACATTCTGCCCCCGCTGCCAGTTAACCGGTGTGGCCACCTTGTGTTCGGCGGTGAGCTGGATGGAATCCAGCACCCGCAGGACCTCGTCGAAATTGCGGCCGGTACTCATGGGGTAGGTGATCATCAGCTTGATCTTCTTGTCGGGACCGATCACGAACACGGAACGCACCGTGGCGTTGTCCGCGGGCGTGCGCCCCTCCGATGATTTGCCCTCGTCGGCCGGCAGCATGTCGTAGAGCTTGGCCACCTTAAGATCGGTATCGCCGATAATGGGATAGTTGGGCGCCTGACCCTGGGTTTCCTCGATATCCCGGGCCCACTTCTCGTGATCCTCGACGGGATCGACGCTGAGACCGATAATCTTGCAGTTGCGCTTGTCGAATTCCGGTTTCAGTTTTGCCATGTACCCGAGCTCCGTGGTGCACACGGGGGTAAAGTCCTTGGGGTGGGAAAAGAGAATGGCCCACTGATCGCCGATCCAGTCGTGAAACTCAATGGTGCCCTCGGATGTGTTGGCGGTAAAGTTGGGTGCTTCATCGCCGATTCGCAGTGACATACCTTTGTCCTCCTCATTCGATTATTGTCCACAATCTCACGAGCGTCTTGAGTATAGTCCGCTCCCCCATCGTCGGTAACCACAGCCTTATAATTTTTTCCTATAGCGGTGTGCCTGCCGATCATAGGAACTGACAGGTCGGGATCACCGGATTCACGGAGAGACGCTGCCCTCGAGCAACCGGTTCAGTTTGTCCAGGAGATTGTGGTAGTGGGACCCCTTCCAATACAGTTTGCCGCAGCTTGCGCACTGGAAAAATTCCCGGTAATAGCGGGCGGTCAAGGGTTCCAACCGGTCCAACACCGCGGATTTTGCCACCGGCTCAATAAGCCCATTGCAATGAAGGCAACGATGGAAGGGATGGATGTTGCCCCCCAGGTCGAAACGTGCCACCACTTCGGCCACCTGTTCCTCGGGCACCACCGAGCGCACGTAATAACCGTGAGTAATGACCGCGTTGTAAAGGAGCCGCCGATCCCGTGTAAGTATCACCCGGCGCTGGGCGACACCCTGGCGAACGATTTCCTCATCCCGGTAGTCGTTACGATAGAGGGTGTCGAAACCCAGCAGCCTCAGATACCGGGCCAGCTTGCCCAGGTGTACATCGGCAATAAAACGGACCTGGCGCAAAGGGCGCGAGCGAATCTTCACCAGGGGCGAGATATCCAGGCTTTCAAAGACAGGGTAAACGGCGACCCGGTCGCCATCGCGCAGCTGGTAGTCGAAGCCGCGGGAACGACCGTTGACAATGATCAGTTCCACCTCGGTGTGCGGAACCCCCAGGGCTTCGATCGGGTCCTTGATACCCGGGTTGCCGTCGAAAAAATAATCGATGCTTCGGCCCCGCTGCCCGGCGGGCAGGAAATCGTTCAATTCCTGGTAAAACCGAAAACTGGCCCGCCTGCCCCTGAAGTCCGTCATGGCCCGGCGCCCGGCATCACCGGGAAGCGCCCAGCATATTGAGATACTGCCTGAGCACCTCGGCATTGTTGTGACGATCGTCCCTGGAGGCGTAGAGGAGGGTAACGGTTTCGCGCCGGGCTCGCCGGGCGAGGGGCCGGAGGGCGCTCCGCCAGGGCTTGAGTTCGCGAAGGTAGGCGCGGCGGAACTCCCCCCATCGGTTCGGGTGGTCGTGGAACCAGCGGCGGAGTTGGTCGGAGGGGGCAATTTCCTTGAGCCACTCGTCAAGCCTGGCATCGCGCTTGGCTATGCCCCGGGGCCAGAGCTTATCCACAAGAACCCGGTAACCATCGTCGCGTCCGGGCTTGTCGTAGATTCTTTTCAGGGCAACAGACATGATTCACCGCCGGTAATCGATGAATGGGAAATTCACGGAATCCTTTAACGATAGTCAATCAAGGGTAGTCAATTTCCCACCGGGTCTCAAAAAACCCCGCCAATGATTGCCCCCGATGCCTTTGTGGCTGCCACTAGCTCCCGATACCACCTTTGTGGATATCTCCCCGTGGACGGCCCGGCGCGTACTGGGGCACGATCCGGGCTAGACTAAAGAAACCATATGTGTGTGTGAGCCGATTGAAGGAGGCAGTTCCATGTTGCGAGTGGCAATAAATGGTTTCGGACGTATCGGGCGCAATATCCTGCGCAGTTGTTATGAAAACGGCTACAACGACAGGCTAAAGGTGGTGGCCATCAACGATCTGGGGGATGCCGGTGTCAACGCCCACCTGTTGCGGTTCGATTCCACCCACGGCCCCTTTTCGGGGACGGTGGAGTCCGGAGACGGGTCCATCCGGGTCAACGGCGACGACATCCGGGTCCTCTCCGAGAAAGATCCCGCCCTTTTGCCCTGGGGGGAACTGGATGTGGACCTGGTGATGGAATGTACCGGTCGCTTTACCAAGCGCCGTGACGCCACCCGGCACCTGGAAGCCGGCGCCGGGCGGATCCTCCTGTCGGCGCCCGGGGAGGATGCGGACGCCATGGTGGTGTACGGCGTCAACCACCAGATACTTCGACCCGAGCACCGGGTGGTGTCGGCGGCTTCCTGCACCACCAACTGCCTGGCGCCGGTGGCCCAGGCCCTGCACCGGGAACTGGGCATCGAATCCGGCCTGATGACCACTATCCATGCCTACACCAACGACCAGCACCTGATCGATGATTACCACAAGGATCTGCACCGGGCCCGCTCGGCGACCCAGTCCATGATTCCCACCAGTACCGGGGCGGCCCGGGCCATCGGCCGGGTGATCCCGGCGCTGCACGGACGCCTGGACGGCCTCGCGGTGCGCGTGCCGGTAATCAACGTTTCCCTGGTGGACCTGGCCTTCAAGGCATCCCGCCACACCTCCGTGGAAGAGGTCAACGACTGCATGCGCCGTGCCGCCCGGGACGATTTCCCGGGCATCCTGGCAATCAATGAACTGCCGCTGGTATCCACGGACTTCAACCACAACAGCGCTTCATCCATTTTCGATACCGCCCACACCCGGGTCATCGACGACCAGGTCAAGATCCTGGCCTGGTATGACAATGAATGGGCCTACTCCACCCGAATGCTTGATAACGCCCTGATTCTCGGGAAACGGGATAGCGGGGCCTGAGTTGGCCCGTGCAACGCTGTATACTGACGGGATTTGCCGGTCCCGCTCCGCCGGGGCGCTGTGAACGTCATCACCGGCGAACCCACATGCGACGGGAGCATTGTTATCAAGCGATTGATCCCCGGGATCAACGGGCACGGCCGCCTGCTGGTTTCCGCCCTGATTTTTCTGGCCTGTACCGGGGCAGGCTACCTGGCCATTGCCCGTTTGCTGGGGGCCGGCTTCGTCCGTTTCGATTCGCGCCTGCTGTCCCCCGCGGTACTTGGCTCCGTGGCGGTGTTGCTGCTGGTTTACTATGTGGCCGACGGCCTGCGCCTGTACTATGCCCTGCGCACCATGGGCAGCCATGTCCCGTTCAGGGCGATGATGCGCCTTGTCTTCATTAACCTCTTTTTCTCCAACATCACCCCCATGGCCACCGGCGGCGGTGTCGCCCAGATCTATTTCATGCGCCGTCACGGGGTCCCGGTGGGTATCGCCACCGCTGCCACCACGGCCAGGACCGTCTTCGCCGCGCTGATGATCTTTGGCGGCTCCCTGGTATTTATCGCCGCCAGGCCCCGCCTGGAACAGGCCGGAGTGTTAAACGGTTCCTGGGGCTATATTGGCGGTTTTGTCGGCATCTATCTGGCGGGTTTCATTGCCCTGATACTGCGGCCGAACTGGTTCCTGCGTCCGGTGCTGACGCTACTGGCCGGGATCAGCCAGACACGGATGATGCAGCGCCAGCGCGCCCAGCGATGGATGCGTTCGCTCAGTCGTGAAATGCGCCGCTTCTCGCTGGCATTCACGGACTTCCTTAACGGCCACCCTCGGGATATTGCGCTGACCCTGGTGTTTACCGTGGTATTCCTCCTGTGCCTGTTCAGTTTCAGCATCGTCCTGTTATGGGGGCTGGGTTATGACGTTCCCATGACCACTATCCTGGGACTCCAGCTGGTCACCACGCTGGTCATGTATTTCTCCCCCACCCCCGGCGCATCGGGTATTGCCGAGGGCCTGTACGGCCAGTTGTTTTCCGGCCTGATCACCGCCAACCACATCGTGCTCGTAACCCTGGCCTGGCGCTTCCTGACGGTGCACCTGGGCATGGTGATCGGCATTTTTTTCGTCAACCGTGAATTTCTGCGCGCGAGCACGACCTATGCAGAAGACCAATAAACTCAAAATCGTCTTTTATATTAACCTGCTTATAGCCATCGGACTGGTGGCCTACAAGGGCTACCTCAATTTCTTTGAACGGGATTTCGAAGCCGTCAATGCCCGCAATATCCAGGCGATACGCGACGCCGTCGGCGGACGGGAAAAATTCAGTTTTGCCGTTGTCGGCAACATCAAGAACTCCATTGGCATTTTCGAACGCAAAATCGTGCCCATGCTCAACGACGCGGGAGTGGACTTTGTCGTATCCGCCGGCAACGCGGTCAGCGGCGGCGGCGAGGACAAATACCGGGCCGTGCACCGCACCTTCAAGCGCCTCGACCCACCCCACTTGCTCACCTTCGGCCCCGACGAATACAGCAGTTTCGGCGCTTTTCGCTTCTACCAGCACTACGGCCCCTATTTTTTCAGTTTCGATTTGAACGGCAACCGGTTCGTTTTCCTCGATACCACGGAAGAGACGCCCCGTCTCTGGCAGACCCTGTGGCTCAGGGACCAGTTGGCCAGCGCCCCCACCCGGAATACCTTCCTGTTTATGTCGCACCCCTTGTACGAAACGGGGAAGAAACCACTGTTCGAAATCGAAGAAAGCCATCTCCAGGCAGGCCCTTTTCGCGACACTTTGCGCGAACTGATTGGCAGGCATGAGGTGGATGCCGTGTTCTCCGCCAATTTGCCCTTTTATTCCCGGCAAACGTTCGACGGTACGGATTATTTTGTCACCGGTGGTGCCGGCGGCCTGGTCCTCAACGATGCGGATAATTTCTATCACTACATCAAGGTGGCAGTGGACGGAGACCGGGTCGACTACGACCTCCAGCGTCTCGACATTGGCCAGCACGGCCTGTTGCGATTTCTGGAAAGCCTCTGGTTTTTTATCCACTCACTCTTTTACGTGGGCTTTGTCAACTTCATCCTGATTCTCAGCATTTTTATCGTTGTCGGTATCAAGCTGTACACCGCGATCTTCGTGGACCGGGATTTCTACCGGGACTTCGACACGGACCCGCGGCCGTTTCTCGATAAACCGTTGCGCATTGCCATGTTCACCAACAACTATCTTCCGTTTATCGGCGGCGTGCCCCTATCCATCAACCGGCTCTATCGGGGCCTGAAAACGCTGGGCGACAGGGTCCTGATTTTTGCCCCAGGTTACGGCAGGCAGGACAAAAGCGAAGAGGAAGGCGTGATCCGGGTCCCGACCCTGATCGCATTCGGCAAACGAAAGCTTCTGCGTATCACCAATATTTTCTCGCCAAAACTTTTTTTCCGATTGCGGGAATTCCAGCCGGATATCGTTCACCTCCACCACCCGCTATGGCTGGGCAGCGCCGGCCTGTGGCTGGCCCGGCGGCTCAAGATTCCCACCGTCTATACCTACCATACCCGGCTCGAGCACTACGCCCATTTCGTGCCCCTGCCGGGTCCGCTGTTCCGCAACCTGATATCCCACCAACTGGTGAAACGCTTTGCCAACCGCTGCGATGCGGTGGTGGTGCCAACCTTTTCCGCCGAGGAATACCTGAGAGTCATCGGTGTCACTGCCCCCATTCATGTACTGCCCACCGGTATCGACTTCGAGCGGTTCCGACAGGTCGACGACAACAGGCTCAACCGGCTTCGCACAGAACATCACCTGGATGGCGTACCTGTACTGATCAGTATTTCGCGCCTGAGCCAGGAAAAGAATATCGATTTCATCATCGACAGCCTGGCTGAATTGCGTCATCGCCAATACCGCTTGCTGATCATCGGCGAGGGCAATGAGCGAGCCCGTCTCGAAGAAAAAATAAAGCGGCTCGGCCTGGACAATCATATAACCCTGGTGGGGGAAGTGGCGCCGGAGGATATTCCCGCCTATTGCCGCCTCGGCGACCTCTTTCTGTTCGCCTCCAAATCCGAAACCCAGGGCATGGTGATACTGGAAGCCATGGCCGCGGGCATGCCGGTGGTGGCGGTGCGTTCCAGTGGCATCGACGATGTGGTACGGGATGGCGTCAACGGCTTCAAGACACCGGAAGACCCCGGGGCCTGGATTGGGCGTCTCGAAGCACTGCTGGACGACCCGGCCCTGCGACGTCGGTTCAGCGACAACGCCGTGGAATCCGCCCGCCAGCATTCAGTGGCGCATTTCGCCGCCGACATGCGAAACATTTACGCCAGGCTCCTGGCCGCCCAGGCCCGGTCGGCGGACAAAGACAGCCGGACGCAAAACTCAAGGGAAACTGCGGCACCAATGAGATTCCGCAATAGCGGCAAGTAGGGATCGCACCTAATCCAGAAAGGTCACCGCCTCACGCACCCCGGCCCGCTCCTGCTCGATGCGCCAGCCGGGATGGGATGTGTCGGCATAGCCGATGGACATGCCGTAAAGCAGTTTCATATCCGCATCCACGCCCAGGACCTCGCGTACCGGGTCGCAGAAAAAACCCAGCACGGTCTGGGGGCAGGTGGCAATACCGTATGCGGCCAGGGTCAGGGCCACGGTCTGGGCATACATGCCTACGTCCGAGGCCTGGCGCTCGTTGCCCCAGGCCGGCATAAAATAAAAAGCGACATGGGGGGCGCCAAAAAAACTGAGGTTACGCATCAACACCTGCCGGTCACCTTCACGGTCGTGGCGATGAACGTCGTTGGCGGCGTACATCCTGGCCCCGTGCTCCTTCTTGCGGGCTTCGTACAGGGGTGTAAAGCTGTCGCTGAGGAAAGGGATATCCGTGGTGAAATGGAAAGATTTCCCGTCCTGCTTCAGGCGCGCTTCCAGTTTATTCCGGGTTTCACCGCTTGCCAGGTAAACCACCCAGGGCTGGGTATTGCAGTTGGACGGCGCCCACTGGGCCAGCCCGAAAGCGTCCTCCAGCACGGCGCGGTCGACGGGCCGGGGTAGAAAATGGCGTACGGCCCCACGCCGTTGCACGGCTGTCTGCACAGACACACTGGCGGGACTATCTGACTGCGGTGGCATGGAGCCCTCCGGGATGCGGCTAAAACGCCGTCGAGGCTAATCCGTCGCCGTGCCCGGCACAAGCGTCTGCGGTCGGAAAAATGCACCCGCCGACCCGAGATCGCCAATTTGTCCTTTTCGCAACAGTCGGCCCGGCGCCGGATCCGGCTCCCGGCAACGCCGAAAGCACCCGGAACGCCTCGCGGCAACCGGATGGCACTGGAACTCCTGCAAACCTATGCGGATAATGGAGCCCGGTTATTCACCGGGATTATCGGCAACGACAATCCCGGCGCCAATTGAAAACCATCAATCAACCGATCAACCCAGGGGCTATGCAATGGACAACAAAGGACAAGGGGAACTGGAAAACAAGGTCGCCATCGTCACCGGCGCTCAACAGGGCATTGGCCTGGCCACGGCCAGCCGGCTCGCCGCCAACGGGGCAAAAGTGGTTCTGGCGGACCTGCCGGGCAGTCGCATCGAGGAAGCTGCCCAAAAAGCTTCCGAAAAGGGCGACGCGGTCGCACGCCACGTGGACATCACCGACGAACAGAGCGTCAGGGAGCTGGTGGAATTCACGCGCGATACCTGGGGTGGGCTGGACATCCTCGACAATAACGCCGCCCGCCAGGGCCTGGCCGGGGATACCGACATCCTCTCCATGGACCCCGATGTCTGGGACAGCATTTTTGCCGTCAATGCCCGGGGTACGATGTTGATGTGCAAACACGCCATCGCCGCCATGACCCGGAACGGCGGTTCCATCATCAACATCAGCTCCGGCACCTCACTGGCCGGCCAGCTTTACCAGAGCGCCTACGCCTGCTCGAAAGGTACAATCAACACCCTGACCAAGTACATCGCCACCCAGTACGGCGACCAGGGCATTCGCTGCAACGCCATCGCCGTGGGTCTGGTCAAGACGGAAATGCTCAAGAAAGCCATGCCCGAGTCTTACCAGCAATTGATGGTGGACCAGAAACTGGCCGGCCGCCTGGGCGACCCCGACGATATCGCCCAGATGGTGTCCTTCCTGGCCTCGGACCGGGCCAGCTGGATCACCGGCCAGATTTACAGCGTTGACGGGGGCTATTTCGCTCACGGCCCCCAGGTCAGTGCCGAGAAAAAAATGATGGCCCAATCCAGCGAGGGTGTGGGCGTCTGACGGCGGGATTCAGGCGGCGGACTCCGCCGCCTTTTCAAGCGCCACCGGAATGCCGTTGACCACGGCATTGCCGGACGGTACGTCCAGCGCCGAACCGGGGCTCAAGCGATTGCTGTTGATGCCGGCGTGGGCCCGGGCCACCTGCATCTCGGCACCCTCGGCGTCGTGCCCCCACCCGTGCGGCAGGCACACCACGCCCGGCACCAGGTCCCCGGTGATCTCGGCCGGGGCGACCACGGCGTTTTCCGAACTGGCGATACGCACAAGATCGCCCTCCTCCACGCCCAGACGGGCAGCGTCCGCGGGGTGTATCTGCAGGGTGCAGCGGTGGCGACCACGCATCAGGGTGTCGACATTGTGCATCCAGGAATTCATCGACGACAGCTGCCGGCGGCTGACCAGTACCGTCTCCGGTTGCGGCCGCGCCAATGCCTTTTCCAGCCGGGGAATATCGTTCAGTATGAAGTCGGGTGCCAGCTCGATTTTTCCCGAAGGGGTTGTCACCACCTCCTCGACGCAGGGGCGTGCCTCGCCCAGCATGATACCGTGAGGCTCGGCCTTGAAGGTTGCCAGGTTAACCCCGCCGGGATTTTCCCCGTAGCGGTCCCCGTAGGGTCCGGTGCGGATGGCCAGGTCGAGTATCCGCTCCGGCCCGGGGTCCGGCGCATGGTCCATGGCCACCGCCGGATCAATGCCCACCTGCCGGCACATGCCGGCGAAATAGTCGTCGTCAAGGGCGGCTATGTCGATATCCCGGTTCCTGGCGCCACCGCAAATGGCCCCCAGCCGCAACATCACTTCCCAGTCTGGGCACCAGCCCGCGGGCGGTTCGTAGAGCGGGGGCGAATAGTGGCCACCGCTTTTCAGGGCAAAAGGCCAGGCCCAGCTGTCCCAGTGCGGCTGCTCCAGCACCGACGCCGTGGGCAGGATAACGTGGGCGTGGCGGGTGGTTTCGTTAAGATAGATATCGACGCTGATCATGCACTCCAGATCCGCCAGGCCATCGGCCACCGCCCCGGCGCTGGGCGCACTCAATGCCGGATTGGCGGCAACGGTGACCAGGCCGCGAATACGGCCCTCGCCGGGTTCGTTCATCTCCTCGGCAAAACAGCCCGCCGGGCTCTGGCCCAGAACCTTGGGCGCGCCCCGGACCCGGGTATACCCGGTGATCACCGGCGCGTCGCTGGGGTATGGGGGCGAGAGCTTCAGGTGGGGCGCCGCTTCCCGGCTCCACATCAGGCCGCCTTCCCGGTCCAGGTTGCCGGTGAGCGCCGCCACCACATCGATCAGCCAGGAGGCCAAAGTGCCGAACTCCTGGTTGCACAGGCCGATTCGACCGTATACGGCGGCGGACGGCGCTTCGCTGATATCCCGGGCCAGGGTGCGGATCACCCCGGGCTCAACGCCGCAAAATTCGGCAATTTTTTCCGGCGGATAGTCCGCCGCCAGCGCCTCGATGGCAGCAGCACCTTCCACCCAGGGTTCCAGATGGCCCAGGCGCACGCGTTTTTCATCAAACAGCGTATGGACAACCCCGAGCAGGAACGCGGCGTCGGTACCGGGACGGATGCCGATCCACTGATCGGCTTTTTTGGCGGTGCCGGTGCGGCGGGGATCGACAACGATGGCGCGGCCGCCCCGCTTGCGCAGATCGGCGATACCCTGCATCACGTTGGGATGGGAGAAAATGCTGCCCTTGGAGGCGGCGGGATTGCCGCCAAAGATGACCATCAGGTCAGTCCGGTCGAGGTCCGGAATAGGTATCCGCCACATGTCGCCATACATCAACTGGCAGGCCAGGTTCTTGGGCTGCTGGTCCACCGTGGAAGAGCTGAAGATATTGGCAATACCCGCCTGTTTGAGGAATTCTCCCGTGTAGCGGTTGACGCCAAAGCACTTGGCGATCATGTTGCCCAGGTACGCGGCCATGGCTTCCGGACCGTGTCTTTCCCGAACGCCGTGCAACAGCGTCTCGCAACGCTCGAAGGCTTCGTCCCAGGTGGCCTTTCGCCACTGGTTTCCCTCGCGGATCATGGGGCTGCGCAAGCGGTCCGGATCGTGATGCACTTCCCCCAGGGTGGTCCCCTTGGGGCAGACGTGACCCCGGCTCCAGACATTGTCGCGGTCGGGACGAACAGATTTAACCCGCCCCGCTTCGGTGGTGATTTCGACACCGCACATACCCTCGCAAAAAGGGCACACCCGGTAGTGCTTGTCCGTGGTCAGTAATGTCATAAGGGTACTCCCGATTCAGCAAACTTCGCGACCAGCCCGGAACGGGCGAACGTATTTCCCGGACTCCCGGCAATGCGGGTCTGTCGGCCGACAATACATCAGGGTTCGCCGCGGCGAAACAGGCGGAAATAAGAATGCGATGGGTCGTCCGGACCGCTGCTGCCCAGTCGCATGCCGTGGATCTCGGGCGCGTTCTCAAGGATGTCCGGCGCCACGCCGTAACGCTGGAGCCAGTCGGTGACGACCCGGCGATGGGCGAATTTCCAGACGCCGTCGCGCCGTTCGTACTTGTCCAGGTAGCGGGCGCCCTGGAGAAAGGAGTATCGCTCGCCATTGAAATCGACCACATGGAAAGCCGATACATAGGCCTCCCCCTCCGCATAGTCGCCCTCCACCTTGATGGCGTGGTTGGTGATACTGTGATGGAGGGCCTGGACCGGCTGCATGAGGCCCGGCAGCCGCTCAAAAAATTCATCGGCGGTACCGGACGGATTGAGGCCGTGCTCATCGCCAGCCCCCTCGTGATAGAGCTTTCGCAGCAGCACAAAGTCCTTGCGATCAATGGCTCGACAATAGGCCAGGACCAGTTCCCGGATCTGCTCCCGGGCCCGCAGTTCCTCAAGGGTTTGGGCATCGCTCATAGATAGCCTGTCTTTCGCCGTTGTCTTTTGCCGCTGACTCTCTGTTGCCGGCCACACAACAGCTTAACAAGGTGACCAGACAATTGTCTTATATATTGTGTGGATCATAACCCCTGTCCGCCACAGCGACAAGCCCGCCGCACGCCCGAAGGCGAGTTGCCTCAGCCATGTTATGATTGGCCGCTTTGCCCGGCGCGGAATCCCGCCGGCCCGGGCCTGCCTCGGCGTCGACAATACAAAAGGATACCCATGACACCGGCATACCGATGGATAGTGTTATCCCTGACCCTGGTGATGCAGATGCTGGTTATCGGCATCGGCATGTACTGTTTTACCTTTTTCGCCGTGGCCTGGGTGGACGAATTTGCCACCAGCCGCAGTCAGTTGATGATGGCCTTTGCCGGTATGACTGTAATGGCGGCGCTGCTGTCGCCCTTTGGCGGCATGCTTATCGACAGTTTTCCGGCACGCCGGCTGGTCATGGCGGGTATTGCCCTGTACAGCCTGGGCTTCCTGCTGATTTCCCAGGCAACACAGGCCTGGGCCGTGATCGCCGTCTTTACCCTGCTCATGCCCATGGCGGTGGTGCTGACCGGCCCGCTCATGTCCCAGAGCCTGGTGGCCAGGGTGTTCGAGGAAAAACGGGGCACGGCCATCGGCATTTGCGCCCTGGGCACCTCGCTGGGAGGTTTCGTCATGCCACCCCTCCTCGCCTCCCTGCTCGCCGTCATGGATTGGCGAATCGTGGCCATGCTGGTGGCCGGCGTGATTGGCGCGGGGCTCCTGCCCCTGGCCTTTTTAATCCTCGGCGCGGCACCCCGGCCCAGGCCGGCCGGGGAACGAACTCATGGGGCCAGGTCATCCGTCGAACTGATCAGGAATCCGGACGTCCTGAAACTGGCCATCGCCTATGCGATACCGGCCGCCCTGTTCTCGGCCGTGTTGCAGAACATGGGGCTGTACGCCCGGGACCTCTCGGTATCCCAGCCCCAGGCCGGTTTTATCGTATCGATCACCGCGATCCTCATGGCGGGAGGAAAGCTGTCGTCGGGGTTTCTCGCCGACCGCATCAGCCAGGCGGCGATTTACTATACGCTGACCGGTCTCGCCGGTGCGGGTATCCTGCTCACGGCCCTGGCCTCCGACTACCCTTCCCTGGCCGCGGGCGTTTTCCTGCTCGGGACCACCGCGGGGGGACTATTGCCACTGATTATCGTCGTCGCCTCCCAGCGTTTCGGGTCGGAGAATTTTGGCCGGGTCATGGGGCTGATAATGGCGGTGGCCAGCCTCTCGGGCCTGGCGCCGCTTTTCGCCGGCTGGATCCGGGATCTGAGCGGCAGCTACCAGCCGGCATTCATGCTGTTGCTGCCACTGTTATTGCTGGCTGCATTCTGCTTTTACCGGCTGACAAAGGAGACGGTGCCAATACCATCGAGCCAGAATGCGCAGGGTCAGTAGGGAAAGTGCCAGCCGGAGGCAGCGACCCGCTGTGCCGATATTCCCTTCCGCCCCCGCATGCCGGGGTCCACGGATGACCGTCGCCGGCGGGACGGCGGATTTTCAACACCACAACACAGGATAAAATCGATGAACGATGCAACCATGCAGGATTTAACGGATAAAGTCGCCATTGTCACCGGTGCCCATCGCGGCATCGGCCTGGAAACGGTCAAGCGACTGGCGGCGGGCGGCGCCCGGGTGGTGGCGGCGGACCTTCCCGGCCAGTCGCTGGAAACCGCGGTCCGGGAAGCCTCCCGGCTAGGCGAGGTGGTGCCCTTCCCGGTGGATATTGCCGACGAGAAAAGCGTCGAGGCGTTGATGGAATTCACCCTCGATACTTACAAGGGGCTGGATATCGTCGACAACAATGCCGCGCTCACCGCCGGCGGAGCCGACGGCGATATCCTCAACATGGATGTGGAAGCCTGGGACAAGACATTCCAGGTCAACAGCCGTGGCACCATGCTCATGTGCAAGCACGCGGTCAGGCACATGCTCGCCACCGGGGGCGGTTCCATTATCAATATCAGCTCCGGCACCTCCCTCTCCGGCCAGATCTACGCCAGCGCCTATGCCTGTTCCAAGGGCGCCATCAATACCCTCACCCAATATGTCGCCACCCAGTACGGCGAACAGGGGATCCGCTGCAATGCCCTGGCATTGGGACTGGTGATGACCGAGCGACTCGCCGAAGTGATGCCAGATGCGTTCCAGGAACTGTACCGGGAAAACAAGCTCGCCGGCCGCCTGGGCAAGCCCGAGGACGTGGCGGAAATGGTGGCTTTCCTGGGCTCGGATCGCTCCGCCTGGATTACCGGGCAAGTCTATTCGGTGGACGGGGGCTTCCTGGCCCATGCCCCGCAAATGGCCAGCGAAAAGAAAATGATCACGGCATCCGATGGTTTTCTGAATAAAGGGCACCTCTAAAAATTGTGAGTGGCCTCTGCGCAACCTGACAGGCGTCAGCGCAAGGCGGTTTGCGCAGGACAAGGCTGGTTGTCCTTGTCAAG